>JASHPF010000404.1 GCA_030038295.1 Streptosporangiaceae bacterium
CAGCCGCCTGGCCGGCAGCCGAGGGTGTCGCCTCATCCGGGCCGGCGGCGGGCCGGGTCACGGCGGGGCGTCCAGCCGGGGTGGCGCCGCGGCCGACTCCGGCCGCGTCAGCTCCGGCCGCGTCAGCTCCGGCCGCGGCAGCTCCGCTCCGGTGGAACAGCAGGTACACCGCGACGCCGAGGACGGCGCCGACGAGCGGCGCGATGAGAAACAGCCAGAGCTGACTCAGCGCCAGCCCGCCGACGACGATCGCCGGCCCGAAGCTGCGCGCCGGGTTTACCGAGGCACCATCGATCGGAATGCCCGTGATGTTGACGAGCGCGAGCGTGACAGCGACCACGACGCCGCCCACCGCCGCGCTGGCACCCTTAGCTGTGGCGGCGAGCACCACCAGCACCAGCACCGCGGTGAGAATGACCTCGGCGAGGAACGCACCCCCGCCGGAAGTGTGCAGCAGCGACAGCCGGCCGTAGCCGTTGGCGCCGAGGCCGATCCTCGCCTTGGAGTAGAACGGCGAGCTGTGCATGACCCACAGCAGCAGCAGCGCTCCCAGCAGCCCGCCCAGTAGCTGGGCGACCCAGTAGCCGATCAGGTCAATGGGCGGGATGCGCTTAGTCAGGAAGGCACCAAGCGTGACCGCCGGATTGACGTGGCAGCTGGATATCGGTCCGATGATCGCAACCAGGCCGAGCAGCACCAGCCCGAAGACCAGACCGGTCAGCAGGATGCCCGCGGCGGCGCTGCTGCCGAAGGCACGGAAGCCGAAGTTGACCGTCGCCGCGCCTGCCCCGAAGAACACCAGCAGCCCCGTGCCGATCAGCTCGGCGACATACCGCCGTGCCATGGCCTCGTCGATCAGCACGGTTCGCAGCCGCAGCGCGCGCGGTGGCGGCTGCGGCCGCCCAGGCGCCGGGGCGGCGGGCTGCCCCGCCGCGGCAGCCTGCCGAGCCGGAGTCCCGGTCGGCCTGTTCGTCATGGCGCCACCCCCATACGAGCGTCCGAGCCGTTGCCTGGCTGGTATGCCCACCCGTAGGAGTGGCGAAGCTACAGTGCGTGATCTACGCGGGATAAAACCGAACATATCGCTCGCAGACGAGCCCGCCGCCCGGCCCAGCGGACGGGTGAGCCGCCAGGGCTACAGAACCGACCAGGTGTGCACCGGATCGTTGGTGATCATCCGCTCGATATAACCCTGAGTCATCCGGCGCAGCGCCTCCCACCGGTCGAGCGTGCGCTCCAGCCGGTGCACCGTCTGGGTCTGCCAGGTCGCGCCGGTTCGGCCGGTGAGGCAGCGCTGCTCGATGATCCCCAGCAATCGGTCAGCGTCATCGGTCTTCACGCCCCACCGGGACAGTCCCTCGAAGGCCAGCGGGAGGAGCCGGCGCAGGGTGACCTCGGTGACCGGCGCATCGCCGATGCCGGGCCAGAACACCCGCGCGGCGATCCCGTGCCGCGATCCCTCGAGGAGGTTGTCGGCCGCGGCCTTGAATGACATCTGGGTCCACACCGGCCGCTCCGCGTCGGCGAGCGCCCGGACCAGCCCGCAGTAGAAGGCGGCATTGGCGGCCACGTCGACGACCGTCGGCCCGGCGGGCAGAACCCGGTTCTCCACTCGCAGGTGCGGCTTGCCGTCGTCCACCGCGTACACCGGCCGGTTCCACCGGTAGACGGTGCCGTTGTGCAGGGTCAGCTCGGCGAGCGTGGGCGCCTCGCCGTTCTCCAGCGCGGCCGCCGGATCTTCGTCCTCGCGGAGCGGCAGCAGCGCGGGAAAGTAGCGCAGGTTCTCCTCGAAGAGATCAACGACCGAACTGATCCACCGCTCGCCGAACCACACCCTGGGCCGTACGCCCTGCTGCTGGAGCTCCTCCGGCCTGGTGTCGGTGACCTGCTCGAACAGCGGGATCCTGGTCTCCCGCCAGAGCTCGCGGCCGAACAAGTATGGCGAATTCGCGGCCAGCGCCACCTGAATCCCGGCCATGGCCTGGGCCGCGTTCCAATAGCTGGCGAACGACTCCGGGCTCACTTGCAGGTGGAACTGCACGCTGGTGCAGGCCGCCTCGGGCATGATCGTGCCCACATGGGTGAGCAGCCGCTCCGGCCCCTCGATGCATATTCGCATGTCCTCGCCTCGCGCGGCGATCATCTGCTCGTTGAGCAGCCGGTAGCGCGGATTGGCGGACATCGCCTCGTCGGTCACGTCGTCCTGACGCAGCGTGGGCAGAATGCCGATCATCACCAGCCGGGTGCCGGTGGCGAGGGCCCGGCTCGTGGCGTGCGCGAGCTTGCTGCGCACGTCGTCCTCCAGCGCGCCGAGCGCCTCGCCGGACAGCGGCCGCGGCGACACGTTGATCTCCAGGTTGAACCGGCCCAGCTCGCTGGCCCAGCTAGGATCGGCGATCGCGGCCAGGACCGCGGTGTTCGTCATGGCCGGCAGGCCGTCCGCGTCGACGAGGTTGAGCTCCATTTCCATGCCCACGTGCCGCGGCTCGATGTCGAAGCTGGACTCGCGCAGCATGCGGGCGAGGACGTCCAGGCATCGGCGGACCTTCTCGCGGTATGCGCGGCGATCGTGCTGGGAAATAGTGATGGACGGGACATCCCGGCCCATAATCGACCCTCCAGCTACCACCTGGGCGGGGGACTCGGTTTAACATTCGCACGTTACCGGCGGCCTGACCAGGGCTGACTTGCCAGCCCGTCGCCGTGACCTGCTGCTGCGCGGTGCTGGCTAGCGCGCGAGGCGCGGTGCTGGCGCGGCGGGCCCGGAGTCGGGCAGCACCTGCTCATTGGGGCGCGGGCTGGTGCGCACCCCGGCGACGAGCCCGCGGACGAGGCAGGCCCGCAGCGCACGCCGGTCGGCCGCGCCCGCGTACGTGCGCACCCATCGCCGCAGCGTCGCTCCGGTGTAGAGGAGCCGCTCGGCGGGCCCGAGCGAGTTGGCCCGCAGCGTCCAGATCTTGTTCCGGACCTCGTAGAAGAACCGTTCGCCGGGCTCCACGGTCGTCCCGCCGAATGTCTTGGTCTTGTGCACGACGACGCTGCCAGGGCAGAGCAGGCCGACATTGCCCCGCAGCAGCCGGGTGGTGAACTCGAAGTCGTCGTTCCACAGGAAGAAGTCCGCCCGTGGCAGGCCGCGCCGACGGCACTCGGCCGCGTCCACCAGTACCGAGACGAACGATGCGGACCGGATGGGAACGCAGCCGCACGCGGCCGCGGCCGTTCGCTCGGCCGCGGCCGCGAGCGGCTTGGGCCGTGGCGTATTCATGGGATGCGGGCGCCCGTCGGTCCACTGCACCGCGCTGGCCACCAGGGCCGGAGCGCGGCCCTGGTAGTCCGCACGGGCAGCGAGCAGGGCTGCGAGCGCCGTGGGCTCGGGAATGGTGTCATCGTCCATGGCCCAGATCAGGTCCGCACCGTCGGCAAGCGCTTGTCCCATGCCGTAGGCGAACCCGCCAGCGCCGCCGTAGTTCGCGCCGAGCTCGACGAGCCGCACCGCAGGGAACCCGGCACGAACGGCGGCCGCGGTCCCGTCTGCCGAGGCGTTGTCGACGACGATGACCGCATCCGGCGAGCGCTGCTGCGCCTGCACCGCAGCCAGCGACTCCAGCAGCAGGTCACGCCTGTTGTAGGTGACGACCACCACGACCACGCGCGCCCGCGCCGGCGTACGCGCCGCCTGACCTGTGCTGCCCGGCGCGGTCACGTCGTCAGTCATCGCCAGCCCGAGAACGGACCGCGGTAGCCACCATCGCTACTTGCCCTGTGACCCTGGCCGCTCGAGCGCCCGCCACACCACAACGCGCAGCCGCCGCACCAGCGACGACCGGCTGGTGATGTTGCGCACGGTCCGCTTGAGCCAGGGTGAGCCAGCGATGCGGAACGCGACCCGGTCGGCGAAGATACTCCGGGTGATCAGGTCGGGCTCGGGCGCCGCGGCCGGGAACTCCACCCAGTACTCGTTCCGCACCAGCGCAGCCGCAGCCTGCACCGCGGCGTCGAGCACCAGCTCGGTCGGCTGGTCGGCAGGGCTCGCGAATGCCGGGCTCTCAGCTGGCGGTCGCAGCTCCTCGAGATCGCCAATAAGGTCGTAGCCCGAGCCCTTCAGCCCGGCTATGAGACCGTCGGCGTACTCCTGTGCCCAGCCCAGCCGGTCGGGCGGAAGGGTGAGGCGAGCGCCAGCGGGGCGGGCGGCCATGGCCCGGTGGGCCACACCCTCCTTCACCCGCCACATGTAGTACCAGTCGGGGATGTCGGGGGACAGCGCCTCGTTCATGCGCCGCAAGAATTCGATCTCGGGCAGGCCGAGAGAGGCGTTAGCGCGCGCCCGGCCAAGGTCCACGGTGGCGGGATCCACCTCGAGCAGGCCAGCAAACCGCCGCCAGAGCAGGCTCGAGTCCGCGTTACGCGGCGCAGCGGTGATCAGGTGCACCCGGTCTGGCGGTACGTAGCGAGACCAGAGCTCGAGGAGCTTCAGGGTGTCATGCACCCGCCAGAACCCGTGCCGGCGCCGATCCGCGGCCACCGACTCGACGTCGATAACGTCGCTCAGCCAGTCCTCGAAGCGCCGGGCATTGCGATGCTTGATCGTTTCCTGCCACTCCGCGGGCAGGAGCGTCGCGATGTCCCGTGCCGTCAGCACGACGTGGACTTCGGCTGGCCGCAGCGAGGTTACGGCCCGCTCGACTTCCTGCTCGTTGGCCGTCGCGAACAGCTCATGCGAGATTACGGCCACTCTCGAGGCGAGCTTCGCCTCCGCGGCGAGGATGTCCCACTCGCCCTTCCAGTTGCCGGTTGGATCACTGGGGTTGATCGGGACGCCGTTCAGGTCCTGGGTGGCGCGAAAGTGATCTTGAAGGTGATGTCCGGGAAGCACGACGCCCTGGGCAGAGAGCTCGGCGCGATTGCGCCAGATCAGCTGCTGCAGGAAGGTCGTGCCGGTCTTCGGCTCGCCAATATGAAGAAACACCTTGGGTCGCTGCCCGGCCGCCTTCGCGCGCGCCGTGGCCGTGGCGGCCACGTCCTGGTCTGTGACGGCGCTCACAATCTGGCTCCCTAGCGAGCTAGCTTCCGCGCGCGGCAAGCCGGGTAACCGGCGCCGCGCGCGACCTTCGCCTTGACATTAGCCACTCCGCAGTGCTGCCGGCGCAAGCTGACATACATAGCGGCCAGTGTGCTCGCGGTCGCTGGCCCGGCCATGGGCGACCCTAGGCAGTTCCTAACGGCCGGGAAACAGGCGATGCTGCACTACACTAAGCTGCGCCAGCGGCCGGGTGCCGGGCTTGGGTGCGGCACATCTCGGCAAACACACCACGGCAAACACTGCGCGGCACCGAGTTCTGGGCGCGGCGGTTGGAGGTTTCCCCGGTGCATGAGCCGTTCTCGCTGCTCATCTCGGTGTACGACGGCGACCGGCCGGACTATCTGCTGCGGGCACTGCGGAGTGCCGTGGACGAGCAGACGGTACGTCCCGATCAGCTGATCATCGTCAGGGACGGGCCGGTACGGGACGAGCTCGCCCGCTGCCTGGATGAGGTCCGCGAGGCCAGCCCGGTCCCGGTGACGCTCGTGCCGCTGGACCGCCAAGTCGGCCTTGGTCCCGCCCTGGACCAGGGGCTCGTCGCCAGCCGACACGACGTCGTCGCCCGGATGGATGCTGACGACGTCGCCATGCCGCACCGCTTCGAGGTCCAGCTGCCGCTCATGGCGAACGCCGATATCGTCGGGGCAGGCCTGCTGGAGTTTGTCACCGACACCGATCACATCGTCGGCCAGCGGGTTCCACCGACCGACCCGCGCCAGATAGCTCGCTATGCGCGGCTGCATGATCCTTTCAATCACCCCACCGTGATCTACCGGCGACAGGCCGTTGTGGCCGCGGGTGGCTACGGTGACCTGCCCCTGATGGAGGACTACGCGCTCTTCACCCGGATGCTGCTGACCGGGGCGCGCGCCATCAACGTGGCAGAGCCGCTGGTGTTCTACCGGGTGGGCGCCGCTGCTTTCAAGCGACGCGGTGGCACCGGGCTGCTCTACTCCGAGCTGCGGCTGCAGCGCGAACTGCTGCGCAGCGGGTTCATCTCGCCTGCGGGGTACCTGCGTAACGTGCTGGTCCGCGGCAGCTACCGCCTCGTCCCGTGGTGGCTCCGCCGCGCCCTGTACCGAATGCTGGTGCAGGCGCTGTCCCGGCGAACCGCCGAGCGTCCCCCGGCGGTGCCAGCGGCCGGGCCCCGGCACGCCAGGCACCGTGGGACCGAGCCGGAGCCGGTGCCAATGCAGCAGGCGGCCGAGCAGGCGCAGCCGTGAACGTCGATCTCGTCGTCGTGGGGTCCGGCTTTTTCGGGCTGACCGTCGCGGAGCGCTGCGCCGCCGAACTCGGGCTGCGGGTGCTGGTGATCGAGCGCCGTCCGCACATCGGCGGCAACGCCTACAGCGAGCCAGAGCCGCAGACCGGGATCGAGGTGCACCGTTACGGCGCGCACCTGTTCCATACCTCGAACGAGCGGGTCTGGGACTACGTCAACCGGTTCACCTCGTTCACCGGCTACCAGCACCGGGTGTTCTCGGTGTACAAGGGCCGCGTCTACCCGATGCCTATCAACCTGGCCACCATCTGCGAGTACTTCGGCCGGGTCTGCTCGCCGGACGAGGCTAGGGCGCTGATCGCGGATCAGGCCGCCGAGATAGTCCCTGGCACGGCCGCGAACCTCGAGCAGAAGGCGATCTCGCTGATCGGCCGGCCCCTGTACGAGGCCTTCATCCGCGGCTACACCGCCAAGCAGTGGCAGACCGATCCGGCCGACCTGCCGCCGGAGATCATCGCCCGGCTCCCGGTCAGGTACACCTTCGACAATCGGTACTTCAGCGACACGTTCGAGGGCCTGCCGGTCGATGGCTACACTGCCTGGCTGGAGCGCATGGCCGATCATCGAAGGATCGAGGTGCAGGTGAACACAGAGTTCGCTGACCTGCGCTCCGACCTGGTCGGGCACGTGCCGGTCGTCTACACCGGTCCGCTCGATGGCTACTTCGACTACGCGGCGGGTGACCTGGGCTGGCGCACCCTGGACTTCGAGCTCGAGGTCCTGCCGACCGGCGACTTCCAGGGCACGCCCGTGATGAACTACGCCGACGAGGACGTGCCGTATACCCGGATCCACGAGTTCCGCCATTTCCATCCCGAGCGCGACTGGTACCCGAAGGACTCGACGGTGATCATGCGCGAGTACTCGCGCTTCGCTGTGCGCGGCGACGAGCCCTACTACCCCATCAACACCGCGGCGGACCGGGAGCGGCTGCACGCCTACCGGGAGCTCGCCGACCGGGAACCGGGCGTCCTGTTCGGCGGCCGGCTCGGCACCTACAAGTACCTGGACATGCACATGGCGATCGCCGCGGCGCTCAGCATGTACGACAACCGGCTGCTCCCGCACTTCGCCCACGGCGAGCCGCTGACGGCGCCGGAGGCCGGCCAGTGACCGGGCCAGCGACCCAGCAGGCCCTTCGCGTCCTGCAGCGCGTCGTGTTTCCCGGCGAGGACCTCGACATCGTCCCGCTCTACGTCGAGACCAACCCCGAACGCGGGGCCGGCGAGCTCGCGTCCGAGCTCGCCATGGAGGCGCAGACCGGACGGAAGGCCGCGGCGGTCAGCGTGCCAGTGGCCAGCGCCGCGGTCGGCGAGACGCAGACCAGCATCGCCTTCGGCCCGGACGTGCCTGCCTTCCTGATCGAGGATGCCGGACCACGCCGCAGCGCGGTGATCACCGCGGGCCGGCGGGTCTCCTTCGCGACGTACTTCAACGCCTTCCCCGCAAGCTACTGGCGCCGGTGGACCACGGTGACGTCGGTCACGCTGCGCATCCGGCTGGCGGGCGAATCCAAGATCATCCTGTACCGGTCTACCGCCAAGGGCTTCAGCCACCCGGTCGAGACGATCACCGTCGACTCGGACGAGCCGACGACGGTCCAGCGCACCCTGACGCTCGCGCCGTTCATCGACGGTGGCTGGTACTGGTTCGACGTCGTGGCCGGGCCGCGGGACACGACGCTGATCGAGGCCGACTGGCTAGGCCTAGCCGAGCGCGCACCGGCCGGCCGGGTGAGCCTCGGCATCACCACCTTCAACCAGCCCGATTTCATGCTGGAGCAGCTGCGCACGCTCGGCGAGGCGACCGAGATCCACGAGGTCATCGACCGGATCTACGTCATCGACCAGGGCCTTGACAAAGTGGTACAGCGGCCCGCGTTCACCGAGGCGATCAAGAAGCTCGGCGACCGGGTCGAGGTCATCGAGCAGGGCAACCTCGGCGGCTCCGGCGGCTTCGCCCGGGCCATGGACGAGACCGTTGCGGCCGGACGAGCCTCCTACGTGCTCCTCATGGACGACGACGTGAAACTCGACTCGGAAGGCATCCTGCGCGCCGCGACGTTCGCGGATCTGGCTCGACGACCGACGATCGTCGGCGGCCACATGTTCAGCCTCTACGACCGGTCGCTCTTGCACGCCTACGCCGAGATCGTTGAGTCGTGGACGTGGTGGTGGGGGCCCGCCCCGAACACCACGCCCAAGCACGACTTCGGCCGGCGCAACCTGCGGAACACCCCATGGCTGCACCGCCGGGCCGACGGCGACTACAACGGCACCTGGATGTGCCTCTTCCCGACGAGCGTCATACGCGACCTGGGCCTGATCTCGCCGATGTTCATCAAGTGGGATGACGCCGAGTATGGCGTGCGGGCGAGGGATCACGGCGTCCCGACCGTGTCGCTGCCGGGCGTCGGCTGCTGGCAGGTGCCGTGGGACGACAAGGACGACTCCAGGGACTGGCAGGCCTACTACCACCTCCGCAACCGGCTCGTGTCCGCGCTGCTGCACTCGCCCCACAAGGGCGGCGGCGGGGTCATCACCGAGAGCCGTGAGCGGCAGCTGCAGGCGCTGCTGTCCATGCACTACTCCACCGCAGCGCTACAGCAGCTCGCCGTCGAGGACGTGCTCACCGGGCCCGATCACCTGCACCGCGAGCTGGCTACCAAGCTCGGGCAGCTCAGGGAGCTGCGGGCGCGGTATCCCGACGCCAGGCACGAGGCCGAGCTGGACGGCTTCCCGCCACCCCGGCGCAGGGCACCGGACTCGCTCAAGCACAACACCACGCCGACCAACAAGATCAACCTGCTGACCAAGGCCGCGCGCGGCACCCTACGCCAGTTCCGGGCTCCGCGGCCGGGGGCAGCGCAGCGACCGCAGCTCGCGCTCCCGCACCAGGACGCGTCCTGGTGGGTGCTGGCCAAGCTCGATAGCGCGCTCGTCTCCTCGGCCGAGGGCACCACCGCGACCTGGCTGCGGCGCGACCGCCGCCAGTTCCGGCAGCTGGCCTGGCGCAGCCTGGTACTGCACCGTCGGCTGCACAAGCGCTGGGCCCAGCTGGCGACCGAGTACCGGTCGGCCGCTGCGACGTTCAACTCGCCCGAGAGATGGCGTCAGACGTTCGCCGCCTCGGCCAGCCAGCCGCCGGCCAGCCAGCTAGCGGACGGTCAGCCACCGGACAGTCAGCCCGCGGGCGAGCAATGAGCTCGGCGCTGGCGGGCGGGAACGAGGCGGCCGCGACCCGCCAGACGGCCAGCCAGACCACGCCGCCTCCGGCGGAGCCGACGACCCAACCGGGGGGCGGCCGCTCCTGGTCGGCCCGGCTGGCCTGGTACGCACCGGTGCTGGTGCCCGCCGCGGCCATGCTCGTGGCCGGGCTGTGGGGCCTGACCCGCGACAACTCCATGGGCAACGACGAGGTGGCCACCCGGTGGGCCGCCCTGCTGAGCCTGCGCGAACTCGCCCACCTGCTGGCGAACGTCGACGCCGTGCACGGCCTGTACTACCTGATCATGCACGCCTGGGCGGCGATCGGCAGCAGCCCCACCGCGCTGCGCGTCCCGTCGGTGATCGCCATGGCCGTCGGGGCCGCGCTGGTCGCGGCGCTCGGGCGGCGGCTGACCGGGTCGCCCTGGTCCGGGCTGTTCGCTGGCCTCATCATGGCGCTGACGCCAACCATCACCTACTACGCGCAGACCGCGCGGTCATACGCCATGGTGCTGGCGTGCGTCGTGGCGACCACGCTCGTCCTCGTGCACGCGCTCGAGGCGGAAGCCGCGGGCGACGATCCGCGGCGGGCCAGGCGGTGGTGGATCGGCTACGCCGCGCTGGTGGTGCTCAGCAGCTACCTGAACGAGATGGCCCTGCTCTTGCTGGCTGCGCACGCCGTGACCGTGCTGGTGGCCCGGCCCGGCAGGCGGGTCGTCGTGCACTGGTTCACGGCCGGCGCCGTGGGCACGGTGCTCGTGTTTCCCCTGCTCGGTCTCAGCGTCAAGGAGCACGCCGCCATCGGCTGGATCCCCCGGCCCGGGGTGACCGCCCTGCGGATCCTGTTCCATGACTACTTCGGTGCGACGACCATCGTCGCGCTGCTGGTGCTGATCTGCGCGGTGGTGGCCGTGCTGCCAGGGCAGTCACCGCGCCAGGTGCCATCCGCGGCGGACGGGCCGCAGGGTGCCGTCGCCGCTGCCCCGTGGTGGCGAGGTGGCGTGTCGCTGCCGTCGGTGGCCGCGCCGTTGCTGGTGATCCCGGCGTTCCTGCTGCTCGCCGAGTCGCGGGTGCTGCATCCGCTGTACGTCGACCGGTACGTGCTCTACGGCGAGGCCGGCGCCGCGCTGCTCGCCGGCGCGGGTGCATACCGGCTCGGGCAGTGGGTCACCAGCCGGCTAGCGCAGCCGGGCGCCCGCCGAACGCTGATCTGGCTGCCGGGCGTGGTGGTCTGCGTCCTCGCCCTCGTGCTGCAGCTAGGACCCGACCAGCGCGTCCGTACCCCGCAGAGCCGGGCGTACGACTTCGGCGGGCCGTCGCGCTACATCGGCGCGCACGCGCGCAGTGGCGACGGGGTGCTGTACTTCGACACGTTCTACCGCAAGGCCGAGCTGGGCTACCCGTGGGACTTCACGAAGGTCACCGATTTCGCCGAGGCGGAGACACCGATGCAGGCGGGTGACTTCCGCGGCGTGGACAAGTCGTTCGCGCAGACGCTGCCGCTCATGCTCCGCTACCACCGCATCTGGGTCGTCGGCGATCAGCCAGGCACGAGCCTGCCGACCGCGCTGCTGCGGAATGAGAGCCAGACGCTGATCAGCAACTTCGTCATGGTCGTCGATCAGCACTTCCGCGGCATCACGGTGACGCTCTGGGTCCGGCGTTGACCGGAGCCCTGGTCCCCTCGCGGCCGGGCGCTAGCGCTAGCCCCACGCGGCCGCGATCAGGCCGGTGGTCAGCTCCTTAGGCGTGGCGCCGCCCTGCGACACGTACAGGTCGTTGCCGGCCAGGTACAGCAGCCACTGGCCGTCGGAACTGACGTCCAGGCTGGTGTGGTCCAGGTTCGGGTAGCCGATCGCGACCTGGTGCACCAGCACCCCGCTCGTGGTGACCTCCCACATCAGCCGCGAGGTGTTCTGCGGCGGAATCCCGGCGCAGCACGCCCGGCTGACGAACAGGTCGCCGTTGGGCATGTAGACGCCCTCGCGCAGGTAGCTCTGCTGCGGGGTCGGGCTGCCGGTCACCGGTACCGACACCACTCCGGCGCCGGCCCGGAAGTACTGCGCCTGCGCGGTGTCCACCAGCGTCACGTCCCAGCCTTCGTTGTCCTCTGCCGACGCAATGGACACGGCGAGGTGCTGGTTGTCCGCTGACCACGACAGGTGCGAGATCGGCACCGGCAGCCCGTTGTCCTCGGACTCGGGGTTCGCGGGCAGGCTGACGGTCGCGCCGCTGCTCAGCGTGCGGATCTTCACCTGGTACAGCGCGGTCAGATCGGTGGTGCTCGGCACGCACCCCGCGGTGAGGCTGGGCTGGCTGGCGTAGGCCAGCTTGGTGCCGTCCGGGCTCACCGCCGGCACGCTGCCCGGCGCGATCGTCGCGACGCTGCCGCCCGTCACCGGCACCTCCTCGATCGTGGTGCTGCAGCCGTCCTGCACCGCGAAAAACACCAGCCCGCCAGGCGACACCGACACCTCATCACCGATGACGCCCGACGGCACCAGCGTCTGGGTCACGACACCCGTCGACGGGTCCAGCGTCACCAGCGCGCCGGCCGTCGTCACGGCCACCATCGCCGGCGGCGCCGCGGCCGAAGGACTGGCCGCCACCGACGGCGACGTGCCCGACGCCGACGCCGACGCCGACGCGGCCGACGAGGGCTTGGCGCCGCCGCACC
>JASHPF010000405.1 GCA_030038295.1 Streptosporangiaceae bacterium
GCGCTCGCACCCGCCCCGCACGGCAACGGGCTGCCGCCCGCCGGCAACGGCGTGCCGCTCGCTCGCCCGGCCGGGCCAGCCCGCGGAGCGTCGCCGGGCCCCCTACCCGGGGCACCCAGCCAGCCCCCGCGGCCAGGGCTCGCCCGGCTCAACCCGAAGTACACGTTCGAGACGTTCGTCATCGGGTCCAGCAACAGGTTCGCGCACGCCGCCGCTGTGGCGGTCGCCGAGGCGCCGGCCAAGGCCTACAACCCGCTGTTCATCTACGGCGACTCCGGGCTGGGCAAGACGCACCTGCTGCACGCGATCGGCCACTACGCGCAGAGCCTGTACTCCGGCCTCAAGGTCAGGTACGTGAGCTCGGAAGAGTTCACCAACGACTTCATCAACATGATCAGGGACGGCAAGCAGGACGGGTTCCGGCGCCGGTACCGGGACGTCGACGTGCTGCTCGTCGATGACATCCAGTTCCTGGAGAACAAGGAAGGCACCCAGGAGGAGTTCTTCCACACCTTCAATACCTTGCACAACGCCAGCAAGCAGATCGTGATCTCCTCTGACCGCGCGCCCAAGCGGCTGGTGACGCTGGAAGACCGGCTCCGGAGCCGGTTCGAGTGGGGACTGCAGACCGACGTGCAGCCACCCGAGCTCGAGACCCGGATCGCCATCCTTCGCAAGAAGGCAGACCAGGACAAGCTCAACGCCCCGGCCGAGACGCTCGAGTACATCGCCTCCCGGATTTCCACCAACATCCGCGAGCTGGAGGGAGCGCTCATCCGGGTGACCGCGTTCGCCAGCCTGAACCGGCAGTCGGTCGATCTGCAGCTCGCCGAGTTCGTACTCAAGGACCTCATCGTGGAGACGCACGGTCCGGAGATCAACGCCGCCACCATCATGGGCCAGACCGCCTCCTACTTCGGGCTGTCCATCGATGACCTGTGCGGCAGCTCGCGGTCGCGCGTCCTGGTCACCGCCCGGCAGATTGCCATGTACCTGTGCCGGGAGCTCACCGACATGTCGCTGCCCAAGATCGGCCAGCAGTTTGGCGGCCGCGACCACACCACGGTCATGCACGCCGAACGCAAGATCCGGTCGCTGATGGCCGAGCGCCGGGCGATCTACAACCAGGTGACCGAGCTCACCAACCGGATCAAGCAGCAAGCGCTATCCGGGTAACGCGATGCGCTCGGTCGAACACGCAAACTTCGCGCCGCACGCATTGCAGGCACACAGGCTGTGGATGAACCTGTGGACGGTGCTGGGAGTTGCGGAGGAAAACACCAGCCAACCGGCGAGTAACGGGGTGGTTTCCAGTCGGCTGTCGCTCGTCAGTCACAGCCGACCACCGACCGCCCCCGGGACAGCCACACCCGCTGTGTACTGCCGAACGCGGCCGGCCTGGGCAAACCGAGTTTTCCCCGGGATGCACCGTGCCTATGACGACTACGAGTCTTACTACTGCCAGATTTCAACCCCCTAAAGGAGGGCGACAGGTGAAGATCGTCCTGGAGCGTGACGTCCTAGCCGACGCCGTGGCCTGGACTGCGCGTGCCCTGCCCGCCCGGCCGACCGTGCCGGTCCTGGCCGGCATCCGCCTGCAGGCTGCCGACGACCTCAAGCTGTCGAGCTTCGACTACGACGTGTCGGCCCAGGCCAGCGTGCCCGTCACGACGGAGGAGCCGGGCAGCGCGCTAGTCTCCGGGCGACTGCTCGCCGAAATCAGCCGCAGCCTGCCCGCCAAGCCGGTGCGGATCACGGCCGAGGCTGGGCGGGCGGTGCTGACCTGCGGGAGCGCCACATTCACGCTGCTGACCATGCCCGAAGAGGAGTACCCGGCGCTACCGGAGATGCCGCCGCCGGCCGGGACTGTCGGCAGCGATGCATTCGCCACCGCGGTGACGCAGTCCGCGACGGCGGCCGGCCGAGACGACACGCTGCCCGCCCTGACGGGGGTGCGGATCGAGATCGACGGCGACATCCTGACCATGGTGTCCACCGACAGGTATCGACTCGCCGTCCGCGAGCTGCGGTGGACGCCAGCCCGGCCAGACCTCAGGGCGGCGGTGCTGGTACCCGCAAGGGCGCTCGTCGATACCGCGCGCTCGCTCACCAGCAGCGCCCAGGTGTCGATCGCCCTGGCGCTGCCGGGCCAGGAGGGCGCAGCCGGCGGCTCCGGCGGCACCGGTGACGGGATGATCGGGTTCGAGGGTTCCGGCCGGCGGACGACGACCCGGCTGCTGTCGGGCGAGTTCCCGCGCCACCAGTCGCTGCTGCCGAAGAGCGTGAACGCGACAGCCGAGCTACCGGTGAGCCTGCTGGCCGAGTCGGTTCGCCGGGTCGCGCTGGTCGCCGAGCGCAACACGCCGGTGCGGCTGGCGTTCAGCGCGGGTCAGCTCGTGCTGGAAGCGGGCACCGGGGACGAGGCGCAGGCCGAGGAGGTCGTCGAGGCTGACTTCACCGGCGACGACCTGTCCATCGCCTTCAACCCGCAGTACCTGCTGGACGGGCTGAGCGCGATCGACTCGGACACGGTGCGGATCTCGTTCACCGAGCCGGGCAAGCCGGCGCTGCTCACCGGCAAGCCGGGGCCGGATGGCGGCCAGGAGTTCCGGTACCTGCTGATGCCGATCAGGCTCGGCTAGCGGAGTCTCGCGGTGATCGCGGAGACTGAGCGTCCGGAGGAGACGCGCGAACTCTCCGCGATCACAGAGTTAGGGTCCGGCTGTGTACCTGTCCAGGTTGTCGCTGACTGACTACCGCAACTACGCGGCTGCCGAGGTCACGCTGGCTCCCGGCGCGACCACTTTTCTGGGCGCCAACGGGCAGGGCAAGACCAACCTCATCGAGGCCGCGGGTTACCTGGCGACGTTCGGCAGTCACCGGGTCGCCACTGACGCCCCGCTGATCCGCCAGGGCGCCGATCGGGCCATCGTGCGCGGCGTCGTATCCGCCACCGGCCGGGACAGCCTGCTGGAAGTGGAGATCAATCCTGGCCGGGCAAACCGGGTTAGGGTCAACCGGGCGCCGACCCGGCCGCGCGCGGCGCTCGGCCTGCTGCGCTGCGTCCTGTTCGCACCCGAGGACATCGCCATCGTCAAGGGCGACCCTGACCAGCGGCGGCGGTACCTGGACGATCTGCTGGTCTCGATGCGGCCCAGATACGCCGGGGTACGGGCGGACTACGAGCGCGCGCTGCGTCAGCGGACCGCGCTGCTGAAGTCGGCGAAGGCGCGCGGCGCCGTGCCGGCTGGCACTCTCGAGATCTGGGATGACCACCTGGTTTCCGCGGGCGCCGCGCTGACGGCGGGACGGCTGCGGCTGGTGGCCGCGATCGCGCCGCTGCTCGCCGATTGCTACAGCGCGGTTTCCGGTGCCGAGCGGGACACCGGCCTGCGATACCGAATGGCCGCGGTTTCCGGCAGCAACGTGGACGCCGGGCCGGCCGACGCCGATCGAGCCGACGCGGGCGACGCGTTGACGACGCCGTCCGCCGGTGAACCTGAGCCCGATCAGGAGAAGATCGCGCTGGCGTTGCGGGAAGCGCTCGCCGCACGCCGCCGGGCAGAGCTCGAGCGCGCGGTGTGCCTGGTAGGGCCGCACCGGGACGAGCTGGAGCTGCGAATCGGGGGCCTGCCGTCACGGGGTTATGCCAGTCACGGCGAGTCATGGTCGCTGGCGCTGGCGTTGCGGCTGGCCGGTTACCAGCTGCTGCGCCGCGACGGTACGGACGGCGACCCGGTGCTCATGCTCGACGATGTGTTCGCCGAGCTGGACGCGGGCCGCCGGGACCGGCTCGCAGCGCTGGTCGTCGGGGCCGAGCAGGTGCTGGTAACGGCCGCGGTGCCCGAGGACGTGCCGACGGGCCTCGCCGGCGCCAGGTTTCGGGTCGCGGGCGGGGTGATCCTTGATGACTGACCAGGATCCGGCGGAGCAGCTGCGGCGCGCGGCGGAGGCGCTCGCCGCAGCCCGGGACGCGGCCAGGGCCCGCGGTGCCCGGCCAGCAACGAGGATCAGGACAGCGGCGAGGGACCAGGCAGCCGCCTCCGGCGGGCGGTCCGAATCGCGGCCGATATCCGCCGTTGAGACGGCGATGCCGGCCGTCCAGCAGGGGAATGCCCCCGGCGGCGAAAGCGTTATATCGGAACAGATCAAACCAGACGCTGTGCCTCCGGCTGCGCTGGGCACGGCCGCAAGCGGACGACGGCCCCGAGCCGGCGCCCGCGCCCGGCGGGCTCAGGCGCGACCAGGGTTTGCGCCCGATCCGGAGCACGCCGACCCCGCGCCGCTGTCGGATGCCATCGGTGACCTGCTCGACGCCGAGGGCTGGGGGCTGTCCGTGGCAACGGGCTCGGTGTTCGGACGCTGGGCCGAGATCGTCGGCGCCGACCTAGCCGGGCATACGAGGCCAGAGCGACTGGCCGACGGCGAGCTGACGGTGGCCGCGGACTCAACCGCCTGGGCGACCCAGGTCCGGCTGCTCGCGGCCCAGCTCGTGCTGCGCCTGAACCGAGAACTCGGCGACGGCACCGTGTTGCGAGTCAAGGTCAGCGGCCCCGTCGCGGTCGACCGCAGGCCTGGACAGTGGCGGGTGCGCGGCGGCCGTGGACCGCGTGACACGTACGGCTGAGGCGCGGCGTCTGGCCAGGTAAAATGAAGAAGTACACGTGGGCGTGCCGGGTGGGGGACGCGGTGGCCGCCTGGGTGTTGCCCTGTCCAGAGGAGCCTCAGCATTGTCCTACGACGCACATTCGATCACGGTCCTGGAGGGCCTGGAAGCCGTCCGTAAGCGTCCAGGGATGTATATCGGCTCGACCGGCGAGCGCGGCCTGCACCACCTCGTGCAGGAGGTGGTTGACAACGCCGTCGACGAGGCCCTGGCCGGCTTCGCCGACCGGATCGAGGTAATCCTGCTCGCCGACGGTGGCGTGCTGGTGTCTGACAACGGCCGCGGCATCCCGGTGGACGAGCACCCGATCGAGAAGCGGCCTGCGGTTGAGGTTGTCCTCACGACGCTGCACTCAGGCGGCAAGTTCGACAGCCAGTCCTACGCGGTCTCCGGCGGACTGCACGGCGTGGGCGTGTCTGTGGTCAACGCGCTGTCGACGCGGCTCGAGGTAGAGATCCGCAAGGATGGCTACGTCTGGCGCCAGTCGTATGCGAACTCCGAGCCGGTCGCGCCGCTGCAGCGCGGCGAGCGGACGGACGAGACCGGCACAGTCGTCACGTTCTGGCCGGACGCGTCGATCTTCGAGACCACCGAGTGGTCGTTCGAGACACTCTCCCGCCGCCTGCAGGAGATGGCCTTCCTCAACCGCGGCCTGTCGATCACGCTGACCGACGAGCGACCTCAGCACGCGACCGCGGACACGACCGACGACATGGCGGCTGGTGACGAGCCGACGGTGGTGAGCTACCACTATGACGGTGGCATCGCCGATTTCGTCCGGTACATCAACAAGGCCAAGGAGCCGATCCACGACCTCGTCATCGATTTCGGCGACGAGGCACCCGGCATCTCCGCGGAGATCGCCATGCAGTGGACCGGGTCGTACTCCGAGTCGGTGTACACGTTTGCCAACACCATCAACACGGCGGAAGGCGGCACCCACGAGGAGGGCTTTCGCTCGGCGCTCACCTCGATCGTCAACCGCTACGCCCGCGACCAGAAGCTCATCAGGGACCGCGACGACAACCTGACCGGCGAGGACGTCCGGGAGGACCTCACCGCGATCATCCACGTCAAGCTGTCCGAGCCGCAGTTCGAGGGACAGACCAAGCAGAAGCTCGGGAACACCGAGGCGAAGTCCTTCGTCCAGAAGGTCTGCAACGACCACCTGAAGGACTGGCTCGAGCGCAATCCCGGCGAGGCCAAGGCAATCGTGCTCAAGGCCACCCAGGCGGCGCGGGCGCGGATCGCTGCCAGGCAGGCCAGGGACCTGACGCGCAAGAGCCTCATGGGTGGTTCTGGCCTGCCAGGCAAGCTCGCGGACTGCCAGTCCGGCGACCCGGAGCGGTGCGAGATCTACGTGGTCGAGGGTGACTCGGCCGGCGGCTCGGCCAAGGGCGGCCGCGACCCGCACTTCCAGGCCATCCTGCCGATCCGCGGCAAGATCCTGAACGTGGAGAAGGCCCGCATCGACCGGGTCCTCAAGAACACCGAGGTCCAGGCGATGATCACCGCGCTCGGCACCGGGATCCACGACGAGTTCGACCTCGCCAAGCTGCGGTATTACAAGATCATCTTGATGGCGGACGCGGACGTTGACGGCCAGCACATCACGACTCTGCTGCTGACGCTGCTGTTCCGGTTCATGAAGCCGCTCATCGAGGCGGGCCACGTCTACCTCGCGCAGCCGCCGCTCTACAAGATCAAGTGGGAGGGGCGCGGCGTCGA
>JASHPF010000406.1 GCA_030038295.1 Streptosporangiaceae bacterium
GCGGAGCCGGTGCGCCCGTGGCCCGCGTCACTGGCCAGCGCGAGGCGGTCAGCGCCAGCTGCCGGGGCCGGCCCGGCGATGACACCCATCGCGACCGCGGCGGCGATCAGCAGGGCTGCCGCGGCGGCGCCGGTCAGCAGACGGGGTCGGCCGGAGCCCCGGTAGCGAGACCGTCCGGAGCCGGCCGCCGAACGGGACAGGGCGTGCTTTGGCGAGCGAGACCGGCGGTGGTGCACGATGAGCCTTTGGCCGGGGATGGGTCAGCGACGCGCGTTCGGGGCAAGGAACACGGTGTAGTTTCCCTCATTACCGCATTGCAAGGCCTGTTACATCGGCTTTGTCCATTAATTGGCCTTATCTTGCCACGCTGTCCGGATCGCAGGAGGCGCCGGTGGACCCACGGCCCAGCGCGCTGGAGGCGCTCGCCGCTGCTCAGGCGGCGGCTGCGCTCGTGCTCGACTTCGACGGCGTCCTGGCTCCCATCGTCGATGACCCCGACGCCAGCGCCATGCCAGCGCAGACCCGGCTGAGCCTGTCGAGCCTGGCCCGGTCACTGGGCCTGGTCGCCGTTATCTCCGGCAGGCCCGCGGGCTTTCTCGCCGACCGGGTTGGCGTGCCCGGCATCCGGCTGCTGGGCTCGTACGGGATGGAGCAGGTCAGCGACGGGGAGGAGTGGCTCGATCCGGCGGCGCGGCCGTGGCTGGGCGCCGTGGCCGCCGCGATCGGCTCGCTGTCCGGGCAGCTCGACGGGATACCGGGGATCCGGGTCGAGGTCAAGCCGGCGTCGGTCGCCGTGCACTGGCGGCAGGCGCCCGATCGTGCCGCCGCCGCCGATCTGGTCCGCGCCGCCACCCGCCGGGTCGCCGCCGCGACCGGGCTGCGGCTAACGCCGGGAAAGCTGGTCGAGGAGCTGCGGCCGCCGGTCGACACCGACAAGGGCTCGGCCGTTGCCGCGCTCGTCGCGGCTGAACGGCCGGCGGCCGTCGCGTACGCCGGCGACGATCTCGGCGATATCCCGGCGCTGCGGGCGGTTCGCGGGGCGGGCGGCTACGCGCTGGTCGTGGACCACGGTGCCGAGACTGACCCGCGGCTGATCGAGGTCGCCGATGAGGTGTACCAGGGCACGCCTGGCTTCGCGGCCTGGCTCGCGGCGCTCGCGGCGGCAGCCGGGGCCGCTCAGCGGTCCTGACCGGCGCGCTCGGCGCGCAGCTGGCGGCGCAGCAGCTTGCCGGTGGGCAGCCGCGGCAGGTCGGTGACGAACTCGACCGACCGTGGGCACTTGAAGCTCGCGAGCCGCGCCCGGCAGTGCTCGATCAGTTCGGCTGCGAGGTCAGGTGACCCCGTTCCCTCGTCGGACAGCTGGACGACAGCCAGCACGAGCTGTCCCATCTCCGGGTCCGGTACGCCGATGACCGCGACGTCGTCGACCGCGGGGTG
This sequence comes from Streptosporangiaceae bacterium, assembly GCA_030038295.1. GTDB lineage: Bacteria > Actinomycetota > Actinomycetes > Streptosporangiales > Streptosporangiaceae > JAJYUU01. Next base: position 1,438 of record JASHPF010000406.1, read on the forward strand.
GCCGATCAGCACCGCCTCGATCTCCGCCGGGTAGATGTTGACGCCGCCGGAGATGATCAGGTCGGTGCGCCGGTCGCTGAGGTACAGGAAGCCCTCATCGTCCACGTGACCGATGTCGCCCAGGGTGGACCAGCCGCGCTCATCCAGCGCGCTCGCGGTCTTGGCCGGGTCGCCCAGGTACTCGAACGACTGGCCCTCGAAGTAGATGAGCCCGTCCTGGCCGGCGGGCAGTTCCGTGCCGTCGTCGCCGACGATGTGCACCGGCGCGCCGAGTGAGCGGCCCACCGAGCCGGGATGAGCCAGCCAGTCCGCCGAATCGATGATGGTGATGCCGTTGGCCTCGCTGCCCGCGTAGTACTCCATCAGGCAGGGCCCCAGCCAGTCGATCATCTGTCGCTTGACGTCCGCGGGGCACGGCGCGGCCGCGTGCACGACGGTCTGCAGGCTCGAAACGTCGAACGAGAGCCGCTGCTCGTCCGGCAGCCGCAGCATGCGGACGAAATGCGTCGGCACGAACTGGACGTGGCTGACCCGGTGCGCCTCGATCGCGCGCAGGCACCCGGTCGGGTCGAACCGGTCCATGAGCACGACCGTGCCGCCGAGCCGGTGGACGCCGAGCGAGAAGTTGTTCGGCGCGGCGTGGTAGAGCGGCGCCGGGCACAGGTACACCGAGTCGGAACCGAACCCGAACACGGCGCTCATCAGCAGCGCGAGCGTGCCAGGCGAGCCGAAGGGCGGGAACGCGTGGACCGGCTTGATGCCCTTCGGCCGGCCGGTCGTGCCGGACGAGTAGAACAGCACCGCGCCGTCGATCTCGCCGTCGACCGGGCTGTCGGACTCCGCGGCGATCGCCGTCTCGTAGTCGGCCAGGCCCGAACCCGCGTCACCGCCGGTCACGAACACGGCCAGGCCCGGCTGATCCGCGGCGATGCGGGCGGTCACCCCGGCGGTCTGCGCGGAAGCGAACAGCACCCGCGCGCCGCAGTCCCGGACGATGTAGCCCGCCTCGTCGGCGGTCAGATGCCAGTTAACCGGCGTCCAGTAGGTGCCGCGGCGCTGCGCACCCCACGCCACCTCGAAGTACTCCGGCTCGTTGGTCAGCAGCAGCGCGACGTGGTCCCCGGTGCCCACGCCCAGGCTCGCCAGCAGCCGCGACACCTGCCGGCTGCGCTGGTCGAGCTCGCCGTACGTCAGCACGCGGCCGTCCGCGGCGATGACGGCGGGCTTCGCCGGCCCCGCCGCCGCGATCTCCGAGAGGTGCACGGCCCGTCAGAGCAGTTCGAGGATCGTCGCGTTTGCCTGGCCGCCGCCCTCGCACATGGTCTGCAGCCCGTAGCGGGCGCCGGTGGCCTGCATGTGGTGCACCAGCGTGGTCATGATCCGGGCACCGCTGCCGCCGAGCGGGTGGCCGAGGGCGATCGCGCCGCCGTTCGGATTGAGCCGCGCCGGGTCCGCGCCGGTCTCCTTGAGCCACGCGAGCGGCACCGGCGCGAACGCCTCATTGACTTCGAACACGCCGATGTCGTCGATGCCCAGCCCGCTGCGCTTCAGCGCGAGGGCAGTCGCCGGGATCGGGCCGGTCAGCATGATCACCGGGTCGTCGCCGGTGACCACTGCCGTGTGAATCCTCGCCAGCGGCGTCAGGCCGAGTTCGGCCGCCTTCTCGCTGGTGGTGATCAGCAGCGCGGCCGCGCCGTCAGAGATCTGCGAGCTGTTGGCGGCCGTGATGGTGCCGCCCTCCGGCTTGAAGGCGGGCTTGAGCGCGCCGAGCGCCTCGAGCGTGCTTCCGCGGCGCACGCCCTCGTCCGCCTCGACCTTCACGCCCGACGGGTTGGTAACGGCCGCGATCTCGGCGGCAAACCGGCCCTCGTCCTGCGCCGCCGCTGCCTTCGCGTGCGAGTCCAGGCTGAATTCGTCCAGCTCGGTCCGGCTGAAGCCCCAGCGTTCCACGATCATCTCGGCGCCGATGCCCTGGTTGGGCACCGCGCCGCGGTAGCGGGCCTTGAATCCCTCCCCGAACGGCCACTTGCCCGCCGACGACGAGCCCATCGGCACCCGGCTCATCGACTCGACGCCACCGGCCACGACCACGTCGTAGTGGCCCGCGAGCACGCTCGCTGCGGCGAAGCTCACCGCCTGCTGAGAGGAGCCACACTGACGATCGACCGTGACTCCGGGCACGGACTCGGGCCAGCCGGCTCCGAGCACCGCGGTCCGGGCGATGTCTCCCGTCTGCTCCCCGACCTGCATGACGCAGCCCCAGATCACGTCCTCCACGATGCCGGGGTCCAGGCCGGCCCGGTCCGCGAGCGCCGTCAGGACGTGCGCCGACAGGTCGGCCGGCTGGATCTCCGACAGGCCGCCGTTGCGCTTTCCCACCGGCGTCCTGACCGCCGCCGCGATGACTGCATCCCGCATCTGACCCCTCCTGGCCGTCCGACAGATCGACGCACCGCTGCCTGCCCGCCCCCGGGCGGCAGGTAACGGTGGTTCAACGTAGTTAACTACGATAGCTAACTCTGCACCACCTGACGAGACCGACGGGTGGCGTGCGCGCAGCGGGCGGGCGCGCGCGGGTAGTCAGCTGAAGATGTCGAGCACGGTGGCGGACCTCAGTTCCTCCGGCAGCAGTGACCGGGCCGCCACGTCCATGTGCGTCCGCCAGTGTGCCTCGGCGCCGGCCGCGTCGCCCGCCTCGACCAGCGCGATGAGCTTGCGATACGACCGGATCACCGTGCGGAAGGCGGTGGCCGGCGCCGCCGCGATGGCGGGGCGGCTGCTGGCGAGCAGCAGGTGGGTGTCGACGACCTCGCGCAGCACCTGGTACTGGATGGCGAGCGTCTTGTTCCCGGCTCGCTGCACCAGCAGGTCGTGGAACCGCTGCGAGCCGCGCGTCCAGCCGGCGACGTCGGCCGGCGGCCGCCCGGCGGGCAGCAGGGCTTCGAGCTCGCTCGCGCAGGCCGACAGGTCCGCCACGTCCGCGGCCGTCCGGCGCCGGGCTAGCAGCCCGGCCGCCACCGGCTCCAGCAGCGACCGCGCCTCGTAGACGTCGCTGACCGTGGTGCCCACGGTCTGCAGCAGCAGGCCGATGTACCTGGCCGCGACCTCCGCGGTGGGCGCGGTAATCCGGGCGCCGCGCGCGCCGCGGCGAAGTTCAATCAGCGACTCGGTTTCCAGAATCCGGAACGCCTCGCGCAGGGTCGGCCTGGACACCTCGAACTGGCGCATCAGCTCGACCTCGGCGGGCAGGCTGTCGCCGGCGGCGAGCTCGCCGCGGACGATCCTGGCGCGCAGGTAGGCGGCGATCATCTCGCCGGTCTTGACCGGGCGCAGATGCTGGCCGACGTGCCGGGTTTCGCTGAGCATGCGCGACCCTCTGAAAACGTAGTTGACCTAGTACTCTACCTGCCGGCCGCGGCACTAGACCGGGAGAGCCGCGCCGTTGACCAGGCCGGAGCCGGGACTGGCCAGGTAGACGTAGGTACGAGCGACGTCGGACACCTTGGGCCACGCGTCGTGGGCCGCCGACGGCAGCGCCGCACGGTTGGCGGCCGTGTCGATGATGCTGGGCACCACGCAGTTCACCGTGATCCCGGTGCCCCGCACTTCGTCGGCGGCCATGGCGACGAGATGGAGCACGCCGAGCTTGCTGACCGAGTACGCAAAACCCGTGCCGGCGCTGACGACCGCGGCCCGGCTCGCGGTGTGGACGATCCGGCCCCGGCCGGTGGCGCCCATGACCCGGAGCGCGTGGCTGGTAATGATCGCCGCGGATACCAGGTTGAGCCGAAGCTGAGTGGTCAGCTCCGCGGGGTCCAGTTCCGCTAGCGCCCGCCTGGGCGCGAACCCGCCGATGGTGTTGAGCACCGCCCAGGGCGCTGGCCGGGCGTCGAACAGCGCGGCGACCGCGGCGTCGTCCAGGACGTCGACGGACTCGTAGCTGACCCCGGCGAGCCGGTGCTCGGCGGCCGGGACGACCCGGTCGGCCCCCAGCACTGCGGCGCCGGCGTTGGCGAACGCGGCCGCGACACCGGAGCCCAGGGCACCGGCGGCCCCGAACACCATGACGTCGCGGCCGGCGAGGCCGGTATCCACCACGTTTCCTCCACTTCCCGTGCCGTCAGCCGACGGCCAGCGATGCGACCAGGTAGGCAACCCCGAATGGATCGTCGTCGTACCGGACGTGGCACGACGGCCGGTGCCCGGTCATCGCGCCGGCGAGCACCTGCCACGCCGAGCGCCCGGTCGCCAGCAACTCGGCGGCCAGTTCGCCGTCGAGCGCCAGCAGGGCCGCCATGTCACCGTCCCGGATGGCGCGGCCGACCTCGGCGTCGAACGGGCCGGCCCGCGGGTCCAGGTAGCCAGGGGCACGGCGGCTCCGGCGCGCGCTGCCGTCGGCCATGACGAGCAGCGCCGTGCGGGGGGCGGCGGCGGCCAGCCTCGAGCCGAGGGCGGCGCACGCCGCCGCGGGCGTGTCCTCGCCAACCGACTGCAGGCGCCGCTCGCCTCCGTACCCGGCATCGTCCAGGAGCCGGCTGCCGAGGCCCACCGGCAGCGGCAGCCCGGGTGGTGACTCGGCCGCGATGTGCTCGGGTGGGCCGGGGACGCCCGCCTCGCGCGCGGTGCCCGGCATCCAGCGGCACAGGCCAGCGAGCGCCGGCGCATACGCCGTCAGGTCAAGGCGGGCGCGCGGATCCCAGGTCCAGGTCTCGGGCGCCGCGCCCACCACGGCAACCACCTCTGGGTCGGCCTGCACCAGCTCGTCTACGGCCTCCCGGCAGGCCTGACGGAGTTCCGGCAGTACCGGTTCGGCGCCGGTCAACTCGCGGACGAGCAGCGGCGGTGCCGGGCACAGGGCGGCTGCGATGAGCATCGGCTAGGCAAGCCCCCGGACTGCCCTGGCCGGCGGCCGGTCACCGCGGATCGTCGCCACCATGTCCACGACCTGGCGCGACTCGGGCACCTGGTGAACCCGGAAGATGCGGGCGCCGTGCCACGCGCACACCGCGGTCGCCGCGAGGGTGCCGGCCAGCCGGTGTTCCGGCGGCAGGTCCAGCGACTCGCCCACGAAATCCTTGTTCGACAGCGACACCAGGACCGGCCAGCCGGTCTCGATCAGCTCATCGAGCCGGCGCGTGACCTCGAGCGAATGCCACGTGTTCTTCCCGAAGTCGTGCGCGGGGTCGAGCACGATCCGGTCCGGCTGCACTCCCGCCTGGAGTGCGCGACTGGCCAGCGCCAGGGTCCGGACCAGCACGTCTGCCATGACGTCGGCATAACCAACCCGGAATGGCCGGGTGCGCGGCCGTTGCCGCCCGACATGCGCGCAGACGAGACCGGCGCCGAACTCCGCGGCGACCTCCGCGAGCCGCTCATCGTAGCCACCCCAGCTGTCGTTCAGCAGGTCGGCGCCGGACTCGCAGGCGGCGCGCGCGGTCTCGTGCCGCCAGGTGTCGACGCTGATCACCACGTCCGGGTAGCCGGACCGGACGGCGGCGATGAACCCGGCCGTGCGGCGGATTTCCTCGGCCACGTCCACGTCCGCGCCGGGCGCGGCCGGGATCCCGCCCACGTCGATGATGTCGGCCCCCTCGCCGATGACCTGGTGGACCCGATCGAGGGCGGCCGATTCCGCCCAGGTCACTCCCGGCTGGAAGAACGAGTCGGGGGTCCGGTTCACGATGGCCATGATCAGAGGCTGGCCGGCCGGGAAGACGTGCTTGCCGAGTCGCAGCACGCCTCGGTCTGGCCGGGCCAGCGGGCTCGGCACGCCGTCACTCACCGGCCGTGCACCGAGGCGGCGGGCGGCCGCTCGATCAGCGGAACGGCCCTGGTTACCGGCTGCACCTCGCCGTGGGCATCGCGGACGAACTGCCGCAGCACGGCCGCTCCGCGCGGCGAGTCGGGCGGCGCACCCAGCCCGGCGGCCCGCTGACCGCGGCGGCGCTCGGCCAGCAGCAGCAGCTCGGCCGCCATCAGCGCCAGGTCGTGGTTCGCCTGGTGCCGGTGCCCCCGGGAACCGAGATCAACCTGGGCGACCGCGTCCAGGCCGTGCGCCGCCACGGTGTCCATCAGCGTGGCCAGCTCGACCCCGTACCCGACCGGAATACTGAGCGACTCCATCAGGCTCCGCCGGGCGGCCCACTCCCCCGCCAGCGGCTGGACCACGCCGGCCAGCTCTGGCCACCAGAGGCTGATGAGCGGCCGGGCGACGAGCTCGGTCACCCGGCCGCCCTCGGTCGAGACCGAGCCGTCGTTCTCGGTCCACACCCTGGTGTAAAAGCCCTTCACGAGCTGTACCCCGTCATCGGTCAGCAGCGGCCCGAGCAGCCCGGAGACGAAGTGCGGCCCCCACCGGGTCAGGTCGGCGTCAACGAAGACGATCAGGTCGCCCTTGCTCACGAGGAGCGACTTCCACAGCGCCTCGCCCTTGCCAGGGACGCTGCCTGCAGCGGGCAGTACCTCGGCGGTCCGGTAGACCACGGCGCCCGCCCGCGCGGCGACCGCGGCAGTGTCGTCGGTCGAGTCGGAGTCCATCACGATCAGCTCGTCGACGAGTGGCACCCTGGCCACGAGCGCGGCAGCGATCGAGCCGACCACGGCGGAGATGGTTCGCTGCTCGTTCCTGGCCGGGATGACCACGCTGATCGTCACCCCGAGCCGGTGCTTCGCTGCGAGCAGCCGGTCGTGCGGCCAGTCCTGCCAGCGTGACGTGCGGCGGGCAAACCAGTCCCGGGTGTGGTCGTCCATCACCTGGCCAGCCTATCGACGCGCGTCGGGTCGCCCGGAGCGGAGCGGGTCAGCGCACCGAGCGAACCGGCAGCACGGCGATCGCGCCGGCGATGCCGCAGCAGCCGCCGATGATGAACAGCACCCGGTAGCCACCGAGGTGGCCGATGATCAGCGCGGCGAACAGCGGCGCGAGCACCTGCGGACCGGCGTTGGCGATGTTGAGCACGCCGAGGTCTCTGGCGACGGTCTCCTGCCGCGGCAGCACCAGGGTCACCAGTGCGGCGTCCACGGACAGGTAGGTGCCGAACGCCAGCCCGGCGAATGCGGCATAGAGCTCTACCGCCCCGAAGGTCGGTGACAGCACTGGCAGCAGGCAGCCGGCCCCGGCGATCGCCGAGGAGACGACGACGAATGGCTTGCGCCGGTTCAGCCGGTCCGACAGCGGCCCCGCGGTGCCGGCGGCGAGCAGCGCGCCGACGGCCGCGATCGCGGCGACCACCGCGATGCCCCGCGCAGGCCGCATGCCGCCGGGGAGCCGGATGTAGTCCGTGAGGATGTAGAGCTCATAGCCGACTATCAGGAAGTAGCCCATCAGGGACGCGGCACGGCTGGCGAACACGCAGAGGAAATCCCGATACCGCAGCGCGGACAGGAAGTCGGCGAGCCGGGCAGGTACCGGGCGGGTGTCGCGCGGCGGCCTTGGCGTGTCCGCCGAGGAGGTGTCGGTGGTGTTGAGCACGAAAGAGATCGCCGCTCCCGCCATCAGCAGGCCGAGTACCAGGTAGCCCCAGCCGACGTGCGCCGTGAAGAGGCTCGCCACCCCGACGCCCGCCACGCCGCCCAGGACCATGGCCACGCCGGTGACCGCGGAGGCCGTCCCGCGCCTGGCCCGCGGTACCCGGTCAGGAATCACCGCGGTGAGCGGGGCCTGATAGAGGTTCGCCAGCCCCTGGGCCGCACACCAGCCCGCCAGCATGACCGGCACCGTCCTGATCTGGCCTACCAGCACGAGCACGACCAGCAGCGCGAGCGGGCCGCCGATCAGCCACGGGGCGCGCCGGCCGAGTCTCGACCTGGTCCGGTCGGACAGCGCGCCGCCGATCGGGTTGAACACGAGGGCGAATGCAGCGCTGGCCCCGGCGATGAGTCCGAGCACCGCGACCTTGTGTGCCCGGTCAATGTCTTCGATCTGCTGTGGCACCAGCACGGATCCGGCACCGGCGTACAGCGCGGACAGAGCGCCGCCGGCGATACCCAGGTTGATCATGAGACGGCGGAACCCGGCGCGGCCCGCCGGCACGGCGACGGCAGGCGCCGGCGCGGGCGCGGGCTGCGCGACGTTCATCTCGGGCATGGGGCCGGCCGCCGTCAGCCGACCCGCACGACGGCGGTCAGCCGCACATCGCGGCGGCTGCGAGCGGCCTCGACGACGTACTCGCCTGGCGTCGTCTGCCAGGCTCCCCCCGCTGGCCGAGCCGCCCACCGCTGGAAGGTGCGCTCCGGCAGGCCGATGGAGACCGTGCGGCGCTCCCCCGGCCCGGCGGTGACGCCGGCGAATCCCGCTAGCCACCTGGCCGGGCGGTCCGGGTCGGCCACGACCGGGCCGACGTAGATCTGGATGACGTCGCGGCCGGCCCGCGGCCCCGCGTTCCGCACCGTCACCGTCACCTGCCGCGAGTCCGCATGAATCTCCTCATACTCCCACGTCGTGTAGCCGAGGCCGTGCCCGAACGGGTATCGGGGCACGATGCTCGCGCGCTCGTAGCCTCGATACCCGATGAACACCCCCTCGTCGTAGCGCAGCACGCCGTTGTCGGGCGTCGTGTCGAGGACCGGGCAGTCGGCCTCGCGTGCTGGCCACGTGGTCGGCAGCCGGCCACCGGGCTCGGTCGCGCCGAGCAGGACGTCGGCCACCGCGTGCCCCGTCTCCTGACCGCCGAACCAGGCGAGTAGCACAGCCGCGACGTCGTCGGCCCACGGGAGCTCGACCGGCGACCCGGCGGTCACCACGACGACCGTCCGCGGGTTGGCCGCGGCCACCCGGCGAACCAGCTCGTCCTGGCGGCCCGGCAGAACGAGGCTCGCCCGATCGAAGCCCTCGGACTCCACCTCGTCGGTCGTGCCCACCACGACGACCGCGACGTCGGCCGCGCCGGCGACGGCCGCCGCCTCGGCGAGCAGTTCGTCGGGCGGGAGCACGGGGGCCGCGTACCCGAGCGCGAGCGACACCGCGGGGAAGCCGCGGACCAGGCTGACGCGCTGCGTCAGCGACACATCGGTGGCCGACCGGGCCGCAAGCTCGACCGGGATACGACGCTCGGGCGGAGTGAGGAACGCGGTGGCGGCCCTGGCCGCCGCGTCGACCCGGCCGTCGAACAGGATCCGGCCCGCCACCGTCAGGACGAAGTCGCCGACGCCACGGATGGCGAGCTGGTGCGTGCCCGCTGCCTCAGCCGTCAGGCGGCCGGAGATCTCGACACTGGCGAGCGCGTGCGGGTCCACGCCGTCGGGCAGTTGCAGCCAGCGCCCTGCGCCGGTGGCCAGCGCGGACTCGTGCAGCGGGCGCCCGCCGGCGTCGCGGAACGTGACCCGCAGCTCAGTCCAGTGCGGCGGTCCGGCGGGCGCCAGCGTCGTGCGCGGGTCGGTGCCGACGGCGAAGGACAGCTTGACCGAGTCCGGCAGCGCCGCGGCGAGGCCGTCCAGCGGCGATACCACGCGCGCGGGGAACACCGTGGCGCTGCCGCCACCGAGTCCCCTGGCGTCCCTCGCCAGCGCCCCGATCAGCGCGACCGACGTGATGGCGCCGGCGTCGAGCGGCAGCATGCCCGTCGGGTTGGCGGCCAGCACGACCGAGCGCGCCGCGATCTGCCGGGCGAGCGCGGGGCCGTCGAGCAACGGGGGCCGGCTGGCCGGTGGCACCGACTCCGGCGCGCCGGCCAGCGCCCCGACGCGCGCCGCGAGCCGCAGCACCCGGCGGGCCTGCTCGTCGACCACGTCGGCGGCCACCAGGCCGTCACGAACGGCGGCGGCCAGCCGCTCACCCCACGGGCTGGCCATGGCGGGCATGACAATGTCCAGGCCGCCGGCCGCCGCGCGCACGGTGTCCCGCGCGGCCATCCAGTCGGACATGATGACGCCGTCGAAGCCCCACTCCCCCTTGAGCACGCCTAGCTGCAGCGGCGCGTGCTCGGTCATGGTCGTGCCGCCGACGCCGTTATAGGCGGACATCACCGCCCACGCGCCGGCCGCGAGGACGGCGGTCTCGAATGGCACCAGATACAGCTCGCGCAGGGTACGGTCACTGACCTGCACGCTCACCGTGAATCGCTCCGTCTCGGAGTCGTTCGCCACGAAGTGCTTGACCGTCGCGGCGACGCCGTGGTCCTGCACGCCGGTCACGTATCCGGCGGCGATCTCGGCGGTGAGCAGCGGATCTTCCGAGTACGCCTCGAAGTGACGGCCGCCGAGCGGGCTGCGCTGCAGGTTGACCGTCGGGGCGAGCAGCACGTGCACGCCCTTGCGGCGCGCCTCCTGGCCGAGCAGCCGGCCGGCCAGCCGCGCCAGGCCGGGGTCCCACGTAGCCGCCAGCGCGGTGGGGCTCGGCAGCGCGATGGATGTGTCCGCCGCGCTCCACCTCGTGCCGCGGACGCCGACTGGCCCGTCGGACATGACGACGGACTGCAGGCCGATCTCCGGCAGCGCCGGGAGCGTCCAGAAATCCTGGCCGCTGAGGATCGCCACCTTGCCCGCGAGGTCGAGCCTGGCGAGCGCTGCTAGAACCGCAGCCTCCTGTGCGTGGCTCAGCTGTGTCACCGGGGCTGCCTCCTGGCGGCTTGCACGAACGGCTGGCGAGGGGTACGGCGCCATCTTGCCCCGGCCCGCCGGCCGCGACAATGGACGCCATGACGGCAGCCGACGCGGCGCCGGTCCGGGTCATCGTCGCCGACGACCAGCAGATCGTGCGGGCCGCCCTCGCCGCCCTGCTCGCCACCCAGCCCGACTTCGTGGTGGTGGCGACGGCGCACGACGGCGCCGAGGCCGTCCGGCTCTGCCGCGAGCTGCGGCCCGACGTGGTGCTCATGGACGTGCGGATGCCGGGCGTCGACGGCATCGAGGCGACCCGGCTGCTGACCGGCGGACGACCCGAGGATGGCCCCCGTGTGCTCGTCCTGACCACGTTCGACCTAGATGACGACGTCTATGACGCGCTGCGGGCCGGCGCGAGCGGCTTTCTGCACCAGGACGTCACGGCCGAGCGGCTGTTCGACGCGGTCCGGGTGGTCACGGCCGGGGAGGCGCTGCTCGCGCCCGCCGTCACGCGACGCCTCATCGGCGAGCTCGCCCGGCTCCGGCCGATCTCCGCGGAGCTGCCCTCCGCCGTGCTGGCGGGGCTGACCGCGCGCGAGCTGGAAGTGCTACGGCTAGTCGCCGAAGGGCTGTCCAACCAGCAGATCGCGGCCCGGCTGATGGTCACCGAGGAGACGGTGAAGACCCACGTCAGCCACACGCTGCGCAAGCTCGGGCTGCGGGACCGGGCGCAGGCGGTCATCACGGCGTACGAGTCCGGCCTCGTGGTACCGGGAACGGGTCGGTCCGGATAATGCTTTTTGCTACTTCGAAGGCACCTATCGTAGGTTTATGCCGCTGCAACCCCGATGACCGGCCGTCGCCGGCCTCGGGTACCTGTCGTGACCGCGGCTGCCTGGAGGGAACGGTGTCCGAGGAGCTCGAGCCCGATGGCGATGACGTCGGCGCCCTTGCCGACCTGTTCGCCGCCCACGGCGCGCGGCTGTTTGACTACTGCCGCGCCCTGACCGGCAGCGACGCCGAGGCGGCCAGCGCGACCGCAGTTGCCCTCGTCCGCGCGCAGCGGCTGCCACGAGCGCCGCACCTGCTGCAGGCGCGGCTGTTCGCCAGCGCGCGCCGCAGGGCGCTGCTCCGCGGGCAGGCCGGCGCGGTCCGGCGGCCGGAGTTCCTCCTGACGGGCCCGGACGAGCGGTCGAGCGCCGTGCTCGCCGCCTTCGGGGCGCTCGCGGTTCGCCACCGCGAGGTCCTCGCGCTGGTCTACCGGTACGGCATCTGGCCCGAGCAGCTAGCCGTCGTGCTCCGCGTCGCCGCCAGGGACTGCTACGAACTGCTGGCCGCAGCCGAGCACGAATTCGTCACGGCCGCCGCGGCGGGCTGCCCTGGGTCGGGCAGCCCGGCGGCGGAGGACATCGCCGCCATCCCGCTCGTCGCCATCCCTGGCTCGGTGTGGCCGGATGCCCTCGCGAGACTCACCGGAGATGTCGCCGCCGAGCCGCGGGCGCCACACACCAGGTCGGCGCGGCCGCGGCCGCGTCTCCTGCTGGCCGTGGGGGCGGCGCTGCCCGTGGCGGCCTTCGGGTGCTGGGCGCTCGCGTCGGGCGCCGTGTCGGCGTACCCCGTCAGCGCGAGCCGC
>JASHPF010000407.1 GCA_030038295.1 Streptosporangiaceae bacterium
GGCCTCCTCCGACACGCCCGATCCGGCCAGCGCGGCCAGCCCGGCGTCGTGGCCGACCGCCGCGGTGGGCAGCGCGCTCGCCGCGGTAGCCGATCGCGCAGCCGCGGTCCCGCTCCTCGCTCGCTCCGCCCAGCGCCGCCACGGCATGGACAGCAGCACCAGGATCGCGATGGCGACCGCGGTGATGGCGACAAATACCAGCACCGGCTCACCGTGGTGGTTGGCCGCCTTGGGGAGTTCGGTCTTCTCGATCGACAGCCAGACCACGGAGCCGGAGAAGGCCGCCGCCCACAGATACATGATCAGTACGCTGGCCCGCTGCGAGTGCCCGAATTCGAGCAGCCGGTGGTGCAGGTGCTTGCGGTCGGCCGCGAACGGTGACTGCCCGGCCCTGGCCCGGCGCACGACCGCGAGCAGCATGTCGCCGTAGGGAATGACCAGCAGCACGGCCGGCAGCAGCAGCGGCATGATCACCGGGTACCGGTTGATCGAGTACTCCAGCTGCTGCGGCGGCAGCGAGTTGATGCTGGAGATCGCGGCGTAGGCCAGCAGCAGGCCCAGCAGCATCGCCCCGGTATCACCCATAAAGATCTTGGCCGGGGCGAAGTTGTGGGGCAAGAACCCCAGGCACATCCCGATCAGCACCGCCGACGCGAGCGCCGGCGCGGCTAGCGAGGAGATGTCGACGAGCTTGGTCAGTGAGTAGTAATAGGCGAAGAACGAGGTCGCCGCGATCGCCACGATTCCGGCCGCGAGACCGTCGAGGCCGTCGATGAAATTCACGGCGTTGATGGTGGCGACCACGATCAGGATGGTGAGGAGGGTCTCCTCGTCCGGGCTCGGGATGAAGATCCGCCCGCTCCCGCCCGGCAGCGGCAGCCAGCTGAGCTGGGCGCCGGTCGCCACGAGGATGCCGCCCGCCGCGACCTGGCCGGCGGCCTTGGTGAGGGCGCTCATCCCCCAGCGGTCGTCGATGAACCCGATGATCACCAGCAGGCCGCCGGCGCCGAGTAGCCCGGTGAGCATGCCGGTGCCGGCGATGGCGTCGTTGTGGAGCTGGGATATCTCGTCCGCGACCAGCAACGCCGCGGCGAGGCCCGCGTACATGGCGATGCCCCCGACCGAGGGGACGGGGGCGGTGTGGACGTCGCGCTCCCTGGGGTGCTTGATCGCGCCCACGGCGATGGCGAACCGGCGAACTAGCGGCGTCAGCACGTAGGTGACGGCGGCCGCCACCAGCAGCGTGAGAACGTAGTCCTTCACCGGCTCACCGGGCTAGTCCGGGGTCATCGAGCATTACGGCAACTCTAGAGCACCGTCCGGGCCGCCCGTGCTCACGGCCGACGACCCGTCGGCCCGGCGACCGGCCGGCCCAGCTCCCGATCATGATCCCGCTGCATCCGCTCCCGCGGTCACCGCGGCTACCTCGCGCAGCCTGCCTACCGAGATGGCGCCCCGCCGGAGCAGCCGGGGCTGCGGTCCGGTCAGGTCGATGATCGTCGACGCGACGCCGCCTGTGGTCGTCCCGCCGTCGAGGTAGACGGCCACCGCGTCGCCGAGCTGCTCCCTGGCCTCTGCGGCCGTGGTCGCGGGCGGCGAACCCGTCAGGTTGGCGCTGGTCACGGCCATGGGGCCGGTCTCGCGCAGCAGCTCGAGCGCGATCGGGTCCTCCGGCATCCGGACCGCCACGGTGCCCTTGGTGTCACCGAGATCCCAGCTCAGGGTCCGGGTGGCGCGGCACACGATGGTCAGCGCGCCGGGCCAGAATTCATCGATGAGCCGCTGACCGTCCGGGCCCAGGTCCTCGACCAGCGCGGTCGCGGCCCGGACCGTGCCGACGAGCACCGGCGACGGCATATCCCGGCCACGGCCCTTGGCCGCGAGCAGCCGGCGCACCGCGGCCGGGCTGAACGCGTCCGCCCCGACCCCGTACACCGTGTCGGTGGGCAGCACGACGAGCTCCCCGCCCAGGATCGCGGTCGTGGCCGCCGCGAGCCCCGCGCTCCGCTGTGTCGCGTCGGCGCAGTCAAACAAGGCGCTCATGGCTGATCATCCTGCCATGACGGCCCCCACGTCACGGCCGCCTCGCCGTGACGAATCGGTCCCGCCCGGCCAGGTCGGCATGATTGCGCGGATCCTGCCAGCCGGCATCGGCGAACACCCAGTACACGGCCCGTCCCTGCTGCGCCCCGTGCTCGACCGCGACCAGGCCGCCGGGCCGCAGCAGCCGGGCCGCGGTCGCCGCGACGACGCGGACCGCGTCCATGCCGTCGGCGCCGCCCCAGAGCGCGGTCGCCGGGTCGTACTCGCCGACCTCCGGTGGCACGGAGGCACCGAGGGGGATATAGGGCGGGTTGCTGATGACCAGGTCCACGGCGCCGTCTAGGTCAGCCAGTGCGGAGCCGAAGTCGTCCTGGTGCAGCGTCACCCGCCCGGCGGTGTGCGGCGCAGCCTGGGCGACGCTCGCGATGTTGCGCTGCGCCCACGCGACGGCCAGCGGGTCGGCCTCCACGGCGTGCACCACGGCCCGCGGTACCTCTTGCGCGATCGCCAGCGCGATCGCCCCGGAGCCGGTGCCGAGGTCGGCGACCACCGGCTCGGCCACGTCCATGGCTGCGAGCCGCTCGATCGCCCAGCCGGTCATGACCTCCGTTTCCGGCCTGGGCACGAATACGCCGGGTCCCACGGCGAGCTCCAGATACCGGAAAAAGGCGACGCCGGTGATGTGCTGGAGCGGCTCGCGGGCTTCCCGGCGGGCGATCTCGTCCCAGAACCGCGGGTCGAACCCCGCGTCGGGTACGAGGTGCAGCTGGCTGCGGGGGACGCCGTGCAGCCGCGCGGCGATCACCTCGGCGTCGGTGCGGGGCGACTCGACACCGGCGTCGGCTAGCCGGGCCGTAGCGATGGCGATCTCGTCAAGCAGCAGGCTCACGGCCGGGCACCGTCAGTCGCGGCCCGCGCCGGCTGCGATCTTTTCGGCCCGGTCGGCATCGACGAGCGCCGTGATCACCGCGTCCAGGTCACCGTCGATGACCTGGTCCAGGTTGTAGGCCTTGAACCCGACCCGGTGATCGGAGATCCGGTTCTCCGGGAAGTTATAGGTGCGCACCCGCTGTGACCGGTCGACGGTCGCGACCTGGCTGCGCCGCTCGGCCGCCGCCTGCGCGTCGGCCTCCTCCTGCGCCATGGTCAGCAGCCTGGCCCGCAGCACGCGCAGCGCCTGCTCCTTGTTCTGCAGCTGGCTCTTCTCGTTCTGGCAGGACACCACCACGCCCGTAGGCAGGTGCGTGATCCGCACCGCCGAGTCGGTCGTGTTGACGCTCTGCCCGCCGGGACCCGTCGACCGGAACACGTCGATCTTCAGGTCGGCCGGGTCGAGCGTCACCTCGACCGGGTCCGCCTCGGGCATGACCAGCACGCCGGCCGCCGAGGTGTGAATCCGGCCCTGCGACTCGGTGACCGGCACCCGCTGCACGCGGTGCACGCCGCCCTCGTACTTCAGCTTCGACCAGGCGCCCTCATCGCCGCCCGCCTTGACGGCCACGGTGACATCCTTGTAGCCGCCGAGACCGGTTATGGTCGAGTCCAGTACCTCGGTCTTCCAGCCGTGCCGCTCGGCGTAGCGCAGGTACATCCGCAGCAGGTCACCGGCGAACAGCGCCGACTCCTCGCCGCCCTCACCGGCCTTGACCTCGAGGATCACGTCCTTGCTGTCGTTCGGGTCGCGCGGCACCAGCAGCTCAGCGAGGCGCTTCTCTAGCTCCGCCCGGCGCTCGGCGAGCTGATCCGCCTCCGCGGCGAACGACGCGTCCTCGGGCGCGAGCTCGCGCGCGGTCGCCTCGTCGGCGGACACCCGCCGCCACAGCGTGTAGGCCTGGACTATCGGGGTGAGCTCGCCGTACCGGCGGCTCAGTGCCCTGGCCCGGTCCGGATCGGCGTGGATCGCCGGGTCGGCCAGGTCGTGCTCGATCGTGGCGTGCTCAGCGGCCAGATCGGCAAGCCGCTCAAACACCGCCTACCTCCCTCATCGATTGCGTGCTGCGGACAGGCTTACGTTCCCTTCCCTGACCCAGGGAAGGGAACGGGGTTGCTGGTGGCTACTTGCCGCCCGCAGCCTTCTTGCCGAACCGGCGCTCGAACCTGGCGACTCGTCCGCCGGTGTCGAGGATCTTCTGCTTGCCGGTGTAGAAGGGATGGCAGCTCGAGCAGACGTCGGCGTGGATGACGCCGTTCTTCGCCGTGCTCCGGGTCGTGAACGTGTTACCGCAGCTGCAGATCACCGTGGTGTCCACATACTCCGGGTGAATCCCTGACTTCATTCTGTCGCTCCTGGTTCCCGCAGTCGCCGGGTCGCCCTGGTGCTCGCCGCACTGCACAAAGCGCGGGCGTGAACCGGTACCGCATCAGTCGTGGCCTACCAGTGTGCCAGACGGTGCAACGCAGCCGGGTCGCCGCGCATTCCGTGCCGTGCACACGGGCGGCCGTCCGATTAGTCCTGTGTGCGCCAGCCGGATTTCTGCCGCGTCCTGACATTCCACCGGCTGTGGCTCCGCAAAACCGGCCAACCTTCCCAGCCGGACAGCCGCCGCAGGGAAGGGTCACCGGGTGCCGCTGGTGCGGCCGGCCTGCTAAGCCGACGGTGAGGTCTTCTGGACGACCAGCAGGAACTCCGCGTTGCTCTTGGTGCCCTTCATCCGGTCCATGAGCAACTCGAGCGCCTGCTGGGGCTCGAGCGCGTGCAGCACGCGCCGCAGCTGCCAGACGATCTTGAGCTCCTCGGGCGACATGAGCAGCTCTTCCTTCCTGGTGCTGGACGCGTCCACGTCCACCGCCGGGAAGATCCGCTTGTCGGAGAGCTCGCGGCGGAGCCGGAGCTCCATGTTGCCGGTGCCCTTGAATTCCTCGAAGATCACCTCATCGGCCCGCGACCCGGTCTCGATCAGCGCCGTGGCCAGGATCGTCAGCGAGCCACCGTGCTCAATGTTGCGGGCCGCGCCGAAGAATCGCTTCGGCGGGTAGAGCGCGGTCGAGTCCACGCCACCGGACATGATCCGGCCGCTCGCGGGCGCGGCCAGGTTGTAAGCGCGGCCGAGCCGGGTGATGGAGTCGAGCAGCACGACCACGTCGTGACCCATCTCGACGAGCCGCTTGGCCCGCTCGATCGCCAGCTCGGCGACGGTCGTGTGGTCTTCGGCGGGGCGGTCGAAGGTCGAGTGGATCACTTCGCCCTTGACGGTCCGCTGCATGTCGGTGACTTCCTCGGGCCGCTCGTCGACGAGGACGACCATGAGGTGGCACTCCGGGTTGTTCTTGGTGATGGCGTTCGCGATGGCCTGCAGGACCATCGTCTTGCCCGCCTTCGGCGGCGACACGATCAGCCCGCGCTGGCCCTTGCCGATGGGGCTGATCAGGTCGATGATCCGGGTGGTCATGTTGGTGGGATCGGACTCGAGCCGGAGCCGGTCCTGCGGGTAGAGCGGAACCAGCTTGGAGAATTCCGGCCTGGTCTTCGCCTGCTCCGGGTCCAGCCCGTTGATCTTGTCGAGGCGGACCAGCGCGTTGAACTTCTCGCGCCGCTCGCCCTCGCGCGGCTGCCGGATGGCGCCCTCGATGACGTCACCCTTGCGCAGTCCGTACCTGCGCACCTGGGACAGCGACACGTAGACGTCGTTGGGACCCGGCAGGTACCCGGTCGTCCGGACGAACCCGTAGTTGTCGAGCACGTCCAGAATGCCGGCGATCGGGATCAGCACGTCGTCCTCGCTGATCACCGGCTCGGCGTCGGACCCACCGCCGCCCCCGCGCTCCCGGCGCCTGCTGCTGCTGCTGCGGTTGCGGTACCGGTCCCGGCTCCGCCGGCTGCCGCCGTCCCGGTCGTCATCCCGGCCACCCTGGTCGCGCCCGTTCTGGTCCCGGTCCCGGACGGACTGCTCGCGGGCGTTCTGCTCGCGGCCGCCGCCGGAGTCCCGGTCCTGACCATCGCTGGCCGCGCGCGGCTGTTCGCCGCTGTCGTCTCGGCGCGGGTTCGGCCGCCGGCGCCGGTCGGGGCGCTGGCCATCGCCAGCCTGCTGGGCCTCCTCGCGCACGACTCCGTTCACGGCGGTGCTGGTGCCGTCCATGACGGCCGCGCCGCCAGCGGGACCACCCGCTGACGCACCGCCGATCCCGGTGTCAACCGAGCGCGTGCCCTCGCCGATCCCGGTGGCGCTGCCTGCGCCAAGCCCTGGCTGTGTCGATGTCTGTGATTCCATGGCGTCCTGCTCAACGGTGCGGTTAACGCCGGCTCCCGCAGGCGTCTTCCGCTGGACTGGGTTGTCAGAGATTGTGATCTGGTGAAGTGCTGGCTCCTGGTCGTGGCCCACCTGGTCCGCAGCTGAAGCGCGCACGCGCCCGCCGCTCCCGCCAAAAGTGCCAGCGTCGTGCGGCCCGCCCTGCCGCCTCTCCTCGATGGCCGCGATGAGCTGTCCCTTGCGCATCCTCGCCGTGCCAGTGATACCGAGCGACTGAGCGACTCGCTGAAGATCCGGCAGCAGCATCGCTGACAGTCCCCCGGCTGGCGCCCTGGCGCTGTGCGGCACGTCTGTGCTGCTAGCACCGCTGCCTACGGCCGTGTCAACGGCATCCGGCCAGGAGCGTACCGCGCTGCCTGGCGCGTGGGAAGTCCCCGCCAGCGCCGCGGCATGGCCGGGAGAACGATCCCCCGGGCTCGCCGCCGTACCGCCAGGCTGACCAGTCGGCCCAGACAGGCCGGCGGAATCCCCGTTCTCGGCTGAGAACAGGTCCAGGGTGTCGCTCACAAGGGGTCCTTCCCAGGGTGCGGGTTATGGCTGTACCTGCAGCCCACAGCCCGCTGTCGTGTTGATATCTGCCATCGCCGCCCGCTGGCGCCAGAGCTTGGCAGCCTTCCTGGCCGCGGCGCAATGCCGCAAGGGTCTTCGCTGACCAGGTCCTTGGCGAGGGCCGGGCAGACCAGGAACTCCCGCGATGGGCAGATGAATGTCGAGATCGCGCGCCACCGAGCGCTGGAAGGACGATCGAAAGGAGCGCGAACAGGCACCTGTCCCTGGGGCGGGGCATCTGGTGCAGCACCCAGCCTAACACCAACACGACCCACGGCATTCCTTCGGCTATGGCCGTACCGGCTGCACCGCCTGCGACCAGCCCAAACTGCACGGCTGAGACGCGGTGTCGCGCGCAGGTACGCTCGCGCCAGCGGCGGGCGTGGCGCGGGAAGACCTGGGGCGAGCGAGAGCTAAGTACGTCCAGGGGGCTTGCTAACGGAGTTTACCCGTTTCGCCGCAGGTTCAATCGTCCCCGGCGCCGACTTGGATGCCGGCCAGCGCCAGTCCGGCGGCCAGCACCGCCCGGACCGCGTCCGCGAGCATCAGACGGGCGCCGACCGTCGTGACGTCGGACGACGCGGCTCGACCGCCGAACGGAAGAGCCGGCGCCAGCTGCCGAACCGCGAGCCAGGCGGTGCCCACGGACTCGAGGTAGCCGGGCACCTCGTCTGGCCGGTGCCGGCGGGCTGCCGCCGCGACCCGGACCGGCAGCCAGGGCAGCAGACCGAGCAGCGTCCGCTCGGCGGCCGAGCTCAGCAGGTCGCCGGCCCGCTCCCCCGGACTCGTCACCGGCTGGTTGAGGGCGGCGGCCCAGCGCAGCGTCGCGGCCGCGCTCGCGTGCGCCTGCTGCACCGGGTAGAGCGGATCGGTGCCCCAGCTACCGGGCGCCAGCAGCGTGCCGAGCCGGGTGACCTGGCCGGGTGTCGTGCGGGCGAGCCCGTACCGGACCGAGGGCACGCCGTACCAGGCCACCGCCGCTGCCACGGTCGACTGTGCGGTGCGGGCGGCACCGACCCCGGACGGGTCGCGTTCCCCGCTCGTCGTGACTGTCGCCGTGGCGCCCGCGGCGGTCGCGAGCCGTCCGGTCATCGCGGCGGCATGATCCTGCCACGCGCGCCGCCAGCTTGCCGCGGCAGCGGGGTCGGGCCAGAGCCGCACGGTGGCGGTGGTCCCCGCCAGGATCGCGCTGCGGGCAGCCGCGGAGCCCGCCGCCGCGAGCCGGCCGGCCGCCTGGCCGAGCGCTCGCGCGGTCACGGTGATCGTCAGGTAGCCGTCGCCAGTGTGCTCGGCGGCCGCGACCCAGGGCAGTTCGCGCATCGGCGCCGCGAGCCGGGCGGCGACATCGGCGGGGTCGCGCGCGGCGACAGCGCCGAGCTCGAACGGGAGCGACGTCGCGAAGCTCGCCGGATCGCCGTCGGGCCCTGGCCGCCACGTGTGGCCCGGAGCGATGCGCGCGGCCCGCGGCGGGAGCGTGCCGTTAGCGACCAGGGTTTCGATCGGGGCGGCCAGCTCCCGGTCGAGATCAGCGAGGATCACGAAGCCAGGCTACGGGCGGCTCGTCAGCCGAAGGCGCTGCCCGGCGCGCCCGCGAGCACGCGGACGACCCTGATCATCTCCGCCGGGTCGAACGGCTTGGTGAGGTAGGCGTCCACGCCGATCTGCTGACCGCGATCCCGGTCGTCCTCCTGAGCGCGCGCGGTGATCAGCACGACCTTGATCCCCGCGGTGTGGGGGTTGCTCCGGAGCGCTGTGGCCGTGACCCAGCCGTCAAGCCGCGGCATCATGACGTCCAGCGTGATCACGTCGGGCCTGAGCAGAACGGCCTTCTCCAGGCAGTCCTGACCGTCGACCGCCGTTACTACCTCGAACCCCTCGAGCGTCAGATTGACCTCGATAAGCTGCCTGATGACCTCGTCGTCATCGACAACCAGAACGCGTCCGAGTGGCTGGGTCACGGCGCGAGGCTACCGGGTTATGCCTGGCTGCGGCCGACCATGCGACCAGATCGGGCTCGTGTCCCGCAGGCCGGGCTCCTGATACGCTGACTCCGGCCTGGCAGGCCGCGTGCTTCCGGCGCGGCGCCGGGCAGTGAGCGCCCGCCCCCATAGCTCAGGGGATAGAGCAACGGCCTCCGGAGCCGTGTGCGCAGGTTCGAATCCTGCTGGGGGCGCCACGGAATTACCAGCGAAAATGCCGGATGACATTCAGCAACTCGCGAAGTTGATCATCGAGCAAGTCCGGCCAAGTCCGGTGAAATCTGACTGTCTAGCGCTATCTGCGCAAGCAGTGCTAGTGCGAACCGCGTGGGGCTTCGACCGAGAACAGCCGCCACCGCCCCGGGATTCCCCTGAGGACACGCACGCCGCGATCAGCGAAGCTAATGCCAGACCCTAGGACGAGCGTCTTCACGGTGCTGGTAACCAGTACCTGGCCCGGCTGGGCGACTGCGGCTACCCTGGCGCCGACGTGCACCGCGAGGCCGACCACGCTGGCACCGTGCTGCTCGACCTCGCCGGTGTGCAGGCCGGCCCGGATCTCCAGGCCAATCTCCCGGACGGTGTCGCGGATCGCGCAGGCGCACCGGATCGCGCGTGCGGGACTCTCGAACGTAGCGAAAAACCCGTCGCCCGCCGTGTCGATCTCCGTGCCGTGGTAGCCATCAAGCAGCCGGCGCACGTGGGCATGGTGCTCGTCGAGCAAATAACGCCATTGCCGATCACCGAGTCGCTCGGCGTGCTGAGTGGACCCGACGATATCGGTGAACATCACGGTAGCGAGGTTGCGCTCGAAATCGGGCGCGCCTCTCGATCCGGTGAGGAACTGCTGGATCTCGTCCACGTATTCATCGATGTTGCCGACGAACGGAGTCGCATCGATTCCAGGCAGCTCGGCGAGCTTCGCACCGGGGATGCGCGCCGCTACCTCCCGAACCGCCGCCCGGTCGAACAGCGAGCCAGTTCGGTTAAGCACGAGTGCTGGCGCCTGCACCGCGGTCAGCAGCGGGTCGGCGTCGAATTCCAGCATGCACCGGCACAACGAAGCGGCTGCGTTGGGCGTTGCGGACAACCGTTCCCAGCGCCGGTACCACGCAAGAAAGCGCTGATCTCCAGCCATGGAAGGCGCCATGACCTCGGCGAAGATCGCCTGTCCCCAGCCTGATTCGATCGCGTCAGTCATCGCCTTGACGACCGCCGGGTCGGGCACAAGCGGACGGCCCGGCTCCTCGGCAACCTTCACGCCCAACGACCCGAGCACTAAGGCGTGCACCCGGTTGGGATGAGCTGCGGCGAACGTGAGGGCCAGGGCAGCCCCGTCGCCCCAGCCGGCGATCACCGCGCGCTCCGATCCGGCCGCGTCCATCACCGCTCCTACGTCCTGGGAGCGTTCCTCCAGCGTCGGCGTGCCGTGCAGCCGGTCGCTCAGCCCGGTGCCACGCTTGTCGAAGGTAATCAGCCGGCCAAAGCCCGCCAGGCGGTCGAGGAAGGCAGCGAACTCGGCCAGCTCCCACATGACTTCCAGGTGAGACACGAACGCCGGGATGTAAACGATGTCAAGCGATCCATCGCCGATCACTTGATATGCGATGTCAATGCCATCGCATCGGGCGAACTTCGTCTCCGGCACCGTGGACACGATCAACCTTTAGGCCCCCGTCGTGTCGGTGTCAATGACGTGGTGCCGCGGCCCGCATCCGTCGCCCCGGCCGAAGTTTGCGGCCGCTTGCCTTTCCAGCACCGCTCCCGTCAATGGATACAGCTGTGTGCAATCGCGCCGAAAAGTTCTTCGGAACATAGGCCTCGCAACGGCGCGGCCAGCTGCGCCCATGGCACGGGAGGCGGGCATGAACGGCACCCTGGTGTTCGTCCACGGCACCGGAGTCCGCGAACGCGCTACCAGCCTGCGCTGAGCGCGATCCGCGACGGCGCCGACCGGTTCCTGCCCGGTGTCGATGTAGTCGGCGTCCCATCGGCCCTAGGTTCGAGGTACCACTGGACCGCCTGCAAGCGGCGATGCCTGCAGGGCGAGCGCGCCGGGCAGCGCTGGCCGCGCCAGCACAGGAAGATGTGTGGTCGCCGGCGCGTAGGCGCTGCTGATCGACGACGGCTTTCGAGCTTCGGGTCGTTGGCCAGCGGGCGCACCTGGCGCAGCGTACGCCACGGCGCCGGCGTAGTCGCCAGCGATCGTGCTGCTGATTGTTGCCGCCACGGCTGCGCGGAGGGGTAGCGGCACGACAATCTCTTGACCCCCTTTGGTCGGGCTGCTGTAATCCGTTCGGAGAGCACGGGTGACGTCCGGTCGACTCCTTCGGAATCGATCTCGGCCGAGCACCAGGGGGCGGAATGGGCGAGGATCCTTCGGCGAGCGGATCGGTCAACACCGGAGCTCCCGCGACAACACCGCAGTTACCGCCGACTGAAGCAGCACCGGTCGGGCCTCCTCAAGAGGTGGCACTCGACGGCGGCGCGGAAACCACTACAGACAAAGGCGACGCGTCGACGGCGAACAGCGGACGCGAGAACCGGCCGAAGTCAGAGGCCAGGCAACTGAGTAACGCGCGCCGACGGCACTGGTACCGGGTAGGTCTCTTGTTCATTCTAGTTGCCGGGCCAGGGCTGTTCGGCTGGCTGAACCGGCCGCGTGTGCAAGAGGCGCCGGCAGTGGTCGGACCATCGGTGGCCGTATTAGCCAGCCAGCCGGGAATCGCCGCGACGGTGAACGCCACGCTGTCGGTTGGCTTTGCGCATGGTGGCCGTTGGAGCAAGCTTGTGCTCACCCTCGTGGCAACTTCCGCTACCAGCGGACCCGTAAGGCTAGCGGTCGGGCTCAACGACTTCCCGCGGGGTACCGTGGTTACCGGAGCCAGGATTGTTCGGGTGAGTGCGCCCGCTGCGGGGTCCTTTGCAGCGTCACTGCCGCTGGCGGCTGTGACGCCTGAGGACAAGTATTACGGAGACTACGCCGTCGGGACGACGCTCTCTCAGCCCCAAGGCTCGCCTCTGCCGCTGGCTACGATCACGATCCTGGCGCCCAAGCCGATCGGTGAGGGCAGCCAGGGAGCACAGCTCAGGGTTGCGTTCCCCGTTTTGCGGGACGAGGGCCCGGGTGCAAGTCCGCAGGCGAGTTACCAGGTCGGAGACCTGTTCCGCGGGGCGCCGAGTTCGCTGCTCGCCTCCGGGCAGGGGCATCCGGTGGCACTGCAGGCCGGCACCAGCAGCTTCTCCGCGCGCGGCGTGGACCTGTCCGGTTACCAGGTCCTGGCCGGTGACGCTCCCACCCTGCTGGCCACCACCTCGTGGACCTGGGACGGGATCAATGACGCGACCGTGCTGGCCGCCAATGTGCACGCGGATGACAACGAGCAGCATGCGCTGTTCTACTCGGGCATTGCACTCGGCCTAGCCGCGGGCGCGTTAGTCATGCTGCTCATCGAACTGATCGCGGCCGAACCCGGCACGGGCTCAGCGGAGAACAAGACTCCGGGTAGCCGACCGACCGGTGATAAGGGCAGGGGCCAGCCGGGCCCATCTACTCCGGCCGGGTAGGGCGGCGGCCCTGTAGGCAGCGCAGCAGGCCCGGAACTGCCAGCTCCTTCGCCTGATCCGACGCTGGCGTCACGCACAAGCCGCCACCCGTGGTGTCGATCGGAAAGGCCCATAAGCTCAGCCATCCCGGCACCTCCGTCGGTGCCATCACTACACGGTCTGGGGCATTGACGGTGCGCCCTTCGGTAACTAATGGCTCTACAGGGCCCATAGCCCATAGCCGAGTAGATCTCGGCTGAGTGATCCGCTAGCATGCTCCTTAATCGGATTTATCATGCTCTACTAAAGGGGATCTCATGGGGTTCAACAGGAACATCATCCTTCAGGCTGATGTCGAAAGGCTTATCAATCCCAACAGGGCGAACCCGCAAACCCTAGCCGAAAGTCCACCCAGTGGTTTTATCCCGACCTTA
>JASHPF010000066.1 GCA_030038295.1 Streptosporangiaceae bacterium
GAGCCAGGCGAGCAACCAGCCTCCGGCGCGGTCCGCGAGGTGGCTGAGGAGACGGCAGTGCTGGCCGTCGCCGAGCGCATCGTCAGCGTCTCTGCCCTGCCGTTGGTGGTCTACGGAAACGGTGACCAGGTGCACTGGCTGGACGTGACCTTCCGGTGCCGGGCGGTGGGCGGCGCCGCGCGCGTGAACGACGACGAGTCGGTCGACGTCGGCTGGTTCAGGCTCGACGAGCTGCCCGCGAGTCTGCCTAGTCGGCACCGGCAGTGCATACAGGACGCGCTGCGCTCTGATCCGACGGCGAGGTTCGGCCCGGTCTAGCCCAGCCGGTCAGGCGGCCAGCGGCGTGGTCGTGATGCCGGGCAGCGGTCGACCGGACCGCAGGGCCGCGTCGATCTCGGCCAGCAGCGCGACCGACTCGTCCCGCACCTGCCGCGGGCTGACGTGCATCGCGTTGATGCCGGCCGCCGACATGCGGCGATGCCGCGCCATCGTCTGCTCCCAGTGTTCCGGCAGCAGGTGCCACTCGCGCGAGTCGACCTCGACCGCCACGCCGTAATCCGGCCACCAGGCGTCCGGCTGGGCGAGGAAGACGCCGCCGAGGTACAGCTTCGGGTTGAACAACGGCTGCGGCAGCCGCGAGTGGATGATCAGCTCGCGGAAGTCTGCCTCGGCCGGCGACCTTATGCCCGCGATCACCTCGGCCAGCACCGACCGCAGCCGGGCCGAGTCCCGGATCGGACCTGCTCTCAGCTCGGCGACCAGCTGCTCGACAGTGCAGTACCGCTGCTGGACCGCGCCGGCGACCACGGCGCGCGCCTCGGCCAGCCCGGATAGCTGGCGAACGGTGTCCGCGACCGCCCGTTCCGCCGGAGCAAACCGCAGCGCCAGATCGACCGCAACGCTCGTCGGCATCCGCCGCGTGCGGTGAATGGCGACGAAGCCGGGACTGAGCCGCTCACGCGCCAGCGGTATCAGCACGTCGACCCTGCGGGCCTTCGGCCCTCCTCGGACGCCGTAGTTAGCCAGCGCCGCCGGGCCCGTGATGACCGAGTCGGGGCCGGCATACAGCAGGGCCGCCGTCTCGCACTGCTCCCAGCTCGGCTGGCCAGTGACTGTGAGGTACACGCCTGGGAGCAGCCGCTGCCAGGGGCCGCCGCGTCGGATCCGGTGCTCGATGCTGTTCGCCGTGATCCCGCACGCAAGCGCCTGCGCCCGGCTGAGAACGGCCCGCTGGGTGTGCAGCAACCAGGTTGGTGGGCGGTTGTCTGCGGGCATGGCGGCAGACTGGCAGCCTCCTCTGACATCCGGGGCCCCGGACGACTCATGAGAGCGGGATTGCACTGGCTATAGCCAGGGCAATCCCGCTCCCATGGACGAATAGCAGGGGTGGCGACGACCCAGGCGGCGGGCAGACCGATACGCCGGTGCGCCGACGACCAGCCGGGCGCTATCCTGGCCGGCATGAGCACCGATTCGTACCGCATCCCGGCCAAGCCGACGCTGGACGGCCTCGAGGACACGTGGACGCAGCGGTGGGCCAAGGAGCGTGTAGTACAGGTTTGACCGCTCCCGGAGCCGCGGCGACGTCTACTCCATCGACACTCCGCCGCTGACGACCAGCGGCTCCCTGCATCTCGGGCACGCCTTCTCCTACACCCACACCGACGTGCTGGCGCGCTTCCACCGGATGCGCGGCAAGGCGGTGTTCTACCCGGTCGGCTGGGACGACAATGGCCTGCCGACGGAACGGCGGGTGCAGAACTACTACGGCGTGCGCTGTGACCCCGCGCTGCCCTACCAGCCGGATCTGACGCCACCTGCCCGCGGTGACCGGCCCGAGCTGACCCCCGCCGAGCTGCTGCCGGTGTCCCGCCGCAACTTCGTCGAGCTGTGCCGGGCACGGACCGAGGCAGACGAGCGCGCGTACGCCGATGCGTGGCAGCGGCTCGGGCTGTCGGTGGACTGGGAGATGAGCTACCGGACCATCGACGCGCGCGTGCAGGCCGTCTCTCAGCTGGCGTTCCTGCACAACCTCGAGCGCGGCGAGGCGTACCGGGCGGCGGCACCCGCGCTGTGGGACGTGACGTTCGGCACCGCGGTGGCGCAGGCCGAGATCGAGGACCGCGAGATCCCCGGCACGCTCATCCGGCTGGCGTTCCCGCTGGCCGAGCCCGGGCTGACCGGTCCGGGCGAGGTGATCGTGGCGACGACCCGGCCGGAGCTGCTGCCCGCCTGCGTGGCGCTGGTGGCGCACCCCGACGACGCCCGGTACGCCGGGCTCATCGGCACGACGGCGCTGACGCCGCTGTTCGGCGCGGCCGTGCCGATCCTGGCGCACCGGCTCGCCGACCCTGACAAGGGCACCGGGCTGGTGATGGTGTGCACGTTCGGCGACGTGACGGACGTGACCTGGTGGCGCGACCTGCAACTGGAAACGCGGCCCGTCATCGGCGCGGACGGCCGGCTCCTGCCCGGTCCGCTGGCGTGGCTCACCAGCGCCGCGGGCACGGCCGCCTACGAGCAGCTCGCGGGCCGGTCCGCCGCCGCGGCGCGCAGGCAGGTGACAGCGTCGCTCGAGGACGCCCGAGCGGTGCGCGGCGAGCCGGAGCCAGTCCGGCACGCGGTGAAGTTCTACGAGTACGGCACCACGCCGCTGGAGATCATCACAACGCGGCAGTGGTATATCCGCAACGGCAGCCGGTCCGCCGAGCTCGAGGCCGCGCTGCTCGCCCGCGGCCGTGACGTCCAGTGGCACCCCGAGTACATGCGCACCCGGTACGAGCACTGGGTCGAAGGGCTGACCGGCGACTGGCTCGTGAGCCGGCAGCGCTACAACGGCGTGCCGATCCCGGTGTGGTACCCGGTGGACGCGGCCGGTCAGGTCGAGGAAGACACGCCGATCCTGCCAGCGCCGACCGACCTGCCGGTGGACCCCGCTGCCGACACCCCGCCGGGCTTCCGGCCGGAGCAGCGCGGACTGCCGGGCGGCTTCGTCGCCGACCCGGACGTGATGGACACGTGGGCGACGTCCTCGCTGACACCGCAGATCGCGGGCGGCTGGCCCGACGACCCAGACCTGATGCAGCGCGTCTTCCCCATGGACCTGCGGCCACAGGCGCACGAGATCATCAGGACCTGGCTGTTCTACACGGTGCTCCGCTCGCAGGCCGAGGCCGGCGCGCTGCCGTGGCGGCACGTGGCCATCTCCGGCTGGATCCTCGACCCGGACCGCAAGAAGATGTCCAAGTCCAAGGGCAACGTCGTGACGCCCATGGACCTGCTGCGGGAGTACGGCACCGACGCCGTCCGCTACTGGGCGGCCAGCGCGCGGCTCGGCGTGGACACCGCGTTCGACCAGGCGCAGCTCAAGATCGGGCGGCGGCTGGCCATCAAGATCCTTAACGCGACCCGATTCGTGCTCGGGATCGGCCCGGCCGGCGCGCTCGATGCCGCCGCCATCACCGAGCCGATCGACCAGGCCATGCTGCGCCGGCTGGCGGAGGTCGTCACCCAGTGCACCGCCGCGCTGGAGGGTTACGACCACGCGGCGGCGCTCGAGCACGCGGAGCGGTTCTTCTGGTTCTTCTGCGACGACTACCTCGAGCTCGTCAAGCCGCGCGGCTACGGCGAGCACGGCGACACGGGCGCGGCGTCGGCCCGGACCGCGCTGCGGCTCGGCCTGTCCGTGCTGCTGCGGCTGTTGGCGCCGATGCTGCCGTTCGTGACCGAGGAGGCATGGTCGTGGTGGCAGGACGGTTCGGTGCACCTGTCCCGCTGGCCTGACCCGGCGGAACTGCGCGCCGCCGCCGGCCCAGGCGACGACGCCGTGCTAGTGGCGGCGGCCGCGGCGATCGGCGCCGTGCGGCGGGCGAAATCAGCAGCAGGCATCCCGATGCGCGAGCCCGTGCCCGCACTGATCCTGATCGCCGGTGAAAGCACACGCGCGGCGCTGGCCGCCGCCAGCGCGGACGTCCGGTCCGCGGGCAAGGTCGCGGAGATCAGGCTGCAGCCTGCGGCCGCCGACGCCGCGCCTGGTTATGAGGTGGTGCTGCCCTAGACGGCCGTCGTAGATTGCCGAGCATGGCATCGATCATCAAGTCGGTCAGCTTCGACTGCGCCGACGCGCTGAACCTGGCCAGGTTCTGGGCCGCCGTGCTGGGCACCGACGTCGACGAGCAGGAGGCCACCAGCGACCATGCCTACGTCGAGGCGCCCGGCTGGGGCGGTCCGAACATGTGGTTCAACAGGGTGCCCGAGCCGCCGCGAGCAGCGAAGAACCGGATGCACTTCGACCTGCGGGCTCCGGCCACGATGCGGGCCGAGGTGGAGCGGCTGAGTGCGCTCGGCGCCACCGTGACACGACGATTCGACGGTCGCACCACCATGGCCGACCCCGAGGGCAACGTGTTCTGCGTTGAAGCCGGCCCTGACGACCAGGCGGGCTGAGCCGGCCGGCGCCGCCGCGCACGCGGCCGGGTAATCTCGCCAGCATGGACACAGTGCAGCGGTCAGAGGAAGAGTGGCGAGCCAGGCTGTCGCCGGAGGAATACCACGTACTACGCGAAGCGGGCACTGAGGCCCCATTCATCGGCGAGTACACCGATACCGAGACGAAGGGCGTCTACCGCTGCCGCGCCTGCGGCGCGAAGCTGTTCTCCTCCAGCACGAAGTTCCACTCCGGCTGTGGCTGGCCGAGCTTCTACCAGCCCACGGAGGACGACGCGGTGATCCTGCTGACGGACCGCTCGCTCGGCCGGGTCCGCACCGAGGTGCGCTGCGCGGCGTGCAACAGCCACCTCGGCCACGTGTTCGAGGGCGAGGGCTACGACGTGCCAACCGACCAGCGCTGGTGCATCAACTCGGTGTCGCTGACGCTCGAGGAAGAGTGAGCCCGGCCGGGTTAGGCCCGCTGCAGGCAGTCGGGATCCAGCTCGGTCAGCGTCGCCAGGCCCGTGAGCCGCATGGTCAGCTCGAAGTCGGTCCGCAGCGCGCGCAGGACGTGGCGCACGCCGGCCTCACCGCCGAGCGCTAGGCCGTACACATACGGGCGGCCGAGCAGGACCGCCTGCGCGCCCAGCGCCAGCGCCTTGAGCATGTCGGCGCCGCCGCGGATGCCGCCGTCGAACAGCACCGCCAGGTCCGAGCCCACCGCCCGGGCGACCGCAGGCAGCGCGTCCAGCGCCGCGATCGCGCCGTCCACCTGACGGCCGCCGTGGTTGGAGACCACGATGCCCTGGACGCCAGCCTGCCGGGCGCGCCGTGCGTCGCCGACCGACAGGATCCCCTTGAGCACGATCGGCCCGTTCCAGTGCTCCCGCAGGAACGGGATATCAGCCCAGGTCAGGGACAGATCGCCGAACATCTGGGTGTAGCGAAGGATCGCGGTCTGCAGGTCGTCGTCGACCGGGGTCGGCTGCCCCGCCTGGAACGCAGGGTCGGACAGGTAGTTCTGGATCCCGAGGCCGTGCAGGAATGGCAGGTAACCATTGTCCAGATCGCGCGGCCGCCAGCCGAGCATGCGCGTGTCCAGCGTGGCGACGAGCACGGCGTAGCCGGCCGCCTGGGCCCGGCCGAGGAGACTCCCCGCGACCGCGCGATCCTTGGGCCAGTACAGCTGGTACCACCGCTGGCCGCCGTCGTTGGCGGCCGCGACGGCTTCCAGCGGGGCAGACGCCGCCGTGCTGAGGATCATCGGGACGCCCACGCCCGCGGCGGCTCGCGCGACCGCGAGCTCGCCGTCCGGGTGCGCGATGCCCAGCACTCCGACGGGGGCCAGCAGAAAGGGCACGGGCAGCTCGGCACCGAGCACCTGCGCCGCATACGAAGGCGTGCTCACGTCGGTGAGCATCCGCGGCACGATGCGCCAGCGCCGGAACGCCGCCAGGTTCTCCGCCGCCGTGTCACCCGACCCGGCTGAGCCCGCGACGTAGTCGAAGGCCCGCGGCGTCATGACCGCCCGCGCCGCTTCTTCCAGCCGATGCAGGTCGGTGGGCAAGCCTGGCACCGCGCCGGTGAGCCCGGTGAGGTAGATCTCGTCCTGATAGCTCTCTAGCTGACTCACCGTCGCCCCGTCTCGGTCCTGCGGTCCGCCCTTGGCGGCCGTGCGAGACACATGCTGTCACGCGGCGACAGGCGGCCAGCCACGCGACCGTCCCGGCGCGGCCTGCCCGGCGCTGGGCCGGCCGGCTGCGGTGTGGCGGGCACAATGGCACCATGCCGCAGGCCAATGACCGGGCAGCAGCGCTGCTCGATGAGTACGCCGACCTCACGGTGATGACCGGCGGCGATCCGTTCCGCGCCCGGGTCTATGCGAGGGCCGCGCGGGCGGTGGCGGCCCATCCCCTCGATGTGTCCGAGCTGCCGCCGACCGCGCTGCAGCAGATTCCCGGCGTCGGCAAGTCGATCGCGGCAAAGCTCGCCGAGATCGCCGCCAGCGGCAGCTTCGCCGAGCTCGAAGACCTGCGAGCAGACATTCCCGACGGCGTCCGGCAGCTCACCCAGATCCCGGCGCTCGGCCCCCGCCGGGCGCTACAGCTCTACCGCGAGCTGGGTGTCAGCTCCCCGGCGGAGCTGCGCGCTGCCATCGAGGCCGGGCAGCTCGATAACGTGCGCGGATTCGGCGCCAAAAGCGCGAGCAAGCTGCTCCG
The DNA here is from genome assembly GCA_030038295.1 of Streptosporangiaceae bacterium. Lineage (GTDB taxonomy): Bacteria > Actinomycetota > Actinomycetes > Streptosporangiales > Streptosporangiaceae > JAJYUU01. Next base: position 6,648 of record JASHPF010000066.1, read on the forward strand.
GGGCCTGGACCTGCTGGCCAGCGCCGGCGGCCGAGTCCTGCTGAACGTGGCCGCGCAGACCGCCGCCACCGTGATCACGACGGTCAGCGCGGCGCCCGGCTGCCTGCGGATCGCGCCCGCTGGGTCGCTCCGGCGCGCCGCCGAGTCCGTGGGAGACGTGGACGTGCTGGCGGCCGCGGCGGACTCCGCGCCGCTGATGGCCGCGCTGACCGCCATGCCGGAGACCGCCGAGGTGATCGCCGCCGGCCCGACCAAGACCTCGGTCCGGACGGCGGCCGGCCTGCAGGTCGACCTGCGGGTGGTTCCGCTGGACTGCTGGGGCGCGGCGCTCCAGTACTTCACCGGCTCGCAGCAGCACAACGTCCGGATCCGCGAGCTGGCCGTCCGGCAGAAGCTCAGGCTGTCCGAGTACGGCCTGTTCGACGCCGAGTCGGGCGAGCTGATCGTGTCGCGCACCGAGGAAGAGGTTTACGCGCGGCTCGGGCTCGCCTGGATCCCGCCGGTGCTGCGCGAGGACACCGGCGAGGTGGACGCCGCGCGCCGCGGCACCCTGCCGGTGCTCGTGCAGGACTCCGACATCCGCGGCGATCTGCACACCCACACAAACCTCACCGACGGCGCGGCATCGCTCGAGGACATGGTCGCCGCGGCACGCGACCGCGGCTACGCGTACTACGCCATCACCGATCACGCGCCGAACCTGGTCATGCAGCGGATGACGGAGGAGAAGATGCTGGCGCAGCGCGAGCAGGTGCGCAAGCTCGCCGCCCGCTCTGATCAGGAGGGGAACGGCGGTTCTCCCGCACGCCGCCCGGCTACCGCGCCGCCGATGGCGCTGCTCCACGGCACCGAGCTGAACATCGCGCCCGACGGGAGCGTCGACTGGCCAGCGGAGTTCCTGGCCGGGTTCGACGTCTGCGTCGCCTCGGTGCACTCGCACTTCGACCTGCCGCGGCAGCAGATGACCAGGCGGTTTGTCACCGCCTGCGAGAACCCGAACGTCAACATCATCGGCCATCCGCTGACCCGGAAGATCGGCAGGCGTCCCCCGGTCGATGTCGACCTGCCGGAGCTGTTCCGGGCGTGCGCGCGCACGGGAACGGCGCTGGAGATCAACGCGCATCCGGCCAGGCTCGACCTGCCGTCCGCGCACCTGCGAGCGGCCAGGGACGCGGGGGTGAAGTTTGCCATCGACAGCGACGCGCACGCGATCGCCGAACTCGACAACATGCAGTACGGCGTCGCCACCGCGCAGCGTGGCTGGCTGACCGCCGACGACGTAATCACCACCTGGCCGCTGCCCAGGCTCACGCAGTTCCTGCGCAAGGGCGGCTAGCGGACGGACGGCCAGGCCGGTCCTCGTAGGATGCCGCCCATGCGCTTCAGCATCTGGCCGACCGCCGCCCAGTCCTGGCATGACATCCTCGAGCTCTCGACGCACTGCGAGCAGACCGGCTGGGACGGCGTGTACGTCGCCGACCACTTCATGCCCAACAGCCAGGGGCCCGAGCCGCTCGACGGGCCCATGCTGGAATGCTGGTCGGTGATCGCGGCGCTGGCGGCCGTGGTGCCGCGGGTGCGACTGGCGTCCCTGGTCAGCAGCGTCACGTACCGGCACCCGGCAGTCCTGGCCAATATCGCGGCCGCGATCGACCAGATCAGCGGCGGGCGGCTCACGCTCGGCATCGGGGCGGGCTGGCAGCTGAACGAACACGCCGTGTACGGCATCGAGCTCGGCACGGTTCGCGAGCGGCTGGACCGCCTGGCGGAAGCGGCGCAGGTCCTGCGCTCGCTGCTGTCACAGCCCCGGACGACCTTCACGGGCGAGTACTTCCAGCTGCAGGATGCGCCGAACCAGCCTCCCCCGGTGCACGGCCAGCTGCCGCTGCTCGTCGGCGGCGGCGGCGAGCAGCGCACGATGCGCATCGCCGCGCAGTATGCCGACCACTGGAACTCCTGGTCCACGCCCGAGGTGCTCGCGCACAAGCTCGCGGTGCTGCGCACGCACTGCGACGACGTCGGCCGCGACCCAGCGGACATCCACGTCTCCACTCAGGCCCCGCTCTACCTGTCGACCGACCGGCAGTGGCTGGATGAGCGTCGGCAGCAGACGGGCGGACGGCATTCGGCGATCATCGGTACCCCGGCGGAGGTGACCGACATCGTCGGCCAGTACGCCGAGGCCGGCGCCCAGGAGCTGATCATCCCCGACTTCACCCTCGGCTCCGCCGCGCGGAAGAAGGAGACCTGCGACCTGTTCATTGAGGAAGTCGCCGCGGCGTTCCGCTGACGGCGCCGGGCCCGTGCGCGGACCGCGGCTAGCCCGTGGCGCTCACGTGCGGGGCACCCGCGCCCGTCGCGACGACAAGGCGACGTGGACCCCGTTGTCGCTATCGGCGCTGCGGCACGGCTAACTTCACCCAGGGCAGCCGACCAGACCGCACCTGGGCGTCGTGCGTCTCGCACAGCACCGTCCGGGTCTGACCGCTACCCAGAGTGATCTCCCAGGCCGCCGCGCCGAGCTGGGTGCACGGCGTGTGCCACGACGTGATCGTCAGCACGTCGGGACAGATGATCTTGCGACCCGCTCCGCACATTCCGGTGAACTCCCGGCAGCGGTCGCAGAATCCGAGCCGGGCGGCCTCCCGGTCCCTGATCGCCCGGCCGCAGTCCGGGCAGGTCCGGCACAGCGTCGGCGCGCCCTGGCCCGGACGCCGCAACCGGAGTAGCCCGAGCGCGCTCGTGCTCACAGCCATGTGTTCCTGCCTCTCGGGGCGCCGGCGCCGGACGGCGAGCCAGCCCTCGCTCAGGCCGAGATGCGCTCCAGCATTCCGGCGATGAAGATCCTGGTGGCCGGTGACACGAGCGGGTTGCCGGATGGATCCGGCGCGCCAGGGCCAGCCGCGGCGTACCGAGTGCCAGCCGTGACCGCCCGCATGGCCACCAGGTGTGGCGCGAGCTCCGTGGCGAGGCGGCGAGCTAGCTCGGGTGTCAGGGGTGATTCGCTACCAGCGGTCATGATTTCCACCTCCGGGCCGGCCCCCGCCGACCCGGATCCAGCCAAGCACGGTGGCGTGCCATCCGCTACGGATACGACACAAGCAGCGACTGTCTGTAGTCAGATGTGGCATTTTGCCGACGGTGCCAGGGTTGGGTGGCGGCAGCGCCGCAATCGCGGGGTCTTAGGGGAGGGCCGCGAGCAGTTCGTCGACGGGCTTGCGCCGGCCGGTGTAGAAGGGGATCTCGATCCGAGTGTGCCGGCGCGCCCGGGCACCCCGCAGATGGCGCATCAGGTCCACAATGCGGTGCAGCTCGTCTGCCTCGAACGCGAGGATCCATTCGTAGTCGCTGAGCGAGAAGCTGGCCACCGTGTTGGCGCGCACATCGGGGTAGTCGCGGGCCATCCGGCCGTGCTCAGCGAGCAGCTCGCGCCGCTCGGCGTCGTCGAGCAGGTACCACTCGTACGAGCGCACGAACGGGTAGACGCTGACGTAGTTCTTGGGCTCCTCGCCGGCCAGAAACGCCGGGACGTGGCTCTTGTTGAACTCAGCGGGCCGGTGCAGCGCCAGCACCGACCAGACCGGCTGGCTGGCGCGGCCGAGGCCGGTGCGGCGGAACCTGGCGTACATCTCCTGCAGGTCGTCGGCGGTGGGCCCGATCCACCAGAACAAGTAGTCCGCGTCGGCGCGCAGTCCCTGCACGTCGTAACAGCCGCGGGTGACCACGTCCTTGCCCGCCGCGTGCTGGCAGAGCTCGCTGACCTCGGCGGCCAGGCCGGGGCGGCCGCTCTCGGCCTGACTGGCGGCGGCCTCGAGTGCCGCGGGCGAGGTCACCTTGAACACCGACCACATGGTGTAACGGATCAGCTCGTTCAGCTCGCGCGCCCTCGGGCGGGCGGCTGGAGCTGGCTCCTGGTTCCCGGCCATGGAGTCATGTCTACCAGAGCCGCTGGCTGGCCGGGCATCCGTGACCGCCGCGCCGCCGGCGGCCGGGCCCGATCACGAAACGAGCCGCGTCGGTGCTGGCCTACCGGCACGGTGGCTGCGACCCTGATCGTGGTGGCCATCGACAGCGCGCTAGCGTAAATTGATATCATTGTGCTAGCATGTGACGGAGCGCACGTCATGCGGAGGTGGCCGAGGTGGCTTCAGACATTCTGGCCGGTACGGCCCGGCAGCCTGCCCCGACCGGGATGACCGAGACGGACGCGTACTCGGTGGCAGGCATCCCGGTGCTGATCATCGGGATCGTGATCTTGGCAGCGGCCATCGCGCTGACGGCATTCGGCGCCGTGGCGCGTAACGGCGTGTTGGTGGTCGGAATCCTGCTGTTTCCGGTCGCCGACCTCTGCTTCCACGGCCTGACGGCGGTGGTGCCTGGTGAGGCTCGCGTGCTGCAGCTCTTCGGCGCCTACCGGGGCACCGTGCGGACGCCGGGCCTGCGCTGGGTCAACCCCTTCACGCGCCGGCGGCGGGTATCGGTCCGAGTCCGCAATCACGAAACGCCGGTGGCCAAGGTGAACGACGCCGACGGCAACCCGATCGAGATCGCCGCCGTGGTGGTCTGGCAGGTGCAGGACACCGCCAAGGCGATCTACGCGGTGGACGAGTTCGCCAGGTTCGTCGCGACCCAGACCGAGACCGCGGTCCGGCACATCGCGTCCAGCTATCCCTACGACAGCCGCGGCACCGGTGCGCTCTCGCTCCGGGACAACGCCGACGAGATCACCGAGCGGCTATCCGCCGAGATCGCCGAGCGGGTGCGCCCAGCTGGCGTGCTGATCATCGAGTCCCGCCTCACCCGGCTGTCCTATGCGCCGGAGATCGCGCAGGCGATGCTCCGCCAGCAGCAGGCGAACGCGGTGGTCGGGGCCCGCCAGCGGATCGTGGAGGGCGCGGTGGGGATGGTGCGGCTCGCGCTCGAGCGGCTGGAGGAGGAAGGGGTCGTCGAGCTCGACGAGGAACGCAAGGCCGCCATGGTCTCCAACCTGCTCGTGGTGTTGTGCAGCGAGCAGGCAACCCAGCAGGTCGTCAACACGGGTTCGCTGTATCAGTGACCCTCGCGTATCGGTGAGCACAGGCACGTGGCAACGGTGAGTGAGCGCAAGGGGATCCTGCTCCGGCTCGACCCGTCCGTGCACGACGCGCTGAGCCGATGGGCGGCCGACGAGTTGCGGAGCACCAACGCCCAGATCGAGTTCCTGCTGCGCCGCGCGCTCGCCGACGCTGGCCGGCTGCCGTCAAGGGCGGGCCCGATGCGACGACCGGGCCGGCCGCGCGCGCCGGTAACCGACTCAGCCGAGTGAGCCGGTCGTCGGCGCGAGCGCGATCGCCTCGATCTCGACGAGCTGTCCTTCGTACCCGAGGGCGCCGACGCCGAGCAGCGTGCTCGGCGCGTCGTGGGCGCCGAACGCCGCGCGTACCACCCGCCACACGTCGAGCAGGTCGCCCCGGTCCGCGGACACCACGTACACCGTGGACTTGAGCACATCCGTGAGGCTCGCGCCCGCGGCCGCCAGGGCAGTCCGCAGGTTGGCGATCACGCGCTCGGCCTGCGCAGTGAAGTCACCTGGGTCGGTGACGACCCCCGCCTCGTCGATCGGGCACGCGCCGGCCGTGAACACCAGGCTGCCGGACAGCGCAACGGCGGCATAGGCGTACGGGGCTCCGGGGTAGAGGTCGCGGGCGCGGATCAGGCGAGCGGGCATGGGCGCGATCCTCGCAGCCCCGGTGACCGCGGACAACCGGTTCAGCATGGGCGGCTCGCCGCGCGCGGACGGTCGGCGCCGTGTCCGCTCGATCCAGGCGGTCAGGTCCAGATCGCGCAGTCGACGCCGTCGCTGAACCGCTCGGGCTCGGCTGGCAGGCGCCGGGCGGTGCCAGCCGCTACCCGCTGCGCGGTCCAGGCCACGGCGGCTGCGTCAAGCACGTCGTCGACGCCGACCCGCAGCCCGGCCAGCGCAAGATCGCCGGTCAGGTCGACGCCACGGGCCGCGAGCAGATCCCGACGGCGCACCGCGCCCGCCCACGTGGACTTGGCGTCGGCGAGCGGTGCCCCGGCCATCGCCGCGAAGCTCAGCTCGGGGTGCGCCTCGACGACCGGACACGGCGCCCCGTCCCGCCAGCCGTCGACCTGAAGGATTTTGTCCCGGAGCCGGAACGCCTGGCTGGAGATGCCATGCCCAGTCAGCGCGCGGCTCACCGCGAGTGCGTCGGCGTAGTCAGCAACCTGCAGCGCGGCGCGGACCGGTGTCACGAACACTGACGCCCGGCGGGGCCCGGCCGCCTTCCTGGCCAGCAGGTCCGCCTGCCGGGTACCGGCGTCGGCCAGCCCGATCGGGATGTCGATGGCCACGACCTGCAGCGGCCCGGAATCGTCGGCCGCCGCGCACACCAGTGCGCCGATCTCAGCCCGCACGAGCGCGTGCACGCCGTCCCGAGAGAGCACAACGCCGACCCAGCCCGCTGGGCACGCGTCCACGCCGAGCACGGGTCGCACCGCCATACGGTCATGGTGTCAGCAGGTGTCCCGAAGGCGGGGCGATGGTCTCGTCCGCAACCCAGCGCGGAACGTGTCGGGCGCGGGCGGTCGGCCGGCCCGATCACCGTCGTGCTCGGGCGGACACGCCCTGGCTGCCGAGGTAACCGAGCACCTGGTCGGCCGCTAGCCTGGCGGTCGCGATGCAGGCCGGGATGCCGACCCCGTCGTAGGCCGCGCCGCAGATCGCGAGACCCGGCGCGGCCGCGATCGCGGCCCTGATCCGCGCGACCCGGTGAAGGTGCCCGACGCTGTATTGCGGCAGCCCGCCACCCCACCGGGTGACCCGTGCGTCCACCGGGCTGCCGCGCACTCCGATGGCGGCGGAAAGGTCCGCCGCGGCGAGGGCGGCCAGGTCCGCGTCGTCACGCTGCAAGACGGCGTCTTCACCCAGCCGGCCGACCGAGCAGCGGACGACTTGCACGGCCGGATTCTCACGCCGCAGGTGCGGCCACTTCATCGTGCTGAAGGTGACGGCCTTCACGGCGCGGCCGTCGACCGCGGGCACCAGGAATCCGCTGCCGGTCAGCGGCTCGGCGAAGGCGTGCACCGGGAAGGCGAGCGTGACGATCGCCATGCTCGCGTACGTGATCTCGCCAAGCGCGGCGGCGGCCTGACCCGTCGCAGGCACCCGACCGGCCGCGCCGGCCAGCAGCCGGCCGGCCGGCGTGGCCGGTACCGCGATGATGACTGCGTCGGCGTCGAGCCACTCGGGCGCGTCCGCCGAGCCGACCGTCAGCCGCCAGCCGACCACGGTGCGCGTCAGCTCCCTGACCATGGCGCTGGTGCGGACGACCGCACCCGACGCCGCCGCCAGCGCCGCCGGCAGGCCGCCGAGTCCGCCGGTCAGCGTGGTGAACACCGGCGAGGCAGGCTGGGCCGCTCCGTCGGCGTCTCGGTCCGCTGGCGGCGGGAGCAGCGAGGCCGCGGCGTCGGCCAGCGAGGCGTGCTGGTGCGCCGCCTTGGCCAGGGCCGGCAGGGTCGCCTCGAAGGACAGGTCCTCGCACCGCCCGGCGTACACGCCGCCCAGCAGCGGCTCCACCAGCCGGTCCACCACTTCGATACCCAGCCGGCCGCCGACCCTGGTGGTCACCGACTCATCGCCGCCCGGCTCGCTGGCCGGCCGGCTGCGGTCCTGGCGCGCCCTGGCCACGCCCCGCGGGGATACGATCCCGCTCGCGGCAAGCTCGTCGAAGTCCGCGGGCACGCCCATGAACTGGCGCCGCGGCAGCGGCCGGACGCGGCCGCGGGTCCAGATTCCGGCCGACGTCGTCCCCGGCACCTCAAGCTCGCCCGCCAGACCCAGGTCGGCGATGATGCCGGTGCCCTCCGGGCGCCGGGCGAGCAGCGCCTCGGCGCCGGCGTCGACGGACACGCCCGCGACCTCCGACACCGCCAGCTTGCCGCCGAGCCGCGGCGAGCCTTCCAGCACAGTGACCGTCAGCCCCGCGTCCCGAAGCAGGAACGCGGCCGACAGGCCGGCAACGCCGCCGCCGATGATCGCCACAGCGGTGCGGCCGGTCTGCTCTGCACCGCGGCCGGACGACGCGCCGGGAGGCGGCCCCTGCGTCACCGAGGCTCGCTCGCGACGACGGCCGCGGTCCGGTCGACATCCGCGCCGATGCGCGCCAGCTCGGCCCGGGTGTCTTCGTCACAGCGCGCGCCGCGCCCGCCCGCCTCAGAGCACTGGAGCGGCTTCACCCCGAGCTCGGCCGCAGCCGCGTAATCGGTGGCGAGGTCGGTGCCGAACATCGCCGGGTCGTCAGTCGAGACCGAGCACGGCACGCCCGCAGCGACCAGCGAAGGCAACGGGTGCACGGCGAGCGACGCTACCACGCTGGTGCGCGGGTTCGAGATCGGGCAGACGTCGAGCACGGTGCCGCGGCCTGCCAGCTCGCGGACCAGAGCGGGATCTTCGATCGCGCGAATGCCGTGGCGCGACGGGCTGGCGCGCAGCGTTTCCCGTGCCCACCGGATCGACGCGGTGCCGGCGACCTCCCCGGCGTGGGGCACCGAGGCGAGGCCGCCTTCTTTCGCGATGGCGAAGGCGCGCGCGAACGGCTCCGGCGGGTACTCGGCTTCCCGGCCGCCCAGGCCGAGGCCCACGACGCCGCGCCCGGCGTACGCCACCGCGTACCTGGCGGTCAGCTCCGCCGCTTCCGCGGGGAAGCTCCGGTTCGCATCCGGCGTGCGCCGGACCTCAACTCCGTGCACCTCCGGACGGTTCCTTCCAGGTGAACGTGCAACTCGATCTTCGGGAACGTCACAGCACCGATTGTCGTCAACCCTCGCGGTCGTGCCGGAATCGTTATCCGACCCCAGGAACCGGCCGCCCGGCGGTGGCGTCCGAGGTGCATGACTAGCACGGTTGTTGTCCGGCGCGGCGCGTTCGGCGCCGCCATCCTGCTCACAGGCTGCCTCCTTCTCGCCGCGTGCGGCGGTACCGGCAGCGCGTCCCCTTCGGTTGGCGGGTCCGAGTCACGGCCGTTCGCACCCGCGCAGCCGAACGCCGTCAACGGGGCCGTCGGCCAGCCGAGCCGCGCGGCCACCGGCGGCTCGGCGACCGCCAGCTCGGCCGGCCTGACCGCGGGCCTCACCGCGGCCAATCAGAGCATCGTCTACACGGCGTCCATCGAGGTGCGCGCGGCGAACGTGACCGCCACCGCGCGCCGGATCACCGGGATCGTCGAGTCGGCCGGCGGCTACATCTCCGCCGAGAACGCCGGGTCGGCCGGCCCAGGCGGCACCGGCCGGACGATCGACATCACCGTGAAGATCCCCGTTCCCGCTTATCAGGCGGTGCTGGGCCAGCTGTCGGCACCCGCCCTCGGCCGGCAGCTGAGCATGCACGAGCAGGCGACAGACGTGACCCAGGAGGTCGCGAACGTCAACAGCCTGGTTACGTCGCAGCAGGACGCTATCGCGGCGCTGGACGGGCTGCTCCAGCATGCCGCGTCGGTGACCGATCTGCTGCAGGTCCAGCAGCAGATCAGCGCCGACGAGTCCACGCTCAACTCGCTGCTGGCCCAGCAGCGGGCGCTCAACGACGAGACCAGCTATGCGACCGTCACGATGACGCTCGTCAGCCCGCCGCCCGTGGTGCACAAGAAGCCGACCACGCACAGCTTCCTGACCGGGCTGCTGGCCGGGTGGCACGCGCTGCGGCACGCGGCCGGCTGGACCGCGACCGCGCTCGGGGCCGTGCTGCCCTTCCTGGCCATTGCCGCCGTGCTCGCCGCGCTTGGCTACGCCGGCCGGCGCCGTTACGTCCGTCGCCGGATCGGTCCGCCCGCCGCCGAGTAAGAGACGCAAGGGGACGGGGGTCGTCGCGGGGGATCACCGGGGCATCCACCCGCGGCGGCAGCTGGTCAGGCTGACCGGACAGACTCGGTGTGCACGAGGTCGGTCAGCCTGGCCAGCACGTCCGGATCGGTCTCGGGCAGCACGCCGTGTCCGAGGTTAAAGATGTGGCCCTCGGCCGTCCGGCCCCGGTCGAGCACCTGCAGCGCCCGCGGCCTGACAACCTCCCAGGGGGCCATCAGGATGACCGGATCGAGGTTGCCCTGGAGCGCCTTGCCCGGCTCGACCCGGCTGACGGCCTCGTCCAGCGGCACCCGCCAGTCCACCCCGACCACGTCGGCGCCTGCCTCCCCCATCGCGCCGAGCAGTTCCCCGGTGTTGACGCCGAAGTGGAGCCGGGGCACGCCGGTGTCGGCGAGTGCGGCGAAGATCCGCCGGCTATAGGGCAGCACGCTCGCGCGATAGTCGTCCAGGCTCAGTGACCCGATCCAGGAGTCGAACAGCTGGATGGCGCTGGCGCCGGCGGCGACCTGCAGCTGCAGGAAGCCGATGGTGATCTCGGCGAGCCTGCTCATCAGGTCCGCCCACAGGGCCGGATCGCCATACATCAGCGTCTTGGTCAGCTCGAAGTTCTTGGACGACCCGCCCTCCACCAGGTAGCTGGCGAGGGTGAACGGCCCGCCGGCAAATCCGATCAGGGGCTTGCCGTTCAGCTCGCCGACCAGGCTGGTCACGGCGGCCGACACGAACGGCACATCGTCGGGCTCGAGCGGGCGGAGCTTGGCTACGTCTGCTGCCGACCGGATCGGGTGGTCCACCACGGGACCCACGCCCGGCTTGATGTCGACGCCGATGCCGATCGCGCGGAGCGGGACGACGATGTCGCTGAAGAAGATCGCCGCGTCCACGTCGTAGCGGCGCACCGGCTGCAGCGTGATCTCGGTGATGAGGTCGGCGTTCGAGCAGGCGTCCAGCATCTTCCTGTCGGTTCGCAGCGCGCGATACTCGGGCAGCGACCGGCCGGCCTGGCGCATGTACCAGACCGGGGTATACGGCACCTTCTGCCGGCGGCAGGCAAGAAGGAACGGCGATTCTTGGGCTTTCGGTGTCACTCCAGGATGATCCCACAACACCTGCGCCCGCCGGCCAGGCCGCCGACTCTGCCGCGAGACACGCCGCCACAGGTCCGGGGCATAGCGCCGGCTACGTGTCAGCATCGTTAGCGGAACGGCGCGTTCTGGAGGCTCTGATGACCGAGATCATCCGGCACTGTCCTGACTGCGGCCGGGGGCGGTTCTTCGCTCAGCACCACGGCCTGGCCGGGCGCTGCCCGGACAGCGCGGACCAGTGCTGCCCCGAGTGGTATTGCGTGGTGTGCGGAGCCATCCTGCTGATCGGCGCCGTACCGGCCGCGAGCACCGCGCGCGAGCCGGCCGGCCGGCGCGATCGCGTGGCATGACCGCCAGTTCCGCGCGCCGCGGCGCCAGGCCGCCTGGCCCGCCTAGCAGTCGATGAGCGCCCACTCCGGTCATCCGAGCGGCCCGGGCCCGGCATCCCCGGCCGGTGCGGCGGAGTTCCGCCGCGCGGTCGCCGAGGTCGAGCGGGGGATGACGGCACAACGGCTGCTTCGCCGCGAGCTCAGGCTGGAGGCCGAGACGCCACCACGGCGGCTGGCGCCGTTTGCCTACGCGGTGGCGGCCACCGCGTCGGCTACGCCGGGCGATGCCGAGGCGGAGATCGGCTGGGGCCGCCTCGTGCTGCTGTTTGACGCGGCGGGTCAACCCGGCTGGGATGGGAAGCATCGCATCATCGGCTACGTCCGGGCCGAGCTTGAGCCGGAAATAGCGGCCGACCCGCTCATCAACGAGGTCGGCTGGAGCTGGCTGATCGAGGCGCTGGACGGCCGGACGACCGGTTACAGGAATATCAGCGGGACCGTGACGACAGTCGTGACGCAGGGTTTCGGCGGCAAGCAGGACGAGCCGACGTCGACGAGCTTCGAGCTGCGCGCGTCATGGTCACCGGAGCTATCCGGTGCCTCATCGGCGGGGCTTGACGGGCACCTGGCCGCCTGGTGTGACGTCGTCTGCGTGGCGGCCGGGCTGCCGCCGCCCGCACCCGGGCTCGCGGCTCTGCGGCCGCCGCGCCGCCGGCCGCGGCCATGACCGGCAGCCCGGACGGCGATCTGACAGCCGACCGCGACTCGGACGGCCACGAGCGCATTGTCCAGCTGCTCCTGGAACCGCGCGACGGACTGCCGCCGCTGGTGACCACCGCGGCCGACCTCGCCGCCGCGACGGCCGCGCTGGCCGCGGGTGCCGGACCGGTGGCCGTCGACGCCGAGCGGGCGTCGGGCTTCCGGTACGGGCAGCGCGCATTCCTGGTCCAGTTCCGGCGGGCCGGCGCCGGCACCGTGCTCATCGACCCGGTGGCGTGTCCCGACCTGTCCGCGCTGGATGCGGCGCTCGCCGACACCGAGGCGGTGCTGCACGCGGCGTCCCAGGACCTGCCCTGCCTGGCAGAGCTTGGCTACCGGCCGCGGCGGCTGTTCGACACCGAAGTAGCCGGGCGGCTGCTCGGCTGCCCGCGGGTCGGTCTGGCCGCGATGGTCGAGTCCATGCTGGGCTTCGGCCTGGAGAAGACGCACTCGGCGGCCGACTGGTCGACCCGGCCGCTGCCAGCGGAGTGGCTGCGGTATGCCGCGCTGGACGTGGAGGTCCTGGTCGAGCTGCGCGACGTTCTTGCGGAGCTGCTCGCCGAGCAGGGCAAGGCCGAGTGGGCGCAACAGGAGTTCGCCGCGGTGCTGGCGGCCGGGCCGCATGCGGCCCGGATGGACCCGTGGCGGCGAACATCGGGTATTCACCGGGTCCGCAACCGGCGCGGGCTCGCCGTCGTGCGCGAGCTCTGGCTGGAGCGGGACAAGATCGCGCAGCGGCGCGACATGTCCCCGACAAAGGTGCTGCCCGACGGGGCGATCGTCGAAGCGGCCAGGATGCTGCCGGACGGACCGGCCGAGCTGGCCGGCATTCCCGGTTTCTCCGGACGCAACGCACGGCGGCACCAGGCCGAATGGCTGCGAGCGATCGGCCGGGCCAGGGCGCTCCCGGACCGGTCACTCCCCCCGGCCTCGGCACCGCGCGGTGACGGTCCGCCGCCCGCCCATCGCTGGCCAGACCGCGACCCAGAGGCCGCGCAGCGGCTGACCGCGGCGCGCGCTGTGGTAGCCGCGCTGGCTGACTCGCACGGACTCCCGGCCGAGAACGTGCTGCCGCCTGACGCGGTCCGCCGGCTCGCCTGGGAGCCGCCGCCCGAGCTCAGCCCCGCGGCGGTGGCGGCTGACCTGGTTGGCTACGGAGCCCGGCCATGGCAGGCCGAGCTGACCACGGTCCCGCTGACGAAAGCGCTGCTGCGCATCCTGGAGAAGGGCTCCGAGTAGCCCGCGGAGCCGCTCGTTAGGCCGTACGGCGCAGCACCCGCAGGTCGCACGGCACGGCCGAGCCCGGCTGCGGCTGGCCGGCGCACGGCAGCACCCGTCTCGTCGGCGGGTACTCAGGGAACACGTTGAGCAGCGCCTCGCAGTCGCAGCCCGCGCCCAGCTCCGCGAGCTTGCCGAGCAGCTCCGTTGCGCGCGGTGCTCGCACGTCCCGCCACCGCACCGTCCACCGGTGCGTGCCGTCACAGCCGAACTCGCTGATCATCCGTAGCAGAAAGCAGCGCAGGCACTCGCGGTCGGCCGGCTCGGTCAGCGCGCCCGACAGCGCGATGAGCTCCGCCTCGACCACGTCGGCAATGTCGTCTGTCATCGTGATCTCCCGCCTGGCTAGTCCCCGCCCCCGGCTACCCCGTCCCGGCCGCGGCAAGCGCTGGCCCGTACGGTTGTTCTACCGCGGGGTACTGACATTTCTGCCGGCGCCCGGCACCTGCGGCGCGGGCACTTCGGGCTAGGCTTGGCCGGTGCGCTGGGGACGCTGGAAGAACTGGCTGGCAGGCCGACGCGGCCTCCGGCGGCTGACAGTGATCTACCTGGCGTCGGCCGCCAGTTGCTGCGGCTTCGCGGTCGCCGCCACCGCGGCGTTCGTCGACCTGCACGTCTATCGGACCGGCGCCGCTGCCATCGTGCACGGCGCATGGCTGTACGGCGTGCGGTTCTGGGGACTGCCGTTTACCTACCCGCCATTCGCGGCGATCGTGCTCACCCCGCTCGCGGTGATCCCGTGGTGGGCTGCTGTCGCGCTGATGCTGCTCGTCAACGTGGCGGCGATTCCGGTGATGTTCTACCTCGCGCTGCGGCTGCGGCCGGTCGCCGGCTGGCTCGGTCGCACCGACGCCGTCCGGCTTGCCCTCGGGGTGGCCGTCTTCGCCATCTGGCTGGAGCCGGTTTACACCAACGTGGCGTTCGGACAGATCAACATCCTGCTCACGATCATGGTGCTGATCGACCTCACGCTGCCCGAGGACTCAGCCCTCAAGGGCGTGGCAACCGGTATCGCGGCCGGCATCAAGCTGATCCCGCTCATCTTCGTGCTGTACCTGGTCGCCACCCGCCGCGTGCGGGCCGCCACCCTGGCGCTGGGCACCTTCGCCGCGACTATCGCGATCGGGTTCCTGGTGGCGCCGCGCGCCTCCGAGTACTACTACGCAGACCTGACGTTCCTGAAGTCCAGCCACGTCGCCCGGCTGTCCAACGACTGGAATCAGAGCCTGCTCGGCGCCGTGGCCAGGACCATCGGCCGCGAGCCAGGATCGCGCTGGCTCGTCCTGGTGCTGGTCGTCGGGCTCGCGGGGCTCGCCCTGGCCGCGCACGCCGGGCGTCGCGGCGACGACGCGACCGGATACGGCCTGTGCGCGGTCACCGGGCTCCTGGTGTCGCCGATCTCGTGGACCCACCACTGGGTGATGGCCGTGCCCGCGCTGATGCTGCTGGCGTTCGCGGTATGGCGGCGACGTCGGGAGGCTCCGGCCCGGGCACGGATCTGGCTGGCGGCGATCGGCGTCCTCGCGATCATCGGGTGGTCCGGGATTGCCCGGCACCAGCCGCGGATGGCCCCGGATCGGGAGCTCCACCTGTCGGTGTTCTGGCAGCTGGTGAGCGAGATCTACGTCCTGGCCGGGCTGGCGGTCCTGGTGATCGCTGCGGGAGCGTACCTGCAGCTGCGAACGCGCCGCCGGCCGGTTCCGGCGGTGGCCGCCCCGGCGTCGGTCGCGGTCACCGGCCAGCCGAGCGCGCTCGGCCGGTCCGGCCCGGTCAGCCAGCCGGACCCGCGCAGACAGCACGACCCGATCGGCCAGCAGAGCACCATCCAACAGTCGGCGCCTGCCCAGCCGTCGGATCCGGGCGGGGGGCAGCTACGACCGCGAACGTCCGGGTGACCGGCCCGCTCGCCAGCTACCGGCCGGCCAGCCGGACCGAACGCCGCGACCTGCTGCGAATCCGGCAGCTGACGCAGACAACGGCCGACCCGTGGCTGCGGTCGGCGGCGCTGCACCTCACGGCCTCGGCTCTGATCGTGCACCCGGTCAGCGGCCGGGTGCTGCTTCGCTGGCATCCGCGGCAGCGCGCCTGGCTGCAGGTGGGCGGGCACGCCGCGCCGGGTGAGAGCGATCCGCTGAGCATTGCCGTGCGGGAGGCCGTCGAGGAGACCGGGCTGGCCGACCTGACCCCGTGGCCGGACCGGTCGGTCCGGCACGTCGTGATCGTGCCGGTCGAGGCCGGCCGGGGCGAGCCAGCGCACGAGCACGCCGACATCCGGTTCGTGCTCGCGACGGACTCGCCCGCAGCGATCCGGGCTGAGCACGCGGCTGCCCCGCTGCGCTGGCTGGACCCGGCCGAGGCCGCCCGGCTGACGTCTGAACAGAACCTGCGCATCACGCTGGCCCGGCTCGTCGCGCTGCTTCACGACCGGGCCGCCGTCAGCGGTCAGTGGCTCGCCGGCGCGTGACGGCCCGGCGACAATGGCGGTCGTGACGCGGCTCAGCTGGGCATCGCTGAGCACACCCGTGGGACCGGTGTCGGCGGGCTGCAGCCGGGCGGGCGTGGTCCGGGTCCGCTACGGCCTGCCCCCGGCGGGTCGGCCGGGACCAGCGGGCTCGCTGCCGGACGATGATGACCCGGCGGCGCGCGCCCTCGCCGAGACCACCGGCGGGGAACTTGCTGAGTACTTCCGCGGTACGCGCCGGGTTTTTGACGTGCCAGTCGACTGGACCGCCACGACCGGCGTGCAGCGCCAGGTGCTGGCCGTGCTGGCCGAGCACGTCGGCTACGGCCACGTCATCAGCTACGGAGCGCTGGCGCGCGCCGCCGGCCTGACGACCGGCGACGACGCCGCCAGACCACCCCCGGTGCTGGCCCAGGGGGACGACCCCGGGAAACCCCCCGCAGGGCTGCCCGCACGGACCGTCGGCGGCATCATGGCGGCCAACCCGATCCCGGTCATCGTGCCGTGCCACCGGGTGGTCGCCAGCGACGGCCTGGGCGGCTACAGCGGCGGAGCGGGCATCGAGGTGAAACGGTGGCTGCTCATCCTGGAGGGCTCGCTGCCGCCGACCCTCGACTGGCAGCCCATGGTCCCGCCGGCCGGCTAGCGCCCATCGGGGTGGTAGCGGTCGGCCGCGGCCAGCCGGCCGGCCGCCCTGTGGAGCACGAGGAACTCACCCTTGCGGAGCCCCGCGCCGGCGGGCGGCGCGGCGCCGAGCTCCGCACACGCCGCGGCGAGCACGATCGACAGGTTCTCCCGGTGCGCGCAGATGATGACCGGCTCGTCCCCGGCCGCGAGCGCCGCCGCGGCCTTCTCCGCGCGCGCGCCGGGCAGGTCGGCCGCGGTCGTCGGCGCCTTACCGGGCGCGGCAGGCGCAGGGTCGCCGGGGTCGATCCCGGTGACGTCGAAGGCCGGCTCGACCTCCAGCGCGGCGCCGGTGAGGGCGACGTACGGGCGTACCGTCGCGAGGCAGCGCTCGGCGGGCGCGCTGACCACCCGGCTGAGGCCGAAGCAGCGCAGCAGGGCCGCCAGCGACCAGGCCTCCTGTTCCCCCTTCGGGTCAAGCGGCCGGAGCAGGTCGTCGCCGGGCCAGTCGGGCTTGTCGCCAGCCGATGCGTGCCTGAGCAAGATCAGCGGGGAAGTCCGCCGCGGCCCCGCAAGGGCGGCGGCAACGGTCTCGACGTCGCGCTCATACGTCAGCGCGGCCTCGCCCGGCGGCGTGGCGCGGCTCGCCGCCACCACGTCGGGCACCCAGGCGACCTGGTCGATCTCCCGGGTCGGCACGAACTCGCTCGAGGTCTGCTCCGCCGTCGCCGCCCAGTAGTCGACCCGTTTCGGCGCGCCGCCGACCAGGTAGTGCACGGGCGACAGCCGACGGCCGAGCGCCGCCCGCAGCCCGGTCTCCTCGGCCGCCTCGCGGACCGCGGCGAGCAGCACGTGCTCGCCCGGCTCGAGCTTGCCCTTGGGCAGACTCCAGTCGTCGTACTTCGGCCGGTGCACGAGCAGCACCTCCGGCCCGCTGGGGGCGCCAGCCGGACGCCACAGCACCACGCCGGCGGCCCGGATCTCGTCGGTCACGACGCGATCAGGCCTCGGAGCTCCGGCCGCGTCGCGACCGGATGAGCAGGTCCTGAATGTCGGCGAGCGGCTTGCCAGCCTCGTCGAACTGGTGCCGGGTCCAGGTACCGTCGGAGCCAAGCCACCAGGACGAGATGCCGGCGTCCAAGGCCATGCGGACGAGCTCACGCAGTTCGGCGCGCTGCGACTCGTCGGTGACGCGCACGAGCACCTCTACCCGCCGGTCGAGGTTGCGGTGCATCAGGTCGGCGCTGCCGATCCAGACCTCGCCGGGCGAGTCGCTCGCGCCGGTGCCGAACGCGTAGATGCGCGAGTGCTCCAGGAACCGGCCCACCACGCTGCGCACCCGCACCGTCTCCGACAGCCCGGGCACGCCCGGCCGGATCGCGCAGATCCCGCGGATCCACAGGTCGATCGGCACGCCGGCCATCGAGGCGCGGTACAGGGCGTCAATGATCTCCTCGTCGATGATCGCGTTGCACTTCATCTGGATGAGCGCCGGCCGGCCGGCCCGGTGGAGCTCGACCTGCTCTTCGATCCGCTCGATCAGGCCGGCCCGCACCCCGACCGGAGCCACGAGCAGCCGGTGATACCTCGACTTCAGGCTGTATCCGGTCAGGTGGTTGAACAGGTACGTGACATCCTCGGCCACGTCGGAGTCCGTGGTCAGCAGGCCGAAGTCCTCATACAGCCGCGCGGTCTTGGGGTGGTAGTTTCCCGTGCCGATGTGACAGAACCGGCGCAGCGAACCGTCGGCCTCCCCGCGCACGATCAGCGCCATCTTGCAGTGCGTCTTCAGCCCGAGCATGCCGTAGACGACGTGGCAGCCCGCCTGCTCCAGCTTGCGCACCCAGCCGATGTTGGCCTGCTCGTCACCGCGTGCCTTGATCTCGACCACGACCACGACCTGCTTGCCCGCCTCGGCCGCGTCGATGAGCGCGTCCACGATCTCGGAGTCGCCACTGGTCCGGTACAGCGTCTGCTTGATCGCGAGCACCTTCGGGTCGGCCGCCGCCGACACGAGCAGCCGCTGCACGCTGGCGCTGAACGAGTCGTAGGGATGGTGCACCAGCACGTCCCGCTCGGTCAGCTGGCTGAACACGTCGGTGACGTCGTGCGCGATCGCGCTCTCGGCCGGCACGAACGTCGGGTACTTGAGGTCCCGGCGGTCAAGGTCAGCGATCGCGCTCAGCCCGGACAGGTCCAGCGGCCCCGGCAGCCGGTACACGGCTCGCCTGTCGACCCCCAGCTCCGTGACAAGCTTGTCCAGCACCGCGTCGGAAATCGACTCCTCGACCTCCAGCCGGACGGCGGGCTCGAACCTGCGCCGGGTGAGCTCGCGCTCGAGCGACTTCAGCAGGTCCTCGGTCACGTCCTCGTCGATCTCCAGGTCGGTGATCCTCGTGACCCGGAATGCGTAGTGCTCGAGGATGTGCAGGCCCACGAACAGCTCGCCCAGGTGTGCGGCGATAACATCCTCGATCGGTACAAACCGGTTCGGCAGCACGCTCAGGAACCGCGGTAGCAGCGGCGGGACCTTGAGCCTGGCGAACATGGTCATCCCCGTCCGCGGATCCGCGATCATCACGGCAAGACTGAGCGACTGGCCAGAGATAAACGGGAACGGGTGCGCCGGGTCGACCGCAAGCGGCGTCAGCACGGGGAAGATGCGCTCATTGAACAGGCGCTCGAGCCTCGCCTGCTCGTCGTCGCCGAGCTCCTTCCAGCGAAGGATCTCGATGCCCTCATCGGCGAGATCGGGCTGCAGCCGGTCGGTGAAGCAGTGCGCGTGCCGCACCGATAGCTCGCCGGCGAACTCGAGGGCATGCTCGAGGATCCGAGTCGGCGACTGGCCGGACGCGGCTTCCACGGGCAGGCCGGTGGCCATCCGGCGGACCCGGCCGGCGATCCGCACGCCGAAGAACTCGTCCAGCCCGCTGGCGAAGATCGCGGCGAACCTGACCCGCTCCAGCAGCGGCACGGTCGGGTCTTCGGCCAGCTCCAGCACGCGCTCGGCGAACCGCAGCCAGCTGTCCTCGCGGTCCAGGAACCGGTCGGCCGGCAGCTCGGGCACGAGGTGCACGCGCCTGGCCTGCTCGGCGGTGTCGCGCTCGCGGGCGGCCGCCCGGCTGCGGGCCCGCTCTGCCGCCACCTGGTGCTTCTGCGCGCGATCCTGCGCCGCTAGCTGCTCTCGCTCAGCCGCGGCGGTGCGGGCGGACGGCCTGGTACGGCGCGGAACGGCGGACTCCACGTCCCTATTGTCCCCGAACGCTCCGCGAGCAAAAGAGCCAGGCCGGGGAAAAGGCCGGCGACGATAGGGGAACGGGCTCGAACGTGGCTGGCGGGCGCGGCCGACGCGCGGCCGGTAGAGTGCGCACGCGAGACGATCCTGCACACGAATGGAGCGTGCGATGCGTTTGGGTACCGCGCTGGCGGAGCCGACCGGACCAGACGCGCTCGGCGCGCTGGCCGACCAGATCCGCGTTGCGGCGGCGGACGGGTTCGCGTCTGCCTGGCTGTCGAACATCTTCGGCCTCGAGGCACTGACCGCGCTGGCGGTCGCCGGGCGCGACGTGCCCGGTATCGAGCTGGGTACCGCGGTGGTGCCGACCTACCCACGGCACCCGGCGGTGCTGGCACAGCAGGCTCTGACGGCTGACCTGGCCCTCGGCGGCCGGCTCACGCTCGGCATCGGGCTGTCGCACCAGATCGTCATCCAGGACATGTACGGCTACAGCTTCGAGGCGCCGGCCCGGCACATGCGGGAGTACCTGGCCGTGCTACTGCCGCTGCTGGCCGGGGAGCCCGCGGCGTTCGACGGCGCGACCGTGCGGGCCCACATCGGCCTGTCAGTACCCCGTTCCCCCCGGAAGGTGCCGGTCCTGCTGGCGGCGCTCGCGCCCCGGATGCTCCGCCTCGCGGGCGAGCAGACCGACGGCACGGTGCTGTGGATGACAGGGCCCGCCACCGTGCGCGACTACATCGTGCCGTCGGTCGATCAGGCCGCAGCCGACGTGGGCCGGCCCAGCCCACGGGTGGTGTGCATGCTGCCGGTGTGCGTGACCGACGACCCGGCGCGGGCGCGCTCAGACGCCGACAAGGCGATGGCGATCTACGGCCAGCTGCCGTCGTATCGGGCGATGCTGGACAAGGAGGGGGCCGCGGGGCCGGGCGACGTGGCGATCGTCGGAGACGAGGATGCGGTCGCCGGACAGATCCGGGCGCTGGCCCAGTCCGGAGTGACGGAGTTCGTCGCTGCCGAGTACGCGCGCGGCGCGGACGGGCCGCGCACTCGGGCGCTGCTGCGGGCGCTGACGGCCGAGTTCAGCTGACGTAGTTCTGATTCCAGCCCGGCGATCGCGGGCCGTTCCCCCCGCTCACCTGGCGGTGCTAACCGCGACGCGAACACACCGCCAGTAATCCGTTCCGTCCTCACAGCACCACGGGGTTGGTCCACGCGCCGCCGTTAACCGACTTGGTCATGTACACCAGGGCATTGGTTCCCACCCCGATCACATATGCCGTCTTCGACGCGGGCGAGTAGAACTGCTCCACGGACAGCCACTGTCCCGGTACCCCGGGAATCGTCACGAACATCGGATCTGGTCCTTTCGCCGGCCAGTAAGGGTCGAACACCACACTCAGGTCGTAGTCAGCTAGCGACGCGTACTGCACCGCTACCACGGTCACGCCCGCCTCGGCGGGCGGATCAGCGGGCGGGCTGCCGGTCCAGTCAGCCAGCCACACATCTCCACCCCAGCCCGCAGCCGTTACCTGCGGGAGGGTATCCAGCGAGCAGTAGATCGTCGGCCGCGCCGCAGTCCACCCGTCGAGGTCCACCGCGGCCGAGGGCGTCCAGGCACCTGTCTCTACGTCGCGCACATCAGCACTGGCCACCGGGCTGCCGGTGTAGCCCTGGTCGATCGTCACCAGCGACAGGCCAGCGAACTCAGCCCAGTCGGCGCTGGTCCACTGGACGTCGGCCGAGCCGGTCACATACCCCGCCACCAGCTGCAGCTCGCCTTTGATGGCAACGAGGGACGACACATTGTCGTGGATCGCGTCCCCCATAGTCCTGGTCATACGGTCTCCAGCGGAAACTGAACCATTCAACGGAAGGGAGGTGTAAGAGATCCGGCCGCTGTCTGGCGGGCCGACATAATGATCGCCTACGCGGGCCAGCTTACGGTGCCAGGCGCGCTCGATAGCCAATCTTCTGACAAACTATGCCTGATTACCGGTCGCGCCGTTTCGCGCCGTTGCGCGCCGTTGCGGTCGGGCCAATGGCCGGTTGCACGGCCCCGTCACCGATAACCTTCGCGGCGTCTGACGGTGTCCATCGGCCTGCTGACGGCGCGGCGGGAGCGTTACCTTGCACGTCCGTCAGGAGACGCAGAACTCGTTGCCCTCCGGGTCGGCGAGCGTCACCCACTCGTGCGGACCCTGGCTCGCCGTGTGCAGGAACGTGGCGCCGCGCGCGACGAGCCGATCGGCCTGCTCCCTGACGTGCTCCGCGCCCACCCAGACGTCCAGATGGACGCGGTTCTTGACGGTCTTGGGTTCCGGCACGAGCTGAAAGATGATCCGCTTGCGACGCCCGGTGGCTGGCCCATCCGGGTGCCTGATGGCGGCGCCGGTGCGCCATTCCAGCGTGCCGTTGCGCACGATGGTGTCGGCCTCGGTCGCGTAACCCTCGGCGATCATGCGACGGATGAACTCCGGATCCGGCTGCTCGACCACCCAGCCGAGTGTCTCGGCCCACCAGCCGGCCAGGGCATGCGGGTCGGCGCAGTCGAACGCCACCTGGAAGTCACAGGCCATCGCGGCTCTCCTTCCGCTGGTACAGGTCACGCAGCAAACTGACTTCCGCTCCGTGGTGAATGACCTCGCGGTGGATGTGCAGCACCAGGGCGGCCATCGAGGACTCGGCGAACGGGCCTTCGGCCGGGCCGCACGGCTGCGCGAGCCCACCGGCGCCGAGCCCGCGCACTCCCGCGACCCACGCGGCGTGAACCTGGTCGAGCTGGCGCAGCGCCTCCGCAGCCGTGCCCGCGTAGTCGGAGGTCATCCAGTCGGCGGGCGGCCCGCCGAAGTGCGCGGCGGATCGTGCGGCAAATACCGGCACGATGATGTGCGCTAGCCGCCACGCGACCGTCGTCACCGGCTCGACCTCGCGCGGCGGCGGCGCGAAGTCCAGCGTGAACTCCCCGCCGCCGGCCGAGATCGGGGCCGCGCTCTCGCCGCGGCGGCGGATGCTCCAGGAGCCGGACACCGGCTCCCAGAAGTACTCGTTGTCGGTCAGCCCGGCCAGGCGCGGCCGGAGCTGGTGCTCCCAGTGCCACTCGAGCTGATCAAGCAGTTCGGCATTCCAGTCGACGGTCATGGGCACACGCTAGGCCTCGATGCGGTCAAGAACTGTCCTCAATTGGTGTCAGACTGACATCTCGTGGTGGAAACATCGGCCCGGCTGCTGCGGCTGCTATCCCTGCTGCAGGCCCGGCCCGAGTGGTCCGGTGCCGCGCTGGCCGACCGGCTCGGCATCACCGGGCGGACGCTGCGGCGCGACATCGCGAAGCTACGCGGCCTCGGCTACCCGGTCCTTGCCGTGCCGGGCGTCGCAGGCGGTTACCGGCTCGGCGCCGGCGCGGCGCTGCCGCCGCTGCTGCTGGACGACGACGAGGCGGTCGCGGTCGCGCTGAGCCTGCGAACCGCGGCGCCGCACGCGGTGACCGGGGTCGGCGAGGCGTCCGTGCGCGCGCTGGCCAAGCTCGAGCAGGTGCTGCCGTCCCGGCTGCGGGAGCGGGCAGCCGCGATCGGCCACGCGACGGTGCCGCTGACCGGGCCGGGCCCGGTTCTCGATGCCGACGCGCTCACCACCATGGCGCACGCGTGCCGTAACTGCGAGCGACTCGATTTCGGCTACCGCGACCGCGACGGCGCGCTGACCGCCCGCCGGGTCGAGCCGCACCGGCTCGTGCAGGCCGGGTACCGCTGGTACCTGGTCGCGAGAGACCTGGACAGGGACGACTGGCGCACTTTCCGGGCCGACCGGATCGAGACGCCGAGGCGCACCGGGATCCGATTCCGGCCGGCCGACCCGCCGGATGCGGCCGCGTTCGTCGCCCGCGCCGTGAGCACGGCTCCCTATCGCTACCAGGCGCGCGTCCTCATGGACGCGCCGGCGAACGTCCTCGCCGGGCTGCTGCCGCCGACCGTGGCGCTGGTCGAGCCGACGGCGCCGGGCCGCAGCACCCTCACCGTCGGATCCGACTCGCTCGACGCGCTCGCGTTTCGGATCGCGATGCTGGACCTCGACTTCACCGTGCTGGAACCGCCGGAGCTCGCCGAGCGACTCGCGACGCTGGCCGCACGGCTCGGCGGTGCGGCACGCGCCAGCGCTGCGTCAGACGCCGGTCTCGCAGGGCAGCCGCCCTGACTTGATCGCCTGCAGCAGCGCCGCGTAGTCCCGCTCATTCTGGTCCGCGTAGCGAGCTGCGAAGTCGGCCACCGCCTGATCGAAGACGTCCGACCCGCCGATGTAGGCGGCGAGCGCGAATCTGTCGCCGGTCTTCGCGTGGGCGCGGGCCAGCGTCCAGCCGCAGGCCGCCGCGTACTGGCGTAGCCAGCTGGGCGGCATGCCCGCGATGTTGGCCGAGAACTTCCAGTCCCGAAGCTGCCGGACGTAAAAGTCGTGCTGCCGGCCGTCCAGCCCGCGGGTATTCCGGACCCAGCCCAGGAAGATGTCGCTGGCCGCCTGCATGTAGCGCTGGCCTGTCACCACGCGCTCCCCGTGGTGGGCGTGACGGCTCGGCCCGACGAACTCCGCGAGTACGGACGGCTCGGCCTCCTTGACCTGGAGGAACAGCGGATCTGAGCCATCCGGCGCGAGCAGCAGCACGATCCAGCACCGGGTGCCGACGCTACCGACGCCCACAACCTTGCGCGCGATGTCGGCGAACTCGTACCGGCCGAGGAGTTCGGCGGTGTCCGCGGGCAGCGTGTGCCGGTAGGACACGAGCAGCTCGTGCAGCAAGCCCTCCAGGCCGGTGGCTTCTTCCTGACCCTCGGTCAGCTCTCTGATCGGCACCAGCAGCGGCGGGTCAGAGACGCAGCGCGGCCGGCCGTCCACGTCGGCGGTCAGCTTGGCGAGCGCCCGCATGCTGTCACTGCTGCGGGCCCTGGCCAGTCCCGTGTCGAAGGCCTTGCGTAGCCTGCCGCGGGGCTTCAGCTGGGCCTGCAGCTGGTCGACGTCGAGCCTCGCGTACCAGACCTGCAGATTGTTCTGGCCGGCGAAGTCTCGCATGGCCTCGCGGTAGCGGGCCAGGGCGGCCAGCACGATCCGCCGACGCTGGCGGGCCGGGAAACCGCTCTCGCGCGCGGTGATCTCGATGCTGGCCGCGAGCCGCTTCACGTCCCACTCCCACGGTCCCGGCAGCGTCTCGTCGAAGTCGTTGATGTCGAAGACCAGCCGGCGCTCGGGGGACCCAAACAGCCCGAAGTTGGCCAGGTGCGCGTCGCCGCAGGCCTGGACGGGCAGGCCGGTCACCGGCGTGGCTGCCAGGTCGCTGGCCATCGGCAGCGCGGCCCCGCGGAAGTACGCGAACGGCGAGGCCGCCATCCGGCCGTACCGAACCGGCACGAGGTCGGGCAGCCTGGTGCGCGCCTGAGCCTCCAGCAGGTCAACCGGGTCACGGCGATCGGCAGGCAGGTCGAACATGGCGTGGTCCTGGCGCGGTACCAGGGACCGAACCGTCTTGCCGAAGCTCGCGCGCTCGGCCGGAGACGGCAGGCTCCCCTCGGACGGCCACTTGGGGTGCCGGCCCCGGCCGCGGATCGGCGTGGCGGCGGGCGGGCTCTTCACAGCGGACATGGCAGGCCTTCCTTCGCATCCGCGCGGGTACGGCCTGAGCACTCCCCTCGGCCCGGTGGGCTCGTCACGCCCAGCAAGATCCGGTAACTCAGCGCCCCCGCGATGCTGTCACCTGTACCCCGACCGACGCGACGCCAGACAGCGCGGCCCGGTTGTACGCCGACAAAATCAGAGTGCGACCGTTACCGTCGGACGAACAGGGATAAATCGGATGAGCTTGCGGACGCCACCGGCCGGCATCGTGGCAACGCTGGTGGTACCAGCCGGATGGCGTGGGCCCGAGCCGGCGCTCACGGCGCTCAGGACAGGCCGCAGGCCTTATGGATCTCCTCGCGGCTCGCGAGCTTGACCCTGGCGCCGCGGCCGAGCCGCGTCGCAAGCTCCTTCTCGGCATTCTCGATCTTGAGCCAGTCCGCGTAGCTGACGTGCCGGAGACCGCGCTCGGCGAGGACCGGGTACAGCGGCGACTCGATAGCGTCGGTGGCGGCGGTCGCGGGCAGCCGCAGCAGGCCAGCCCGTGGCAGCGGGACGTCATCCGGGCCCGGGCCGCCGGCCAGGTCGGCGAGCAAGGACCGCACGGTCTCGGCCGCGTCGGACTTGTTCGTGCCGATGACCCCGGTCGGGCCGCGCTTCAGCCAGCCCGCCACGTACTCGCCGGGCAGCGGCGCGCCATCGGGACCGAGTACCCGCCCGGCCTCGTTCGGCACCGTGAACGACCGCTCGTCGAACGGCACGCCCAGCAGCGGCACGCTCTGGTAGCCGACGGAGCGCAGCACCATCTGCACGTCCAGCGTCTCCAGCTCCCCGGTTCCGGTGAGCCGGCCCGACTCGTCCAGCCGGGTGCGCTCGAGAGTCAGCCCCTCGACCCCGTTCCGCCCATGAATTTCCACCGGCCGCAGCCAGAACCGGACGATCAGCCTGCGCGCGCCGCCGACCGGGGTGCGACGAGCCCACTCGGAGATCACGGTGTAGTTGCCGCGCACGTGCCGGTCGGTCTCCGCGAGGCGGGCGCTCTCACCGGTCGGATCGAAGGCATCCAGGTCGGCCTCGCCGTCGCCCACCACCACGTCGACGCCGGGCAGCTCGCCGAGCTCGCGCAGCTCCTTCGTGGTGAACTTGGCCTGGGCGGGACCGCGCCGGCCGATCATGTGGACCTCGCGGACCTTGCTGGCCTGCAGTGCCTCGAGCACCGGCTGCGACACATCGGTTTCGCGTAGTTCTTCGGGATTGCGGGCGAGGATCCGGGCCACGTCGACGGCCACGTTCCCTACCCCGATCACCGCTACCGACTCGGCGTCCAGGCTGAACGCGGCCGGGTCAACGTCCGGGTGACCGCAGTACCAGTTGACGAAGTCGGTCGCGGCCACGCTGCCGGGCAGGTCCTCACCGGGGATGCCGAGCTGCCGGTCTCGCATGGCGCCGGTCGCGTAGACCACGGCGTCATACGCGTCGAGCAGGTCCGCTCGGGTCACGTCGTCGCCCAGATGCACCCCGCCGACGAAGTTCACGTGATCGTGCTCGAGCACGTTGCGCAGGTACTCGGCGATCGACTTGATCGACTTGTGGTCCGGCGCGACGCCGTAGCGCACCAGGCCATAGGGCGTCGGCAGCCGGTCCAGCACGTCCACCCGGATGTCGCGCGGCGGGTCGAGCGCGGCGGCCTGCTTGATAAGCGCCTCGGCCGTGTAGAGGCCGGCCGGACCCGAGCCGACGACGGCAACGTGAAGAGTCTGCATGTCCCTGATTCTGCCCCGTGCAGCCTACCCGCGGGGGTCGCTAGCGTTGTCAGCGCGCGGTTGCGCGCCAGAACGCCACCGCGAGAAGGACCAGCGGGACAAACAGCGCGGTGCTGGCGAGCTCTCCCGCGTGCAGGGCCCGCTCCATCCTCGACCAGCCGACAGCCAGCAGAGCCACCGCCCCTACCCGGATGCTGAACATGACCAGCCGGTCCACTTTGCTGCCTTTCGACGCCTATCCAGGGATAGTAAGCACCCGAACATCGCCGTGCCGTGCGCCACGCCCGGCGCTCGCGCATTACCCGGCCTTTTTCTGGGTCGGCGGTCCTTTTCCCGCGGACGGGCGGCGGTGCCGGTCGGGCGGCGACCGGCGCGGCTGTTAGCGTGACCACCGTGACAGCGCAGCGGCAGACGCCCGAGGACATCCACGCCAGCCTGGCCGGTAAGGTCGCGCTGGTCACCGGTGCCAGCGGTGGCATCGGCCGGGCCATCGCGCTGGCGCTGTCATCGGCGGGCGCCAGCGTTGCGATCGGCTACGGCGCGAACGACGCGGCGGCTCATCACCTCGCCGGGCAGATCACCGCGGCCGGCGGCCGCGCTGCCGCGCTCACCGCCGACCTCGCGTACCCGGCCGAGGTCGCTCGGCTGGCCGAGGAGGCTGAGGAGGCGTTCGGCCAGGTCGACGTGCTGGTCAGCAACGCCGGGGCGGGTAAACGGCAGCCGCTGGAGGCCGTCTCCGTCAACGACTTCGACGACACCATCGCGGTGAACCTGCGCGCGCCGTTCCTGCTGGCCCAGCGGCTGCTCCCGGAGATGGCCCGGCGCGGTTTCGGCCGGGTGCTGTTCGTGTCATCGGTCGCGGCGTTCACCGGCGGCATCGTCGGGCCGCATTACGCCGCGTCCAAGGCCGGACTCCACGGGCTGACCCACTCGCTCGCGGGGCGGTTCGCCGACGACGGCATCACCGTCAACGCGATCGCGCCCGCGCTGATCACCGAGACCGGCATGCTGCCAGGCGAGCCCGACGAGCTACGCCAGCGAGTGCCCGTGGGCCGGCTCGGACGGCCAGCCGAGGTCGCCGACCTCGCGCTGGCCGTCCTGCGCAACCCCTACGTGACCAGCCAG
>JASHPF010000067.1 GCA_030038295.1 Streptosporangiaceae bacterium
CTGGACGCGCTCAAGGACGCGGGCTTCCACTGGGCCACGCGGTCTGGCGTCACGATCTCGATCGAGGACGTGGTCGCGCCGCCGAACAAGCAGGAAATTCTGGATGCCTACGAGCAGCGGGCGGAGCGGGTGCAGCGCGAGTACGAGCGCGGCCTGATCACCGACGACGAGCGCAAGCAGGAGCTCATCGAGATCTGGACGCACGCGACCGCCGACGTGGCAACGGACATGGAGAGGGCCTTCCCCGCGACCAACCCGGTCTGGATGATGGTCAACTCCGGCGCCCGAGGCAACCTGATGCAGATCAGGCAGATCGCCGGCATGCGCGGCCTGGTGTCGAACCCGAAGGGCGAGACGATCCCGCGGCCGATCAAGTCCAGCTTCCGCGAGGGACTGACGGTGCTGGAGTACTTCATCTCGACGCACGGTGCCCGCAAGGGTCTCGCCGACACCGCGCTTCGCACCGCCGACTCCGGGTACCTGACCCGGCGCCTGGTGGACGTGGCGCAGGACGTGATCGTGCGCGAGGAGGACTGCGGTACCGACCGGTCGCTGCCGATGCGGATCGCGGTCAAGGACACCACCGGCGCACTGCGCAAGCTGCCGAACATCGAGAACACCGGCACCGGCCGGACCGTGGCCGAGGACGTCGTCGGTTCCGACGGCACCGTGCTGGTGGCCGCGGACACCGACCTGACCGAGACCCTCATCGAGCAGCTCGTAGCCGCCGGGGTCGAGGCCGTCCGCACCTACTCGGTGCTGATCTGCCAGGCCAAGGTTGGTGTCTGCGCCAAGTGCTACGGCCGGTCACTGGCGACCGGCAAGCGGGTGGACGTCGGCGAGGCGGTGGGCATCATCGCCGCGCAGTCCATCGGCGAGCCGGGCACCCAGCTGACGATGCGGACCTTCCACACCGGCGGCGTGGCCGGCCTTGACATCACCCACGGCCTGCCGCGTATCCAGGAGCTGTTCGAGGCGCGCATTCCCAAGGGCCTGGCGCCGATCAGCGAGGTCGAGGGCACGGTCAGGATCGACGAGCAGGACAAGCTCCGCCGCATCGTGGTGGTGCCGGACGACGGCTCGGACGAGGTGGCCTACCAGGTCTCGATCCGGTCCCGGCCGCTGGTGACCGACGGCGACCACGTCAAGGTCGGCCAGCAGCTGATCGCCGGCGCGGTCAACCCGCACGAGGTCCTGCGCATCCTCGGCTCGCGCGAGGTGCAGCTGCACCTCGTCCACGAGGTGCAGGAGGTCTACCGGTCTCAGGGCGTGTCGATCCACGACAAGCACATCGAGATCATCATCAGGCAGATGCTCAAGCGGGTGAACGTGATCGAGTCCGGCGACACCGAGCTGCTGCCAGGCGAGCTGGTCGAGCGACCGAAGTTCGAGGAGGTCAACCGCGCCGTCGTCGAGGCGGGCGGCACCTCGGCGGCAGGTCGTCCGCAGCTCATGGGCATCACGAAGGCGTCGCTGGCCACCGAGTCGTGGCTGTCGGCGGCCTCCTTCCAGGAGACGACGCGGGTGCTCACCGATGCGGCGATCCACGCCAGGTCCGACTCGCTCGTCGGCCTGAAGGAGAACGTGATCATCGGCAAGCTGATCCCGGCTGGCACCGGAATGCAGCGCTACCGGAGCCTCCGGGTGGAGCCGACCGAGGAGGCCAAGGCGGCCGTGTACCCGCCTACCTCGTATGACAGCCCCGCCGATTACTCCTTCGGGCCGGTCTCCGGCCAGGCGATCCCGCTTGAGGAGTACGACTTCGGGGCGTACAACCGGTAATCGAACGAAGCGGTATCCAGCAAGCGGCGCCGCGGCCCCAGGGGGCCGCGGCGCCGCTCCTCGTTACTCGTCGGTCGGCGCCCGCGCGACCGGCCAGCCGGATCGCTCGGCCGCCGCCTGGAGGGCGGCGGCGTCCGCGGGGGCCGCGGCGTGCTGGTCGTTGTTGAAGTACGCGAAGACGTCGGCCTCGGGCGGCCACTTCTCGGCTATTCGGTCGAGCCACGTGCGCAGCGCTCGGGCGCCGTACCGTGGCCACGGGCTCGCCGCGCCCTCGTGGAAGCGGAGGTAGCCCCAGGGCGCGGTGCGCCAGAGCGGGCCCTGGGGTCGGCCGAGCCGGTCGGACCAGCAGAGCGCCGCGTTGTGCCGGGTCAGGATCGCTTCGACCGCCGGGGTCTCCCAGGATTGGTGCCGGAACTCAACGCAGACGCGCGGGTTCGCGGGCATCGCCAGCGTGCGTGCCTGGGCCGAGAACTCGTGCAGGCACTGGTCAAGCAGGGCGGGAGCGGCCTGCATGGTGGGCGGCAGCTGCAGGAGAACGGGGCCGAGCCGGTCCCGCAGACCCGCGGCGGCGGCGAGCAGCCGGGCTACCGGCTCGGCCGGGTCGCGCAGCCGGCGGATGTGGGTGAGGTACCTGCTGGCCTTGACCGCCATGACGAAGCCATCCGGCGTTCGGGACGCCCAGCCGGCGAAGGTCGCCGGGGCGGCCAGCCGGTAAAAGGTGCCGTTGTTCTCCACGGTCGGGAACCGCGTGGCGTACTGCTCCAGCCAGCGCGTGCCCGGCACCCCGGCGGGATAGAAGGTGCCCCGCCAGTCCTGGTACTGCCAGCCCGAGGTCCCGATCAGCAGCGGCACACGCATCCCTCCGCTCCGCCCCGCCTGCGATTCTGCCGTGCCGGGCCGCCCCAAGGGTCGGCAGGGTGCGAACCTCGACACTCTCGGGGCGTGGCTGGCGCGGTCGCGCCCGGCCGGGGCCTGAGTTGCCCGCATGGGCCCGCGCGATCGCGGGAATAAACGGGCAGCAAAGGCGATTAGTGTGGGAGCAAGGCTCAGCAGCCGGGCTCGTTTTGACGTGCGCGACGTGTTCGGTATTCTGGATCTCCGCGCCCATGAACCATGGGCGCGCGCCCGGCCCGGTGCTCATGCACCAGCATGAGGCCAGGTGTGCGGCAGCCCTCCCTCGGAGTTCGGGCTAGCGCCCGAATCAGCGCGGGCAGGCGCGTCGTGACCTCACGACACGCCCGACCGCGGGGGGCGAGCGGGCGGCAACCAGGTAGTAAACCAGCAGGCCACAGGCACGTCCTGGCCGTGCGTCAAGCGCGGACGGCCCTCAGACAACAACAGATCGCGCCGCAAGGCGCGCGGCAGGAAACACGGAGACGCGTTGCCCACGATCCAGCAGCTGGTCCGCAAGGGCCGGCAGGACAAGGTAGCCAAGAACAAGACCCCGGCGCTGCACGGCAGCCCGCAGCGCCGCGGGGTATGCACGCGCGTCTACACGACCACGCCCAAGAAGCCGAACTCAGCCCTCCGCAAGGTCGCTCGGGTGCGGCTCACCAGCAAGATCGAGGTCACGGCCTATATCCCTGGCGTCGGGCACAACCTGCAGGAGCACTCGATCGTGCTGGTGCGCGGCGGCCGGGTCAGGGACCTGCCGGGCGTTCGCTACAAGATCGTGCGCGGCTCGCTCGACACGCAGGGCGTCCGCAACCGCAGGCAGGCACGCAGCCGCTACGGCGCGAAGAAGGAGAAGAGCTGACATGCCGCGCAAGGGCCCCGCGACGAAGCGGCAGCTGGTCACCGACCCGGTGTACGGCTCGCCGCTCGTGACCGCGCTGGTGAACAAGGTGCTCAGGAGCGGCAAGCGGTCGCTCGCCGAGCGCATCGTCTACGGTGCGCTCGAGGGCTGCCGGGACAAGACCGGCAACGACCCGGTGGTGATCCTGAAGCGCGCGCTCGACAACGTGAAGCCGACCCTCGAGGTCCGCAGCCGCCGCGTCGGCGGCGCCACTTACCAGGTGCCGGTCGAGGTCAGGGCCCCTCGCAGCACGACGCTCGGGCTTCGCTGGCTGGTCGCGTACTCGCGGCAGCGCCGTGAGAAGACCATGACTGAGCGGCTGATGAACGAGCTGCTCGACGCCAGCAACGGACTCGGGGCGAGCGTCAAGCGCCGGGAGGACACCCACAAGATGGCCGAGTCCAACAAGGCATTCGCTCACTACCGCTGGTAGCTGAGCTCCCCACCAGACAAGGATCGAGGATCAGGGCAGTGGCCGCCATCCAGACCGCAAGCGAACTCGCCAGCGTCCGCAACATCGGGATCATGGCGCATATCGACGCGGGCAAGACCACTACCACCGAGCGGATCCTGTTCTACACCGGCATCAACTACAAGATCGGTGAGGTCCATGAGGGCGCCGCCACCATGGACTGGATGGAGCAGGAGCAAGAGCGCGGCATCACCATCACGTCCGCGGCGACCACCACCATGTGGCGCGACCACACCATCAACATCATCGACACGCCCGGCCACGTGGACTTCACGGTCGAGGTCGAGCGCTCGCTGCGCGTCCTGGACGGTGCCGTGGCGGTCTTCGACGGCGTCGCGGGCGTCGAGCCGCAGTCCGAGACGGTGTGGCGCCAGGCCGACAGGTACGGCGTGCCGCGCATCTGCTTCGTCAACAAGATGGACCGGGTCGGTGCCGAGTTCCACCGCTGCGTGGACATGATCGGTGACCGGCTCGGCGCGACCCCGCTGGTGATCCAGCTGCCCTGGGGCGTGGAGTCGGACTTCCGCGGCGTCATCGACCTGGTCCGGATGCGCGCGCTGCTGTGGCAGACCGAGGGCAAGGGCGACACCTACGACGTCGTCTCGATTCCCGACGACCACGTCGACGCGGCGCGGGAGTGGCGCGACAAGCTGCTCGAGACCATCGCCGAGAACGACGAAGAGATGATGGAGCTGTACCTCGAGGGCACCGAGCCGCAGACCGAGCAGCTCGTCGCCGCGATCCGGCGGGCCACGATCGCCAGCGCCATCACCCCGGTGCTGTGCGGCAGCGCGTTCAAGAACAAGGGCGTGCAGCCGATGCTCGACGCGATCGTCGACTTCCTGCCGAGCCCGGTCGACATCCCGTCGATCAAGGGGCACGCGGTCGGCGACGAGGACACCGTGATCGAGCGGCACGCCGACCCGTCCGAGCCGTTCGCCGCGCTCGCGTTCAAGATCATGTCCGATCAGCATCTCGGCAAGCTGACCTACATCCGCGTGTATTCCGGACGGCTCGAGGCCGGTAGCCAGGTGCTGAACTCGACCAAGGGCCGCAAGGAGCGGATCGGCAAGATCTACCAGATGCACGCCAACAAGCGTGAGGAGCGCCCGTCTGCCACCGCCGGGCAGATCGTCGCCGTCATGGGGCTGAAGGACACCACGACGGGCGACACGCTGTGCGACCCGACCAAGCAGGTGATCCTGGAGTCGATGACGTTCCCGGCGCCGGTCATCAACGTGGCGATCGAGCCGAGGACCAAGGGCGATCAGGACAAGCTCGGCACCGCGATCCAGCGGCTGGCGGACGAGGACCCGACCTTCCAGGTCAGGACCGATGAGGAGACCGGCCAGACGATCATCTCGGGCATGGGCGAGCTGCACCTGGAGGTGCTGGTCGACCGGATGCGCCGCGAGTTCAGGGTCGAGGCCAACATCGGCCGTCCGCAGGTCGCCTACCGGGAGACCATCCGCCGGAAGGTCGAGCACGTCGAGTACACCCACAAGAAGCAGACCGGCGGCTCGGGCCAGTACGGGCGGGTCATCATCAACCTGGAACCGACCGGCGGCGACGGTGGCGGCTACGAGTTCGAGAACAAGGTCACCGGCGGCCGGGTGCCGCGCGAGTTCATTCCTTCGGTGGACGCGGGCTGCCAGGAAGCCGCCGAGTTCGGCGTGCTGGCCGGGTACCCGATGGTGGACATCAAGGTCACCCTGACCGACGGTGCCTATCACGAGGTCGACTCGTCCGAGCTCGCCTTCAAGATCGCCGGATCGATGGCGTTTAAGAAGGCCGCCGCGCTGGCCGATCCGGCCTTGCTGGAACCGGTGATGGCGGTCGAGGTCAGGACGCCCGACGACTACATGGGTGACGTTATCGGCGACCTCAACGGCCGTCGGGGCCAGATCCAGGCCATGGAGGAGCGTTCCGGGGTGCGGGTCGTCAAGGCCCTCGTCCCGCTGTCGGAGATGTTCGGCTACGTGGGCGACCTACGCAGCCGGACCCAGGGCCGGGCGGACTACAGCATGCAGTTCGACTCGTATGCCGAGGTCCCGCCCAGCATCGCCAAGGAGATCATCGCCAAGGCACGTGGCGAGTAAGCACAACAACGACGAGTAGCAAGCAGCGCGCGTCAGCGCCTGGCCCCGCCGCGGCGGGGAAACGATCGCAACGAGGAGACACCAGTGGCGAAGGCGAAGTTCGAGCGGACCAAGCCGCACGTCAACATCGGCACCATCGGCCATATCGACCACGGAAAGACCACGCTGACCGCGGCGATCACCAAGGTGCTGCACGACAAGTACCCCAACCTCAATCCCTTCTACGCGTTCGACCAGATCGACAACGCGAAGGAGGAGAAGGAGCGCGGGATCACGATCTCGATCTCGCACGTGGAGTACCAGACCGACAAGCGGCACTACGCACACGTCGACTGCCCCGGTCACGCCGACTACATCAAGAACATGATCACCGGCGCGGCCCAGATGGACGGCGCCATCCTGGTGGTCGCGGCCACCGACGGCCCCATGCCGCAGACCCGCGAGCACGTGCTGCTCGCTCGTCAGGTGGGCGTGCCGTACATCGTGGTCGCGCTGAACAAGGCCGACATGGTCGATGACGAAGAGATCCTCGAGCTGGTGGAGCTCGAGGTGCGCGAGCTGCTCACCACCTACGAGTTCCCCGGCGACGACGTGCCGGTGGTGCGGGTGTCCGCACTGAAGGCGCTGGAAGGCGACGCCGAGTGGGGCGCGAAGGTCGCCGAGCTGCTTGAGGCCTGTGACGACAACATCCCCGAGCCGCAGCGCGAGGTGGACAAGCCGTTCCTGATGCCGGTCGAGGACGTCTTCTCGATCACCGGCCGCGGCACCGTGGTCACCGGCCGGATCGAGCGCGGCAAGATCCGCACTGGCGAGGAAGTCGAGATCATCGGCATCCGGCCGCGGGCGCAGAAGACCGTGGTCACCGGCGTCGAGATGTTCCACAAGATCCTCGACGAGGGCCAGGCCGGCGACAACGCTGGCCTGCTGCTGCGCGGCACCAAGCGCGAGGAGGTGGAGCGCGGCCAGGTCATCATCAAGCCGGGCACCAACACCCCGCATACCGAGTTCGAGGCGCAGGTCTACATCCTGTCCAAGGACGAGGGCGGCCGGCACACGCCGTTCTTCAACAACTACCGGCCGCAGTTCTACTTCCGCACCACCGACGTCACCGGCGTGGTGCACCTGCCGGAAGGCACCGAGATGGTGCTGCCCGGCGACAACACCGAGATGACGGTCGACCTGATCCAGCCGATCGC
>JASHPF010000408.1 GCA_030038295.1 Streptosporangiaceae bacterium
AGAACCCGGCGCGCATCGCGAGCTGCCAGGCCGGGCCCCAGGCGTCGGCGAACAGGGTGGCCGCCGCCGCGCCCCGGCTCTCGCTCGACTCCGCCGGGCGGAGCCGCTCAAGCGGGCTGACCCGCGGGTGCACCCGCAGCGGCGCGGAGTCCGGCAGCCCGGCCCGGCGGCGGGCGATCGCTGCCGCCTTGTCGACACCGCCGAGCTCGTCGACCAGGCCGTTGCCTGCCGCGTCCTCGCCCGTCCAGACCCGGCCCCTGGCGACTTCCTGCACCTGCTCTGTCGTCAGGCCGCGGCCCTCGGCCACCTTGCCGACGAAGTCGGCGTAGATCTGGTCGAGCCAGTCATTGACGAGCGTCCACTCGTCCGGCGAGAAGGGCCGCAGCTGCGAGAACATCGCGGCGTGCGCGCCCTGGATCACCAGGTCGCTGGTGACGCCCGCGCGCCCGAGTGCTTCGCCGAGCACAGGCTTGCCGGTCAGCACGCCGATGGACCCGGTGACGGTGCCGGGCTGCGCCACGATCTGATCGGCGGCCATCGAGATGAAGTAGCCGCCGGACGCGGCGACGTCGCCCATCGACACCACGACCGGCTTCCCGGCCGCGCGCGGGGGAAGATGCGCAGCGGCGCGCTGGTGGGCAGCCCAGCCCGCCGGCGAGCGATCGCCACCGCCCGGTCGAGGCCGCCGAGCTCGTCGACCAGGCCGTGCGCGAGCGCGTCCGCGCCCGACCACACCCGGCCCTTGGCCACCTCGTGCACCTGCTCGGTCGTCATCCCGCGGCCGGCCGCGACCTTGCCGGTGAAGTCTGCGTAGATGTGGTCGAGCCAGTCGTTCACCAGCGTCCACTCGTCCGGCGAGAACGGCCGGAGCTGCGAGAACATGGCCGCGTGTGCGCCATGGCTGATCAGATCGCTGGTCACGCCGACCCGGCCAACTGCCTCGCCGAGCACGGGCTTGCCGGTCAGCACGCCGATGGACCCG
The DNA here is from genome assembly GCA_030038295.1 of Streptosporangiaceae bacterium. Lineage (GTDB taxonomy): Bacteria > Actinomycetota > Actinomycetes > Streptosporangiales > Streptosporangiaceae > JAJYUU01. Next base: position 983 of record JASHPF010000408.1, read on the forward strand.
GTGATCGTGCCGGGCTGCGCGACGATCTCGTCGGCCGCCATCGAGATGTAGTAGCCGCCGGACGCGGCGACGTCTCCCATCGAGACCACGACGGGCGTGCCGCCGGCCCGGGCCCGGACGACCTCGCGCCAGATGGTGTCCGACGCGACGTACGAGCCGCCCGGGCTGTTGACGCGCAGCACGATGGCCCGGATGTGCGGGTCCTTGGCCGCCGACCTGATCGCGGCGGAGATCGTGTCCGACCCCATCGCACCGCCGGTCAGCGGCCCGCGGCCGCTCCGGCCGCGCCGGATCGGTCCGGTCGCGTAGATCAGCGCGACCCCTGGCTCCGGGGCGGCCGGTACCGTCGTCACGACGGCGCGGGCGCGCTCGGCCAGCGCCCTGGCGTGCTGGTAGCGGCCGAGGTACAGCACCGTCGCGTCCTGGCCGGCCTGCTTGCGCGCATGCGCGTAGACCTCGTCCCGGTAGCCGAGCTCGTCGACCAGGCCCTCGGCCTGAGCGCGGGCGGCCAGGAACGGTCCGGCGTCGATCAGCTCACTGACCCTGGCCCGCGGCAAGCCGCGCCGGTCGGCAATGGCCTGCACGATCTGCTCGGTCACCGAGGCAGTCAGCCGCTCGGTCTCCTCCCTGGCCGGCCCGGAGAACTCGGTCTCGGTCAGCTGCTCGGCGGCGCTCTTGAACTCGTGCCGCTTCGCCACCTGGAACTCCGCGCCGAACCGGTCGAGCACGCCGCGCAGGAAGATCCGCTCGACCGCGATGCCCGTCAGGCCGAGGTCGCCCGACGGCTGCAGCCAGATCTGCTCGAAGGCCGTCGCCAGGTAGTACTGCACGTTGCTGGCAGAAAACTCGCCGAAGGAGTCGGCCCACGCGATGGTGGCCTTGCCGGCGTCGGCGAACTCGGCGACGGCACGCCGCAGCTCCTGCACCGCCGCGAGGCCGAGGTTACGGCCGCCGAGGCGAACCACGAGGGTCCGGACCCTGGCGTCGTCGTGGGCCCGGCGCAGGCCGTCCAGCACGTCGGGCAGCACCGCTCGGTTGCGGCCCATGATCGCCGAGATCGGATCGGCCGGCCGCGTTTCGGCCAGGCCGTCGGTGAGATCAAGCTCGAGAATGAGCGGCGAGGTGCGTAGCTGGCGCAGCTTGGCCAGCCGGTCGGCAATCAACGAGGAAGGCATGCCCTAAGCCTAGGCGCGCGCTGCTGCGGCAGCAGACCGCTGCCGGCCAACTGGGCCGATACCCTGTCGAAGTGGAGGCTGCTGCGGCGCGGCACGAGCGCGATGACTAGCCGGGACGGCAATGGCTGGGTTCGCTGCGCGCTCGGCCACCGGCACTGGGGCCGGTTCGGCGCGGCCGGACTGCTCGCGTACGTAACCGGCGGTCCCGTCCTGCTGCAGCGCCGAACCTGGTGGAGCCACCACGGCGGGACCTGGGGGCTGCCGGGCGGCGCCAGGGACAGTCACGAGTCCGCGCTCGCCGCGGCGCTGCGCGAGGCGCACGAGGAATGTGGCGTGCCCCCGCACGCGGTCGCGCAGCGCGCGGTGTTCACGGACGACCACGGCGGCTGGTCGTACACGTCGGTGCTCGCCGAGGCGGATGAGCCGTTCACCGCGCACTCCGACGACGAGGAGACCGACGAGGTCGCCTGGGTGCCGACCGAAGCGGTCGCCACCCTCGGGCTGCATCCCGGCCTCGCCGCGCACTGGGCCGAACTGGCCGCCCAGCTCTCCCCGGTGACCATCATCGTGGACGGCGCGAACGTGGTCGGCTCCCGGCCGGACGGGTGGTGGCGGGACCGGGTGGGCGCCACGGTGCGGCTTGCCGATGAGCTGGCTCAGTGGGGAACGGAGGGTCTCACGGCGCTGCCCGCTGGCATGGACGCGGCTGCCGCCGCACCGGACGGTGTTGGGCCCGACGACGACGGCACCGGCGAGCTCGCGCGGATGGCTGACGGCACGACGCATCTGCGCTGGCTGCCGGACGTGGTGCTGGTCGTGGAGGGCGCGGCCCGGCCCGCGGCCGACGCTCCGGTGGGCGGACCGGTCCGGGTGCTGGCGGCGCCGGCCTCGGGCGACGACACCATCGTCGTGCTGGCCGCCCACACGCCGGGGCGGCGGATCGTGATCACCGCCGACCGCGAGCTCCGGGAGCGCTGCCTGGCCGCCGGCGCCGCGGTTGCGGGCCCTGGCTGGCTGCTCGGCCAGCTCTAGCGGCGCCCGTGTACGGAACTCCGCCGCGCAGCTATTTTGGCAAGCAAAGTTCGCATTGTGGCCGCCTTGACGGCATGGGGTCGGCGCCTTCGCGACCCGAGGAGGCTGCGTCGTGTCCGAGGCAGATTTAGTAGCGCCGCTGCGCCGGTGGGATCCGGAGCAGGTCGGCGGCTTCACGCTGCTGGGCAGGCTCGGTGCGGGCGCGATGGGGCAGGTCTACCTCGGCCGGTCGGCGGCTGGCCGGCTGGTCGCGGTCAAGACGATCAAGGCGGAGCTGGCCGAGGAAGCCGACTTCCGCACCCGGTTCGGCCAGGAGGTGGCGGCCGCCCGGCGGGTCAGCGGTGCCTTCACCGCGGCGGTGGTCGCGGCCGACTCAGAGGCCGACGTCCCGTGGCTGGCCACCGTGTACGTGCCGGCGCCAACGCTGAGCCAGCTCGTGCAGGCCTGCGGCCCGATCCCCCCGCAGGCGGTTGCCTGGCTGGCGGCCGGCTGCGCCGAGGCGCTCGATTCCATTCACGGCGTCGGGCTCGTGCACCGTGACCTCAAGCCCTCCAACGTGCTGGTCTCGCCGGACGGCCCGCGGGTGATCGACTTCGGGGTCGCGCGCGCGGCCGAGCGGATCCAGCTGACGGTGACTCGCGGCAGCGTCGGCACGCCCGCGTACATGGCGCCGGAGCAGGCCAGGGATACCCGGCAGGCGACCTCGGCCAGCGACGTCTACGCGCTGGGCGCGACGATGCTGTTCGCCGCTACCGGGCACCCGCCCTACCACGGCGAGACGGTCATCGACGTGCTGGTGCGCCTCGCCACCGGACCGCCCGACCTGGACGGGCTGCCTGCCGAGCTGGCCGACGTGGTCAGCGCGTGCCTGGCGCGTGATCCGCGCAACCGGCCGACGGCCGCGGCGCTGCTCGCCCGGCTCGCGCCCGGGCTGGCGGGGAGC
>JASHPF010000409.1 GCA_030038295.1 Streptosporangiaceae bacterium
CTGCACGTGCTGCTGATGCTAAGCAGCCAGACCTGCCCGCCGCAGGGCCAAAGGTCCGCCCGCACGGACCGGATGGTCCCTTAAAGCTGCCCGGGGGAGCCGGATCGTTGACGGCCCGAGCGTGCGTGGTTAGCGTTCGCTCGAACTTCGATTCTGCTGGCGAGCGGCCAGCCGACCAGCGGGTGGTGGACCGGCCAGGCGGTCGGCGGCGAGCCGCCTGGATGCGGCAGACCGCTGAGAAGACTGCCGATGACGGTGCCTGCCACAGACCAATCGCTCGAAGGCCAGTGGGGCGGGTGGGGCTCGAACCCACGACCGGCGGATTATGAGTCCGCTGCTCTGACCGGCTGAGCTACCGCCCCCTAGGCAACTACGAGATCAACGTACCGCAGCGGCGCTCGGCCGCAGCCCGCCCGCCGCCCCTCACCTGGTGCTGAGCTGCATCTCCATGGCGTGCTCGACCAGCGCGATGAGCGTGGCCTTAGTGGAGTTGCGGCCGCGCGCGTCGCACTGCATGATCGGCACCCGCGGGCTGATCGACAGCGCTTCCTGGACGTCGGGCAGCGCGTGCGGGAAGTACCCGTTGAACCCGTTTACGGCGACGATGAACGGCAGGCCGGCCGACTCGAAGTAGTCGACCGCCGGGAACGAGTCCGCCAGCCGGCGGGTGTCCACCAGGACGACCGCCCCGATGGCACCCTGGATCAGGTCATCCCACATGAACCAGAACCGGTGCTGGCCGGGCGTTCCGAACAGGTACAGGATCAGGCCTGCATCGAGCGTAACGCGGCCGAAGTCCATCGCCACTGTGGTAGTCGTCTTGTCCGGGGTGTGGCTCAGATCGTCTAGGCCGTCGCTCACGGTGGTCATGACGGCCTCGGTGGTGAGGGGTGTGATCTCGGACACCGACCCCACGAAGGTGGTCTTGCCTACGCCGAAGCCACCCGCGACGACGATCTTCACCGACGTCATCGCGCTTTCCGCGGTGCGGGGCACCGCGACCCTAGAGCTTCCGAAGTCCACTGAGCACCCTTTCGAGCAGGTTGATATCCGGGCGTCCTTGTGCGTGGTCGATCTGATGTACCCGGACCAGTCCTTCCATCGCCATGTCGGCGATCAGCACCCTGGCGACTCCCAGCGGCATGTGCAGCACCGCCGAGACCTCCGCGACTGACCGCCAGTCCCGGCAGAACGTGAGAATCGCCTGACACTCGGGGCTGAGTACCGACAGATCCCGCGCCTCATAGTGCGAGGCGGCGACCATGGCTTCGATCTGCAGCTGGTAGCGCGGTTTCGTCCGGCCGCCGGTAACAGCGTACGGCCGGACCAGCGAACTGGACTCGTTGCCGACCGGGTGGTGAGGGTTGGAGTTATGGAGCCAGGGATCCCGAGGCGGTGGCGCGAATCCGAGGTCTGGCCGACCGAAGCCGTCGCGATCGACCTGGTGCAGGCGCTCGCCCGCATCCCAGTCATCGCGACCGTGGCCAAACACGGCAGCCTCCTGTCACTATCGGCTGCCCTCGGGCCAGCCCGACTGGCCCGTCCGGGTCTCGGGCGTCAGTGCGCTGCCGACCCGCTCCACCAGCAGCGCCATCTCGTACGCGACCAGACCCATATCGCAGTCGGCCGCGGCCAGCACGGCCAGGCTCGAGCCGTCGCTGATCGCCATGATGATCAGCAGTCCGCGCTGCATCTCCACTACCGTCTGGGTGACGGCGCCGCCCTCGAAGACACGCGCCGCACCCTGAGTCAGGCTTGTCAGCCCGGACGTTACGGCCGCGAGCTGGTCGACCCGGTCCGCCGGGAAGCCGTGCGAGAACGCCATCGGCAGACCGTCCGCGGAGACCACGATGGCGTGCGCCACCGAGGGCACCCGCTCGACGAAGTTCGTGATCAGCCAGTTGAGATCCTGGGCCGGACGCACAAGCGGACTCACAGGCGCACCTTCCTCTCGCGGCCCGCATCCGGTCCTGTCAGAAGCGAAGCCGCCGTGGCTGCACACGGAACCGCCAGCTGGCAGGTCCGCGCTGTCAGACTAAGCATGACCGGCTATTCAAGATCGTGTCACCATCATCGAGAACCGGCGTCCCCATCGGAAGGATCGTCTTCGCGCGAGAGGGCCGCGCGGCCCTCCCTGATGCCGCGCTGGAAGCTGGTGAACCGTTCCCTGGTCGCTGCCGCCGACCTGGCCGGGACCGGCGCCACGGGCTCGGGCGGCGCGGCGCCCGGTACGAGATTGGCCTGCGGCACGCGCCTCGGCAGCCCGGCCTCCGTCGTACCGCCGGTGCTCGGCGAGCTGGCGGCCGCCGCCGCCTCCCAGCCTTCGTCCGCCGCAGATGTTCGCCAGGTCACTTCCGGCTCTGCCGCGGGCTGCGCCGCGGGCCAGCGGCCCGGGCTGCTCGGCGCGGTCGAGCCGTCCCGACTACCCGCAGCGGGGACGCCAACGCGCCCGCGCCGGAACCAGTCCGACTCCACCGCCTCGAAGATCGGCAGCCGATTCTCGGTCGTCATGTGCTCGGCCGGGGGCACCACCACCTCGCTCGCCGAGCCGGCCGCCAGCGGCCCCGAACCGAGCAAGCCGAAACTCAGGGCTGGGCTCGGCTCAGCACCGAAGCTCTGCTGACCTACGACGCTCGGCGGTCCCAGCCGGGTCGGCTGGGCAAACGAAGCGGCCGTCGGCGTCGCGGTGAACTCGTTCGGCTCGGCCGCCAGCACGCCACCGCCATAGGACTCGCTTTCGCCGGGCAGGCCGGCCGCGGCCACTGTCTGCTCGGCTGCCGCGGTCAGTTCGGCCTCGGCCTGCGGGGACCCGAACGCGGGCAGCGGGCTGGTGACGGCCGGACCGCCGCGCCCCACCGTGCCCGGATGCGGGCCCGCCCCCGGCACGCGGCGCGGTCCCAGCCCTGTGTCGCGGCCAGACCCGGCGAGCGCGTCATCGGCGGCAGCCGCTGCCCCCGTGGGGCCAGACTCCGCCAGCGCCGCGAACCTCGGCGCGCGCGCCGCGTTGATCTCTCGCTCGGTCGGCGAGAGCTCGTCGCCGCTACCGTTTCGGCCGGCTCCAAACGCGCCCGCTGGGCTGAGGCCGGCCGCTGCGCCAGTCCCCGCCAGCTCGAACCGCCGCGTACCCGGCGGGCTGACCTCCCCCTGGTGGCTGATGACCTCGTCCGGTAGCCACACCAGCGCGGTTAGGCCACCGGCTGCGGCGGGCCGCAGCCGGACCCTGATGCCGTGCCGGGCGGCGAGCCGCGCGACCACAAACAGGCCCATGCGCCGGGACACCGCCACGTCGACGACCGGCGGGTTGTCCAGCCGCCAGTTGGCATGCGCCATCTCCTCGGCGCCCATGCCGACGCCCTGGTCGGTGATGTCGAGCAACACTCCGCCGCTGGACAGCAGATGACCGGCCACGACGACGGGGGTCTCCGCGGAGGAGAACGAGGTGGCATTCTCCGCTAGCTCGGCCAGCAGGTGAACGACGTCATTGACGGCGTGGCCGCGCACCGCGATGCCGGGCTGGACGTTCAGCCTGACCCGCTCATACTGCTCGATCTCGGACACCGCCGCGCGCAGCACGTCGACCAGCGCGACCGGCTGGTTCCACCGTCGCGTGGCCTCGTGGCCGGCCAGGACCAGCAGGTTTTCCGAGTTGCGGCGCATTCGGGTGGCAAGGTGGTCCATCTGGAAAAGGCTGCCCAGCCGGTCCGGGTCCTGCTCGCCTTGCTCCAGGTCATCGATCAGCCGGATCTGCCGCTCGACCAGCGACTGGCTGCGGCGAGACAGGTTGACGAACATCGCGTTGACGTTGCCGCGCAGCGCCGCCTCGTTCGCAGCCAGCCGCAAGGCTTCCCGGTGGACCTGGTCGAAGGCCCTGGCGACCTCGCCGATCTCGTCCGAGGAGTCGACATCGATCGGCTCGACCTCGAGCGGCAGGCCGGCCCCATCGGACTCGCTCATCCGCCTGACCGTCTCGGGCAGGCGAACGCCGGCCACCTCCAGGGCACCCGACCGCAGCCGCCGCAGCGGACGCACCAAGCTCCGGCCGACGACCGTGGTGAGCAGCAGCGCCAGCAGCAGCACGACCAGCACGGCGCCGCCGATGACCGAGGCCGTGAGAATCGCGCCGCGGTGGAGCGCGCCGGCCCTGGCGATCGTCGCCGCCACCAGCGTCTGCTCGACGGTGCGGATACCGCCGATCGTGCCCGTGGTCATGGCGCCGTACCATTCATTGGCCGTGGTCGCCGACGTGCTCAGCGGCACGCCGTCCTCGCCGTACGTGATGGCCTGCAGCTCGTAGTTGCTAGCGAAGTCCACCAGGCTGCCGGACACCGAGTTCTGGTAGAGGGCCACCTGCTGTGGCGTTGCGACCCGGTCATACTCCGCGACGTTCGCGTTCTGCTCATCCAGCGCCGTCTGCAGGTCGGCGAGCACAGTGGGATTGAACGGCCCGTCCTGGGCGAACGCGTACGCAAGCAAGCCGCGCTGTTCGGATGCCTCCTCGTCGATGAGCGAAACGAGGTTCAGCGACCGGACGTCGTTGGTCAGGTCAGGGTCGCCGCTGTCGAGCGCGATGTTGTCGTCGATGGACAGCAGGCCGTCGATCATGGATGTGTAGCTCGTCATGACGTCGACCGCGGGTAGCTGCGTCGTCGTGGCGGCGATCCGCAGCGGGCCGAGCAGTTGCAGGACGTCGCTGACGTTCTCAGCGTCCTGCTGCACCTGCGCCGGGTAGCCGCTGCCGACGGCCGCGCTGTCGGTACGGACCTTGCTCACCCACGGGGCAGTCAGGGCCTGCTCCTGCTGGACCAGCGCGAGGTTCTGCGGGGCGCCGTCGGTGCTGTTGCGGTCGAGCGAGCCCGGTCGGCCGGCCTGCCGCTCCCCGATGTACTCCATCGTCTGGTCGCGCTCGTCCTCGAGGTGCGCCGCCAGTCCCGTCACGTCATAGCTCAGGTTGGCCAGCGTCTCGACCCGCTGGTAGACGAGCGCGTTATGCACTGCCGTCGCGATATACGTACCGCCAAGCACGACCGCGGTCAGCGTCGGGATCGTGATCAGCAGCAGCAGCCTGGACCGCACGCGCCAGTTCTTGAGCGCACGGCGGGAGATCGGCAACTCGCGGTGCGGTCCCTGGGCAGCGCTGGCCCTCGGGGACGACGAGCGCCCGAGACCACCCGCGGTGCCGACCCTGGAGGACGACCCCACGAGACCACCCGCGGCAGCGGCCCTGACGGACGACCCTCGGACGCGCCTCGCGGCGGCGACCCTGGGGGTCGACCCGCCGAGCCTGCCTCCGCCGGACAAGCTGGCGGATGAGCCGACGCTGGCGGGATGGTCGGCTGGCGGCTGCGATGCTGCCGGGGCCTTGTGTGCGGAGCGGGCGCCCGGGGTCGCGGCGCGCGTCCCTTGCCGGGCCTGGGCGACGCTGCGGACCTTCTTAACTCGGGACGGCACAGTCTCTGAACCCCTCACCTGATCGCCGCGATATGGGGGAAGCCGTCACGCCACGCGGCGTTACCGACATGGCTAACCTCCCAGATAACGACCCCGTTTTGGGTGCAGTCGGTCACACAGCCAGGGCAACTCTAGCCGGTAACCGGGCAACCTGCGTCAATACACGTACGAACCGGAAATACCGATGTAACGTTACGTTTGACGGGCCTCCTGGCAGCAATAGGGTACTCTCTGCCGCATCGCCCGTGTTCGGGAAACTGTCCGGTTCCCCGCAGTGGATGGCCGGAGAAGAGCAGCAGGAAAATCCCAGCACCGCGCAAGGAGTGTCATGACGCACGACCCGGCGTCGCCGTGGAGCGGCCGGCGATCGCAGGCCCGGTTCCTGCCCGCCGCGGCCGCGGGACTCATGGTTCTGGCCGTGGCCGGTTGCGGCGGCGGCGGGAGCGCGGGCGGCACGGTCTCGTCCACCGTCACGATCGCTGCTATCCCCGGCGTCGACACCGCCCCGCTGTACCTGGCGCAACGGGACGGCATGTTCGCCGCCGAGGGCCTGACGCACGTCGTCATCAAGGACTACTCGAGCGCGACGGCCGAGTTGAGCGCGCTGGCCAACGCCCAGGCGGATATCGCCGCCAGCGACTACGGCGACATCTTCTATGCGCAGGCGCAGAACGCCGACCTGCGGCTGCTGGCTGACGGCTACGACGCCACCGCGGGTGTACTCGAGGTGATCACCCTGCCGGGCTCCCCGATCGCCTCGCCCGCCGACCTGGCGGATCAGTCCATCGGCGTACCTGACGACCAGGTGCTGCCCGCACTGGTCGGTTCCGGTCACCCGATCAGCCTGGACGCGGCTGCAGCCACCCAGGTCCTGTCCAACTACCTGGGTAACGACGCCGAGACGATCACCTGGGTGCCGATGTCGCAGCAGCAGGAGATCACCGCGCTGGAGCAGCACCGGCTGCCCGCCGTCCTGGTCAGCGAGCCGTACATCTACGAAGCCCAGAGCGAGTTCGGCGCCACCGAGGTCTTCGACGTCTGCAGCGGGTCCACCGCGAGCCTGCCGCTGACCGGGTACGTCGCCATGAAGGCGTGGGTCAAGGACAACCCGGGCGCCGTGGCCGACTTCCAGGCCGCCCTTGACAAGGCGCAGGCGGAGGCGGCCATGGTCGGCCAGGTTCAGCAGATCCTGCCGAAGACCACGGGGATGAGCGCGGAGGATGCCGACCTGTCGACGATCGGCACGTACCCGACCTCGACCAGCGCGATCGACCTGGAGCGAGTGGTGCGGCTCATGTCCGACTTCAACATGATCAAGTCAGGGCAGGCACCGGCAGTGCCGCTCATGATCGTCAAGCCGGGCAGCTAGGGAGCTAGCACGGCCCGCGGCTTAGCCAGACCGCGCAAGCCCTAGCTGCCGGGCGATGACCATGCGCTGGACCTCTGAGGTGCCCTCGCCGATCTCCAGCACCTTGGCGTCCCGGTAGAACCTGGCGACCGGGAACTCATTCATGAAGCCGTAGCCGCCGAAGATCTGCGTCGCATCCCTGGCGTTGTCCATCGCTGCGTTGGCGCACGTCAGTTTCGCGATCGCGGCCTGCGATTTAAACGGCTCACCCGCCGTCAGTCGCGCTGCCGCGTCGTACCAGGCCAGCCGCGCGACGTGTGCGCGCGCAGCCATGTCCGCGATCTTGAACTGGATGGCCTGATAGTGGCCGAGCTCATGACCGAAGGCCGTCCGCTCCCTCGCGTAGCGCAGGCACTCGTCCACACAGCCCGCCGCCAGGCCCGCCGACAGCGCCGCGATCGCGACTCTGCCCTCGTCCAGGGTCTGCAGGAACTGTGCGTAACCCCGGCCGCACTCTCCCAGCAGGTTCTCGCGCGGTACCCGGCACGCGGTGAAAGCTAGCTCCCTGGTATCCGACGCGCACCAGCCCACCTTCGAGTACTCCGGGCCCACGGTGAGGCCCGGGCTGCCAGCGGGCACCATGATCGCGGATATGTCCCGGCTGGCGTCGGACCGGCCGGGCCCGCCGCTCCAGGCCAGCACGGTCACGACGGAAGTGATGGCGGTCCCGGAATTGGTGATGAACGCCTTGGACCCGTCGATCTGCCAGTAGTCGCCGTCGAGGCGCGCAGTCGTTCGCATCCCCCCGGGGATGTCGGAGCCGCCGCCCGGCTCGGTGAGCCCGAACGCGCCCAGCCGTTCACCCAGACAGAGCTCGGGCAGCCAGCGATCTTTCTGCGCCATCGTCCCGAATCGGTAGATGGGCATGGCGCCGAGCGCGACAGCAGCCTCGAGCGTAATGGCCACCGAGGAATCAACCCGGGCCAGCTCGTGGAGCGCCAGGCAGAAGGCGAAGTAGTCGCCGCCCATGCCGCCGTACTGCTCAGGAAACGGCAAGCCGAACAAGCCCAGCTTGCCCATCCTGGCCACCACGTCGTAGGGGAACTCGCCCCGCTCGTAGTGACCCCCGATCACCGGCGCCACCACCTCGCGAGCGAACTGCTCGACGGTGGATCGGAGCGCCTCCTGCTCGTCATTGAGCGTGAAGCCGACCATACCTCGGATCGTACGGCATCCGTCCTGGTCAGCGGCCTGAAGCCGAGAGGGGACCGAGGCGTGGCACATCGGCATGGCCCGGCACGTTAATCTCTCGTCCGAGCATTGCCGCGGCTGGCTGGTCGGGCCACCGGCCGTGAAGTCTGGGAGGACCTGTGATGGCGACGCTGACGTGCCCCAACTGCGCGGCTGAGGTGAAGGCCGGCGACCTGATCTGCTTCACCTGCGGTGCCAACCTGCCGCGAGCTGCCAGGGACGACGACATGCCCGCCGCCAGCACAGTGATGCAGGAGTCCCTGCGCCCCGACCATCTCGGCGGCGCGATCTCCTCGGCCGTGCTCCGGCTGACGTTTCCTACCGGCAACGTGGAGGTGCCCGCCGGAACCGCCGTGCTGCTGGGCCGTGACCCCGCAGAATCACTCGTGGCGGCCGCCTTCGCGCACTACGAAAACGTGTCGCGACGGCACGCGACCGTCGCGGTGGACGACGCCGGTCATGCCAGCATCCGGGACGAGAACTCGACCAACGGCACATTTGTCAACGGCGACCGGGTCCTGCCAGGGATCAGCGTCCGGCTCGCTGACGGAGATATCGTCCGACTCGCCGCAGACGTCTCAGCCGAGGTAGTGCTGCCCAGGCAGCATCCAGATCCGGCCTCGCTGACGCGCCCCGATCAGCACTGAAGACGGAGAAGGTCGCGCCGAAGCCGCGATTGCGCAGTCTGCCCGTCGGCGTGTCGTCAGCTACCCGTAACCTGACAGGGTGACAGCCTGCGCCCCTGCCCAGTGGCCGGGCCGGCGGGGGCAGGCGGCGTGATCAACCTCGACCTCGGCTGGGAGCAGGCAGCCGAGGCAGCGGCCGGCCTCTTTCTCACCACCCTCGTCCTCCGCGCGACGCACAGGCCCGGGCTGACCAGGATCGCCACCGGAACGCTGGAGTCGGGTCTCATCCTTGGCTTGTTCGCGCTCTGGCAGTACGCCGGGTCGTTCTCGCTCGTCAGCCCGGCCGGCGCGCTCGGCCGGTCGCGCTGGATCTGGCAGTTCGAGCGCGACCTGCACCTGCCCAGCGAGACCTCGGTACAGCGGCTGTTCCTGCCCCATCCGCTCGTCATCGAGTTCTTCAACCTCTACTACGACACGCTCCACTTCCCGGTGCTGATCGCGTGCATGATCTGGCTGTTCGTGCGGCATCGGGACCGCTACGGCCAATGGCGGACCACGCTGGTGGCGTCCACCGGCCTGTGCCTGCTCATCCAGCTCATACCGGTGGCACCGCCCCGGATGCTGCCAGGCACCGGGCTCGTGGACACGGCGGTGCTGTACCACCAGTCTGTCTACTCCAGCGTGGCTGGATTCGACCCGGACCAGCTGTCGGCGATGCCGTCAGTACACGTCTGCTGGGCTCTGCTAGTCGCTGCGGCCGTCATTACGACGACGGCTGGCCGCTGGCGCTGGCTCATAATCCTGTACCCAGCCGTGACCACCCTCGTGGTAGTGGTCACCGCCAATCACTTCTGGCTAGACGGCATCGTCGCGGCGGCGATCCTGGCCTTGGTGCTCAGCGCGGAGGCGCTGGTCCGGCGGCAACTGGCACGGCGCCGACTGCCGGAGGCTCGCGCGGACCGGCCGGCCGAGCTTTTCCAGCCGGCCCTGGCTGACGGGATCGCGGAGCAGGCACGCGGGCTAGCTGACGGGCAGATCGTCGTCGACGACGATACCCAGCGTCTCGGCGAGTACCGGTGCCGCGATCGCCAGCTGGGCTGAGCTAATGATCGCGCCTCGCAGCGAGTCGGAATCGATGACGATGCCGAGCGAGGCACCCCGCAGGTCGGTTTGCTCCATTCTCACCTTGCTGAAATCGACCCTGGTCAGCTCGGAGCCGGGAAACGCACAGCGCGTCAGCGTCGCGCCGCCACAGTCGACGTCCCGCAGCACGCACCGGTCGAAGGTGACACCGGTCAGTCGTGCCGCCCTGAGGTTTACCGAGTCGAGCTTGCAGCCGCTGAACACAACCCGGCGGAGCTCGGCGCCGAACAGCTGCACGCCGGCCAGGCTCGAGCCGATCACGGTGACGTCCTGCCAGCCACTCTCGGCTAGCAGGGTGCCGGTGAACCGCACATCCCGCAGCCAGACTCCCCGCAGGCTGGCCCTGGGCATCCTGCCGTCGCTGATCGACACCTGGCGAAACGCGCAGTCGAGGAAACGCGCGTTAGGTCCCTGCGGGTCGTCGAATTCCGCCCGCTCAAACAGCACCGTGTCGTAGTCAAGCTCGGCGTCCAGGTCGCCGTCGTGTCGGGTGAGCGCGGCGGCAAACGGCAGGTCGGCCAGCTCAGGCACCTTCATCGTGACCCCTCATCAGTGGCAAGGTCCGGCTCCTGAGAAAGGTAACGGCGCACGTCGTCGGCCTCGGCCGCGAGTGCGTCCGCGGCGTCCGCGGGCAGTACGCCGAACGGGATCAGGACCACCTGGCCGCCCTGATACGTCCAGGTTCCGGCAGCCCGGCCAGCCACCAGCGCGAACGGTCGGAACAGGCCGTTATCCGTGACAATCTCCTGATGACCACCGAGTACCGGCACGCGCGACACCCAGCCGAGCAGCACCGGATCAAACGGCCCAAGCAGCCGCGGCGGCGGCGGACCCGCCGGGGTCGATGCGGTGGCGAGTTCGGCAAGCCCGTCGGGCCGGTCTCGCAACTCGGTCGCGATCTCGGTCAGGCCGCGACGGGCCCAGGTGACGGGGACGCCCCCCCATTTCGCCAGATCGCGATCACTCGAGGGGCCGTGCCCGGCCAGGTATCGGCGGGCGAGCCAGCCGAGCGCTCGGCCGGGCTCCGGCTCGAGCGGCGACTCCCCGAGCCACGACCGGACGTGCACGTACGCATGCTGGCCGCCGATCACGGGCCCGCGCACCGCCAGCCCGCGCAGGCTGGCGAGCATCAGCACGTGCAGCGCTGCCCCGCCGTCGGCGGGTAGCCCGGTTCGCTGGAGCCGTTCGGCCAGCTGCGCCCTGGTCAGCGGGCCGTCGGCCGCGAGCGCGCGCTCGACGACGTCGACACCGCGGTCGGCGGCGCCCGCCGACACGCCGAGCCTGGCGAGGATGCGCCTGCAGCCGACCTGGTACTGCGCTCGCGCGGTCAGCCGGTGCAGCCACCAGTAGTCTTCAGTCCGGATCAGGTGCAGCGTGCCCCGGTTGAGCCAGGTGATCAGCAGTGACCTGTCCTGCGTCAGGGCCCGGTCCACGTCTGCGCCGGTGAGTCCGGTTGTCCTGGCGCGCACTGCCAGCCGGGCGCCCCGCGGATCCTGGCCCTGGATCGCGAGCAGCCGCTCCACTACCTGGAGCGGGGTCGTGGCCGGCGGGCCGCACAGCAGCTGCGCCGCGAACCGCCGAGCGTGCGCGGGCGCGGCCGGCACGTCCTGTACCGCTGACACGACGGCCTCCTCGGAGAACGACACGGCGTCTATCCTGCCCGACACTCATCCTGGCCGGCCCCGCGGACATTCAACCGGTCACTTGACTATTGACTCCTCCTCGGTCATGCTCAAGAGCATGCTTAACTATGCGCCGGATCTGGACCGGGTGTTTCACGCCCTCGCCGATCCCGGCAGACGGTCGATGGTCGAGCGACTCAGCCGGGGCCCGGCGTCGGTGAGCGAACTCGGCCGGCCGCTGGACATGTCGCTGGCTGCCGTGCTGCAGCACGTGCAGCTGCTCGAGGCCAGCGGCCTGATCCGGACCGCGAAGCTCGGCCGGACCCGGACGTGCACCATCAACCCGGTCGCGCTCCGGTCCGCCGAGAGCTGGATCACCGAGCGGCGCACGCTCATCGAGCGCCGCCTCGACCGGCTCGGCGATTACCTGGCCGACACGGCCGACAAGCCACTCAGCTACCCCGAGGAGAAGCAATGACCGAGCGTTCCGTCAGCCATGGCACCTTTGTGGTCGAGCGCACCTACCCCGCCGAGCCGGCCAGGGTGTTCGCGGCCTGGGCGAGCTGGGAAGCGAAGGGCGTCTGGATGGACGACCCGGACTACAAGTCGGATGGCACCGAGGGCGAGTTCGATTTCCGGGTCGGCGGGTACGAGCGCTTCGGCGGGCTGACGCCCGAGGGCACGACCTATCGCTACGACGCACGGTATTACGACATCGTGGCCGCGGAGCGGATCGTCTACTGCTACGAGATGTACGCCGGCGAGGACCGCATGTCGGTGTCCCTCGCCACCGTTCAGATCGGGCCCGACGACGGCGGTACCAGGCTGACGTACACCGAGCAGGGCGCCTTCCTCGACGGCATCGACACCCTCGAGGCGCGCCAGGGCGGTACCGAGTGGATGCTCGACAACCTGGCGAAGTACCTGGCCGCGCAGACCGAGAGCTAACGGCCGTCCGTGCGCAGCCCGGCGCCGCGCTCCTCGATGACCGGCTCGCTGTCGAGCACAGCCATCTGGGCCGGGTCGTAGCGGGTGCCCGCGACCTGGGCCGCGGGCACCGCAGCCTCGATCGCTGCCAGCTGATCGGGGCTGAGCACCAGCTCCAGAGCACCGAGCGCCTCGCCGAGCCGATCGCGCCGCTTGGTGCCGATGAGCGGCACGATGTCGGCACCGCGCGAAAGCACCCACGCGATCGCGAGCTGGGCGGTGCTGGCGCCGCTGTCGGCCGCCACCCGTTCCAGCCCGGCCACCAGGGCGAGGTTGCGCCGCAGGTTCTCCGCCTGGAACCGAGGGAACCGGGTACGCGGGTCGCCAGCGCCGATCGCCCTGGCGCTGGCGGCAGACAGCAGCCCGCGGGACATGATGCCGTAGGCGGTGACGCCGACGCCGAGCTCGCGCACCGTCGGCAGGATCTGGTTCTCGATCCCGCGGCTCATGAGCGAGTACTCGATCTGCAGCGCGGTCACCGGGTGCACGGCGGCAGCGCGCCTGATGGTGTCGGGGCCCATCTCCGACAGGCCCAGATAGCGGACGTAGCCGGCGTCGATCATCTCGGCTATGGCGCCGACCGTGTCTTCGATGGGAACCCGCGGGTCGAGCCGCGCGGGCTGGTACAGGTCGACGTAATCGGTGCCGAGCCGCGTCAGCGAGTAAGCGAGGGAGTTCTTCACCATCACCGGGCTCGCATCGTGTCCGATGAAGGCGCCGCGCGGATCGCGCTGGCCGCCGAACTTGACCTGAATGAACACGCTCGACCGGTCGACGCCCCGGAGCGCGTCCCTGAGCAGCAACTCGTTATGCCCCATGCCGTAGAAATCACCGGTGTCCAGCAGCGTGACCCCGGCGTCCAGCGCGGCGCGAATCGTGGCCGTACTCTCACCCTGGTCCGCCGGGCCGTACACGCCGGACATGCCCATGAGGCCGAGGCCGACCCTCGACACCAGCGGACCCCCGCGGCCAAGCTCTGTCGTGACGACCGGCATGTCGGGCGCTCACTTTCTATCGAGATATCGATAAATAGACTTGTTGACCTTGAACGTAGGTCGCGACCACTGCCGTGGTGCCGATGTCGGCAGCCGGATGCTCGAAGGGGTCACGGTCCAGCACAACCAGATCCGCCAGCTTGCCGAGCTCGATGGCGCCGGTCTCGTCGTCCAGGTGGTTCACGTACGCCGAGCCGGTCGTGTAAGCGGCCAGCGCGGTCGCGAGGTCCACCCGCTGCTCCGGCAGGAACGGCTCCGCCGCTGGTCCGGCGGCGCCGGGCAGTGCCCGGTTCACCGCGACGTGGATGGCTCGGAGCGGATTGGCGCTGCTAACCGCCCAGTCGCTGCCCGCCGCTAGGCGAGCGCCGGAGCGCAGCAGGTCACCGAACAGGTACTGACGCCGCGACCGGTCGGCGCCGAGGAACGGGATGGTGAGCTCATCCAGCTGCGGCTCGTGCGCGGCCCAGAGCCCCTGCATCGTGGCCGTCACGTTGAGCGCGGCGAACCTCGGCACGTCGGCAGGGTGCATGACCTGAAGGTGGGCGATGTGCGGCCGGTTGTCCCGGCGTTCGCCGCCGGTGCGGGCAGCCGCCGCGCGGGCCGCCTCAATCGCATCGAGCGCCTCCCGAACCGCGCGGTCGCCGATCGCGTGGAAGTGAACCTGAAAGCCCGCGGCGTCCAGCTGCGTCACGTAGCCGGGCAGGACCGCGGGGTCGACGTAGGACAACCCGCTGCCGTGCGAATGGCAGCCCGCGGGATCCACGTAGGGCTCGAGCATGCCCGCGGTGAAATTCTCTGCCACACCGTCCTGCATGATCTTCACGGTTTCGGCCCGGAACCGGGTCGGGCCGTCCGCGGCCTCGACGCCGCGGGCGCGCTCGCGGCGCCCGAGCAGCTCGGCCAGCTGCTCTTCGCCCCTCGCGCGGTCCCACCACAGCGCGCCGAGCACGCGAGCGGTCAGCTGACCGCTGGCCGCCGCGGCCAGGTAGACCGGCAGCGGGTCCTGGCTGCCGAGGTACTCCCCCACGATCGCGTCCTGCCACGCCGTCACGCCGCGCGCGTGCAGGTGCCGCTGCGCCAGCAGCAGCCCCGCTAGCCGATCCTGGACGGTGAGCTCGGGCACGAGCCGACCGACCAGGTTCGCCGCACCCTCGTGCAGCGTGCCCTGCGGGCTGCCGTCGGGTTCCCGCTCGATCCGGCCGTCGGGCGGATCGGCCGTGCGGGCGTCGAGGCCAGCCGCCTCGAGGGCGCCGGTGTTAGCCCAGGCACCGTGGCCGTCTCGGTTGGTCAGATACGCGGGGCGCCCGTTGGTCACCCGATCGAGCGCGTGCCGGTCCGGGGTTCCGCCGGCGAACCACTCCATCCGCCAGCCCGAGCCGGCGATCCACGCCTGGTCCGGATGCCGGGCCGCGTACGCCGCGATCCGGACCAGCGCCTCGTCTAGCGTCGCCACGCCCATCAGGCTGCAGCCCATCATCGTGACGCCGGCGAACGCAGGGTGCACGTGCGCGTCCTGGAATCCCGGCAGCAGCGCCCGGCCGGTCAGGTCCACGACGTCGGTTCGCCTGTCGATCAGGTCCGCGAAGTCACGGTCCGCCGGGTCGCCGACGGCCGCGACGCGGCCGTCGGCGACCGCGACCGCCGTAGCCGGACGACCGCCCGGGCCTGGAGCCCGCACGACGCGGCGGCGATCAGCGCTCGCGGTGTAGATCGGCCCGCCCGCGAACACCAGCTCGGCATGCTTCGCCATGCGATCCAGCCTCTCACTGGCCCGGCTCGCCCGGACTGGCCGTCCCGGCCAGAGATGATCCAGACCTCCCGCCGCCCAGATAGGCCCTGATCTGAGCGGCGGACTCGGCCTGCTGCTGCTCGGTGACGTCCAGGACGCCGTGCTCTGCCATGAGCGCGTGGCATTGCTGGTGCTCGTACGGGACGCCCGGCGGCAATGGCGCGAGGTGCCAGTGCAGGTGCGCGTTGCCCTGGTGGCTGCCGAGGCTCAGCGAGTACAGGAAGGCGACCGCGTGCTGGTCCTCGTAGAGCAGGTGATGGCGGTAACGAAGCTCGCCCGCCAGCATCGCGCAGATGAAGCATGGGCCCTCACGGGCTCGCCGCGCGTGGCTCTCGACATCGATCGGAACCCGTGCCGCGGCAGCATCCACGACCTCAATCCTGCCAGCGAACCGAGCCCGGCCGCTCGACCCCTCGGGCCGCGGCTGGATGCTGCGCCAGCCGAGCCCGGCTGGCGCGCGCGGTCAGATCCCCGAGCCCGCCGCGATCTCGAACGCCGTGTAGGGCCGCATCGGCCCCACTTCCTCCGTGGTGATGATCGCGCCGGCCGGTGCCTGCTGACGGATCGCGGCGGCGAACTCCTCGGCCTGGTCGGCGTTGTTCGCACCGACGACCAGGAACCGCCAGCGCCGCACGACCGAGTACCCGGCGGCGCGCAGCCGATCGGCGAGCGCGGTCGCGTCGCGGTGCACGGGCAGCTGCACCCGGACCTCGAAGAGCGCGACCCCGCTCGCGAGCGACTCGCTGGTCTCCTCGGCATCCAGGCGCTGCCGCTCGGCGGCGGTCTCCACCGCGCTGGACGGCAGCGCCACGTCTGCTGGCTCCCAGTCCTCGGCGATGGGATGCCAGCGGTCCAGGGTGTACTCGGCATCGATGCCGTGACCGGCTAGCAGGCTGGCTACCGAGTCCTGGGCGGTGGCCGCCGCGTCCCGGCTGTGGGTGTAGAGGAAGAGCTCGTGTCCGCCATCGGTCCCGACCACCACCCGGCCGCCCAGCTGCCGCTGAACCTCGCCCTCGACGGTGTGCGCGCTCAGGTGCCGGACCGCCTGGTCGGCCTGGTTCTCGTCGCGCAGCCGTACCGTCAGCCGCCAGTCGTTGGCGTCGGTCACCGCCCCGCCGCCTGAAGCGGCGCTTCGATCTGCCACGGCTCGCGAGCCTACTCCCCCGTGCCGCCAGCCGTGCACCGGCGCAGCCCGCCTTGTTGCGGCGCGGCGCCGTGTGGCACAGTGCCCGCATGACCACGGCTACTACTCAGTACGGTGCGGTTCGCGGCGACCTCGCGGCCGGGGTTACCAGGTTCCTCGGCATCCCGTACGCGGCCAGCCCGACCGGCCCGCTCCGGTTCGCTGCGCCGGAGCCGCCAGAGCGCTGGGACGGCGTCCTGGAGTGCACGAGGTTCGGCCCCACGCCGCCCAAGCCTGCTTACGTGGCGCCGTTCGACACGCTGCTGCCCGAGCCGGATATCCCCGGCGACGACTGGCTCAACCTGAACGTCTGGACGCCAGACCTGGCCGGCCGCGCCCCCGTCATGGTGTGGATCCATGGCGGCGCGTTCGCCAATGGCAACTCGGCCGTGGCCATGTACGACGGGTGGCCGTTCGCGCGCGACGGCGTCGTCTTCGTCAGCATCAACTACCGGCTCGGTATCGACGGGTTCGCCCTCCTGCCCGACGCGCCACCCAACCGCGGCCTGCTGGATCAGGTCGCGGCGCTGGAGTGGGTGCGCGACAACATCGCCGCCTTCGGTGGCGACCCCGGCAACGTCACCATCTTCGGCGAGTCCGCGGGCGCGATGAGCGTGACGGCGCTGCTCGGCATGCCGCGCGCCCGCGGGCTGTTCCGCCGCGTCATCGCGCAGAGCGGCGCAGCTCAGGCGGGCGCCGACCCGGCGGACGCGCGGCTGGTGACAGGCGAGCTGAGCACCATGCTGGGTTTCGACGCGACCGGCGCGAGCCTGGCCGGGCTGCCGCTCGACAAGCTGATCACGGCGCAGGCCGCGGTGCGGGAGGCGATGGCCGCGGCACCAGATCCGGCTCGCTGGGGAGCCAGCGTCGTAGCCACCGCCATGGCGTTTCTCCCCGTCCTCGACGGCGACGTGCTGCCGATGCACCCGCAGGCGGCGCTGGCCGCGGGGCACGGAGCCGACATACCGCTGCTCGCGGGGACCAACACCGAAGAGTTCCGGCTGTTCGCCGTGCCGAACGGCCTCGCTGCGGCGGTGACGGCCGACATGCTGCCGGCCGTCCTCGGCATGCTCGGCATCAGCCAGGAAACCGCCGCGCGCTACGAGGCCAACCGGCCCGGAGCCAGGGCTGGCGACCTGATGTGCGCCCTGGTCACCGACAGGTTCTTCCGCAACCCGCTGTTCGCCGCCGCCGAGGCGCGCGCCGCCGGGCCCGCCTTCACCTATCTCTACGAGTTCGCCTGGCGGAGCCAGGTCCAGGATCTCGGGGCCGCCCACTCGCTGGAGATCCCGTTCGTCTTCGACAACCTGAGCGCACCCGACGCGCGCCTCGGGATCGGGGCCAGCCCGCCGACAGACCTGGCAGCCGAGATGCACGCCACCTGGATCCGGTTCGCCGCCAGCGGCGACCCCGGCTGGAAGGCATTCGACGCGAGCTACCCCGTGATGACCTTCGGCGCGACCGCCGGTCCCGGCACGGTGGTGCTCGATCCGCGCGGCGACGAGCGCCGCAGCTGGGATGTCCGCTGAAGCCGCGAGGCCATACCGGTCGCGGCGGGCCGAATGTGGGCCACACTGGAGGGGTGGACGCAATCCCCCGGGAGTACATCGCGCTGCCGGGCGGCGTGATTCGCCAGGTCTACAGCATCGAGCGCAGTGACGGCACCATCACGCTTGGCGACTATCAGGCCTGGCTGGCCAGCCGGGCCGCGCGCTGCGCTTGCGGAAGGGTCTGCCGTGGGTCCGGTCGCACCTGCGGTGCGCCGGAGTGCATTAGCCGACTCGACGGCCGTTAGGTCAGGCCGGGCATCACCTACCCGGCCCAGCCAATGTCGATGCAGGTCACGCCGCGCATTCCCGGCAAACCAGCTGACCACCCCGGTTGTCAGCAAGCTGACTCCGGTGATGCACAAGGAAGCAACTCGAACACGTGAATTCGTCCGCTTGGCGCGGAATCACCCGGAACGAGAGCTCCTCGTTCGACAAGTCTGCACCCGGAAGCTCAAGCGACTCGGCAATGTCATCGGGGTCGATGTCGATCGCCGTGGATGACTTGTCCATCCGGCGCGCCTGCAACTCCTGCAGGCTGTCCTCCGTGACGTCGTCGTCCGTCTTCCGCGGGCTGTCGTAGTCAGTAGCCATCTCGGCCCTTACCCCTCCATCTTTACTAACTCGTTCCGCGCGGTTGTAACGCTCAGGACCGCTGTCTTGTGCCCGAATCCGGCGGGGAATTCTGCCACGCCAGGCCCGGCTTCACACCTACCGGGCCACCTTCGAGCGCGCGCGTCGCGAGGACCGGTAACCGAACACCCGCCAAGCTGGCGAATATTCCCCGCCGGGGGTGGGCGGGAAGCGCGTGACCAGCGATTTACTTCGCAGTAATTTCGCGGATTCCGCGCACCGCCGTCTGCAAAAGTGCGTATGGTACGAACCGCATCACAGGTCACACGCTGCCCAGGCGGAGTCCGGTCCATGCCTCACCAGGTGCCACTGCGTGCGGGCGACCCTACGCGGGTCGGGCGATACCGGCTGACCGGGCGGCTGGCCGGCCTGCCGTCGGACGACCCCATCTTCATCGGCGCGGCCGCAGACGGCGCCGAAGTCGCCATCAGCCTGCTCGGCGGTGACTGGGCCAGGGACGCTGCAGCCAGGGACAGGTTTGCCGCGGAGGCGGCGGTTGCCAAGCGGGTGCCGCCCTTCTGCGCCGCTCGTGTCCTCGACGCCGGACTCGACGCGGACACTGCCTACCTGGTCAGCGAGTACATCCAGGGTCAGTCGCTGCTCGAGGTGGTCGCCGCAGACGGCGTCCGCTCCGGTCCGGAACTCGAGGCACTCGCCATCGGTATGGCGACCGGCCTTGCCTCGGTCCACCAGGCCGGCCTGGTACACGGCAGCTTCGGCCCCCAGTACGTCATCCTGCCGCCGGAGGGGCCACCGCGGGTGGTGGAGTTCGGCATCACCCCGCCATACGGCTCGGCCACGCCGTCTGCCGACATGTTCGCGTGGGCGCAGACCGTCGTCTTTGCCGCCACCGGTCACCCGCCGGCAGGTCAGGACCTCGCCTTTCTGCCCGACCCGGTTCGCGAGCCGGTGGAGCAGTGTCTCCGGCTGAACTCGCCCGAGCGGCCCGCTGCAAGGGCGGTGCTGCAGTTCCTGCTCGGTGACGGGTCGCCACCCGCGGGCGTGCTCGCCGAGGGCTCCCGGCGCGCGGCCCGGCCCGCCGCGCTACGGGGGGCGCCAGTGCCCTCAGCCGCGGGGCGGTCCGC
>JASHPF010000410.1 GCA_030038295.1 Streptosporangiaceae bacterium
CCGGCAAGTAACGTTGCGCGCGACGGTGTCAGCGCGCGGAACGAGGTCACTCATGCGGAGAGCCCTGATCGTCGGTGCCGGCGTGCTCGTCACGATCGCCGGGGTGATCTTTGCGCTGCAGGGGCTTGGCTACCTGACCGGCAGCGTGATGACGGGCACGACGCTGTGGTCGGTGCTCGGGCCGATCATCGCGGTCGGCGGCCTCGGCGTCGTGGCCGTCGGCTTCCGGGTGTCTCGTCGCTGAGCCCGCGGACCCGCCCGCCGGCGGTCGGCGTGACGATCGCGCCCCGCCCTGATCGCTGGCGCGGTCGGCCCGTAACCTTGCACCGATGACACAGCCCGGACCGAATGCCCCGGGCGGGGAGCTGAGTCGCCTGCGCGGCGAGCACGTGCCGGTCCCTGCCTGGCTGCGGAGCACGAAGGGCGAGCAACGCTGGCCGATCACGCTGAGCGTGGTCGGTGCCATCGTGCTGCAGTTCCTGCTCCCGGCGAAGTTCACGGAGCCGCTGCCGTCGTGGCTGCTGCCGACCCTCGAGGTTGCGCTGCTGATCGGGCTCAGCATCGCCAACCCGGTTCGCATCGAACGCCGCGGGCCGGCGGTCCGGATGGCGAGCATCGCGCTGATCGCGCTCATCACCATCGCGAACGTGGCGTCGGCGGTCCTGCTGATCCGCGCGATCCTGGATGGCAAGGCGGGCAGCGAGGCCGCCCCGCTGTTCGCCACCGGCGCGTCCATCTGGGCTACCAACGTGATCGCGTTCGGGCTGTGGTACTGGGAGTTCGACCGGGGCGGGCCGGTGGCGCGGGCGCAAGGTACCCGCCGGCATCCGGACCTCATGTTCCCGCAGATGGCTTCCCCCCAGCTGGCGCCGCCCGACTGGGAGCCGCGGTTCGTCGACTACCTGTACCTGTCGTTCACGAACGCCACCGCGTTCAGCCCGACCGACGTGATGCCGCTCGCCAGGTGGGCGAAGCTGACGATGCTCGTCCAGTCGGCGGTCTCGCTGGCCGTCGGCGTGCTCGTGATCGCGCGAGCGGTCAACATCCTGCGGACCTGATGTCGGCCGGCCGGGCTGTGCCGCGGCGGCCCGGCCGCTACCCGGGTCCCGTCGCGGCCTCGATCCGCAGCCGGCCCGCGGCCTCGTAGAACTCCTCCGAGACGGCGATGTGCTGGCGGGCCGCGAGCGCGTTGCGCAGGTGCCGTTGCATGGGGCTCGACAGCGACAGCACCCGGCCGCCGCCGTACCGGAACAGATCGGAGATGACCTCGGCGCAGGTCTCTACCGCGAACACCGACGCCGTGGTGATTGCGAGCTGCTGAGACTCGGGCGGCACCGTTCCCGCCCGAGCGGTTGCCCAGACCTCCTCGACGGCGTCCCTGTGCGCCAGCCTGGCCGCCTTGATTTTCACTTCGGCCCGGCCCAGCTCCTTCAGGAAGACGGCACGCTCGCTGAGCTTCGGACCGCCCGCCCACCGCGTGGTGTGCCCGGCGAGCGCGGCCGTGTCGGCCAGCGCGCGCCGGGCGATCCCGATGCAGAAGGGGGGCACCTCGTTAGACACGAACGCGGGCATGCCAAGGCGGAACAGCTCGCCGCCGCGCACGGCCGGCGCGCCGAGCTCGTAGGTCATCTCGGCCGGGACAAACCGCTCGTCCACCCGGAAGTCCATGCTGCCGGTGCCCTGCAGACCCGCCACGTGCCAGTTGTCGATCACCTCGGCCTCGTCCTTGGGCAGCAGGAAGACCACGATCCGCTCGCCGTCCGGCGCGGATTGCGCTGCGGTGGCGGCCGGAGCTGCGGGCGCACGGAGGGCGCCGATCAGCCAGCTGGCGTGCATGATGCCGCTGGCGAAGCTCCACCGTCCGGTTACCACGTAACCGTCCGGCACGGGCCGTCCGGTGCCCCGCGGCTGCAGCTGGCCCGCGACGACCGGCAGCGGCCGGTCGGGCGCGAACACGCGCCGCGCCCCCGCCTCCGGCAGCCAGCCGCTCGCCAGCCCGCCGCACCCGGCGCCGATCATGGCCGTCCACGCGGTCGAGGCGTCCGCGTACGCCAGTTCCTCGATCACGTCGCAGAACTCGATCGGGTTCAGCGGGGCCCCGCCGAGGTCCGCCGGCGTCTTGAGCCAGAACACGCCGAGGCCGCGCAGCGTCTCGACGGTGTCCGGCGGCAACGTGCGCAGCTGTTCTGATCGCTCGCCGGCTGCCTCGAACTCCTCGCGGTGCGCGCGGATGCCGGCGAGCAGCCCGTCGCGCCCGGTGTCCGCGGCCGGCTGCCCAGGGTCGCCGCTCGGTATCCCGGTGTCGGCGGCGGTCATGCGGGCGAGGAGGCGGTCGGGCCGGCCGTCGGGGCCGCCCCGACGCCGAGGGTGCGGAGCTCGGGGATCACGTGGGACGCGAACAGCTCGGTGCTCCTGGTGGTCTGCTCGTGCGTGCTCGGGCCGATCGCGAACAGCCCGATGAGCTGTCCGTACCCGCCGAGCTCGGTGTACATCTCGCGCAGCCGGCTCGCCACCGTGGCCGGGCTGCCGACGATCGCGTAGCCCTCGGCCAGCAGTTCTGGGTAGCTCAGCTGGGAGAACGGCTTCCGCTCCGTCATGAGCAGGCCGCGCATGGAGGCCTGCGACATGTAGCCAGGCGGGTTCACCAGCTCCATAGGCTGCTTCAGCCCCTTATAGAAGAGCCATTCGACGGCCGGCCGCGCCTCGCGGTGCGCCCGCTCGTCGCTGTCGGCGACGTAGATGGGGATGGACAGCGCGATCTTCTCCGGGTCGGGCACGTAGCCGAGGTCGGCCGCGGCCTGCCGGTAGCCGTCGAACCAGCGGCGGACCACGTGCGTCGGCGCGTACACCGACATGTAGGTGTACCGGTGCTCGGCGCAGAATCGCATCGTCTCGGTGCTGCCGGCGCCGGGAATGTACACGGGGGGATGGGGCTGCTGCAGCGGCCGCGGCCAGAGGTTCACGTACCGGTACTCGTAGTGGGGGCTGATCCACTGGAACAGCTCGTCGGACGTCCACGCCTTGATGATCAGGTCGTGCGCCTCGTTGAACCGGGCGCGCGACAGCGTCGGGCTGATGCTGTGCGCGAAGTACTCCCAGCCGATCCCGCGGACGAACCCGGAGTCCACCCGGCCGTTGCTGAGGTGATCGAGCATCGCGATCTCCTCGGCGACACGCAGCGGGTTGCCGCGAATGCCGATGGCGTTACCGAGCACCATGATCCGCGCGCGGTCGGTGCGCCGGGCAAGCGCCGCGGCCATGATGTTGGGGGACGGCATCAGGCCGTAGGCGCTCTGATGGTGTTCATTGACAGCCAGGCCGTCGAACCCGACCTGCTCGGCGTACTCGAGTTCGTCCAGGTACCGGTGGTAGAGCTGGTTGCCGAGCTTGGGGTCGAAGTGCTTGTTCGGGAACGTCAGCGACGACGACGGGTACTGGTCGAAGTCGTCGGGCAGGTACGGGTAGGGCATCAGGTGGAAGAAGCTGAACTTCACCGGCGCACTCCGTTCGCCTGCTCACCCGAGGCCAGGAAGTCGACCGTGACGGCCGCGAACTCCGCGGGCCGCTCGAAGTACATCGCGTGCCCGCAGTCCCCGATCTCGGTAAACCGCGCGCCGGGGATGCGCTCGGCGTAGCGCCTGCCGTGCGCGACCGGGATGAGGCGGTCCTGCGCGGGGGAGACGACGAGCGTCGGCACGGTGATCCGGTGCAGCCGGCCGTCCAGCTTGGGGTTGCACAGATACGGTGACCAGCAGAACCGGGCCAGCGCGGTCTGGTCCCGGTAGGCCGCGAGGATGGCGTCGATGTCCAGCGCGGCCGGCCCGGCGGCTGGCTCGGGCGGCGGCGCTGGCGGGTGCTGGAAGAGCGTGGCGACCAGCTCATCCGGCGGCATCAGGAAGATGTCCGGCACCGGGTGAGCCGGCAGCCGCAGCCCGGCGGGACTCAGCAGCACCAGCGAGCCGATGCGGTGCGGTGCCGTCACCGCCAGCTCCGCGGCTATCCAGCCGCCGAACGACGCGCCGACGACGTGCGGGCGCTGCAGGCCGAGCGCGTCCAGCACGTCGAGGTAGTGGAAGACCAGGTCGTCGATCGCAGCCACGTCGGGGAAGTCGTCCGACCCGCCGAAGCCGGGGTGGTCGGGCGCGATGACGTCGAAGCTACCGGCCAGCAGCCGGTGGAAGTCGAGCCATGCACCGGCGCCGCCGGCGGCGTGCAGGAACAGCAGCGGCTCGCCTGCGCCGCCCCGGAACAGGTGGACGCGGCCGCCAGCGAGCTCGATGTGCAGCTCGGCCGGAGCGTCATCGGTCAACTGCTACCTCCTCGGCGCAACCGTGATCAGCTGGGCGCACACGCTGATTCTGGTGCACCAGGTCCCGGATCGCCAGCGACAGCCGGAGCCCCGCTGTCGGTCGTCGTTCGCCGCGGCGCTGACCACCACGGCTAGCCTGGCCTGGTGGCCCGTCACTCTGCCGCCGACCCGCGCGCCCCGGCTCGGCCGGTCCCGGCCGTCGGGGTCACGCGAGTAGTCAGCCAGAACGCCACGTTCCAGCGATGGCAGTCGCTGCTCACCAACCGGACCACGCGGCTACGGTCGGGCGAGTTCCTCGTCCAGGGCGTGCGGCCGATCACGCAGGCCGTCGCGCACGGCTGGCCGGTCCGGGCCCTGCTCCACGATGGCCGCTCGGTGCCGTCGGCGTGGGCCGCGCAGCTGTGGGACTCGCTCGACGTGGCCAGGTATCTGGTCGCGCCCGAGCTCATGCAGCTGCTGGGGGAGAAGGCGGCGGGGACCCCCGAGCTGCTCGCGGTCGCCGCGATGCCCGCCGACGATTTCGCCAGGATCCCGGTGCCGCCTGGGTTGCTGGTGACGGTCTTCGACCGGCCAGCCAGTCCCGGCAACATCGGGACCCTCATCCGGTCGGTCGACGCCTTCGGTGGCACGGCCCTGATCGTCACCGGTCACGCCGCCGATCCTTACGACCCGCGCTGCATCCGGGCGAGCACCGGGTCGCTTTTCTGCGTGCCGGTGCTGCGGGCCGCGTCACACCGGGAGGTGCTCGGCTGGGTCGGCCAGGTGCGGGCCGACGGGCTGCCGGTCCAGGTCATCGGTGCCGAGGAGGACGGCCGCGAGGACCTGCGCGCGGTGGACTTCCGGCGTCCGACGGTGCTTGTCATCGGCAACGAGGCGGCCGGCCTCACCGCCGCCTGGCGCGCTGGCTGCGACGCGCTGATCGGCATCCCGATGGTCGGCTCGGCCAGTTCGCTCAACGCGGCGACGGCGGGCTCGATCGCGCTCTACGAGGCGATGCGGGGCCGCAGTCCTGGCTCGTCCCGTTCGTCTTGAACGGCCGGCCGCACGGCTAGCCACCAAGGATGCGCGCCGGGGCGCGCACGAGCATGGCGTCGATCTCGTCGTCGGTGACCCCGTGCGCGCGCAGGTAGGGCAGCACGTCGCGGCTGACGTGCAGGTAGTGCCAGTTGTGCAGGTCGTCCAGCGAGCCCGGCGGGAACCAGTCCAGGTAGCACGAGTAGTCGTGGGACAGCACCATGTGGTCGGCCAGCCCGCGCCGGCACAGCTCTACCACCAGGTCGGCGCGCTCCGTGAAGCTGGCGAAGTGATCGATGCCGAAGCGGTCCATGCCGAGGACGAGCCCCGCCCTCGCCATCGACTCCAGGTAGTCAGGCTGGCTGACGTCGCCGCTGTGCCCGAGCACGACCCGCGACAGGTCGGCGCGCTCGTCACCGAGCACGTCGAGGATCGCGGGGCCATGCTGGCTCGC
>JASHPF010000068.1 GCA_030038295.1 Streptosporangiaceae bacterium
GCTGACCGGCTAGGTCGGCGAGCGTCCAGGACATCCGGATGATCCGGTCGGTCCCGCGGGCGCTGACCTGACCGAGGTCCATGGCTCGTTCCAGCGGTGCCAGCGCGCTGCCGGCGGGACGGAAGCTGCGCCGCAGTTCGCTGCCGGGGACCTCGGCGTTGAGCCGCCACGGCGTGCCGGCCAGCCGCCGCGCGGCCCGCTGCCGCGCGTGTCTGACCCGGTCCGCCACGACGCCGCTCGGCTCGGCGAGCCGGCGATCGCTGAGCAGCTCTGCCCGGCTCACGGGTAGCAGCTCGACCTTGACGTCGATGCGGTCCAGCAGCGGCCCGGATAGCCGGGCGAGGTAGCGGCGCCGCACCAGCGGCGTGCACGTGCACGCCGACCCGGCCGTCGCGGTCTTCGCGCACGGGCAGGGGTTCGCGGCCAGCACCAGGGTGAACCTTGCCGGGAAGCGCGCGGTCAGGCCCGATCGCGCGATCACGACCTCGCCCGACTCCAGCGGCTGTCGCAGCGCGTCGAGCACATCCCGGTCGAACTCCGGTGCCTCGTCCAGGAACAGGCAGCCGTGGTGCGCCAGCGACGCCGCGCCCGGCCGGATGATGCCGCTCCCGCCGCCGACGATCGCGGCCTTGGTCGCCGTGTGGTGCGGCGCGCAGAACGGCGGGTCGGTCACCAGCGGCCTGGCGGGCTTCAGCGCGCCGGCTACCGAGTGAATGGCGCTGACCTCGAGTGCCGCGGCGGGGTCCAGGCTGGGCATGATCGTCGGCAGTCGCTCGGCGATCATCGTTTTCCCGACTCCCGGCTGGCCGAGCAGCAGCAGGTGGTGCCCCCCGGCGGCGCATATCTCCGCCGCTCGCCGCGCGACCGGCTGACCGGCGACGTCGGCGAGGTCAAGCGGAGGTATCGCCGTCGCCGCGCCCTGCGGGCCGGTCGTGAGCCCGGCTCCCGAGTCCAGCACGCACACCGCGGGACCGGGCGGCGCCGATACCTCGCCACGCAGCCAGCCGACCAGCGCGCGCAGGCTGGGCGCAGAGATCACCTGCATCGCCGGGACGAGCAAAGCCTCGGCCGCGTTCTCTGGCGGCACCACCACCCGGTTGAACCCGGCGACCGCGGCACCCGCCACCGACGGCAGCACACCGGGAACCGGCCGCAGTCGCCCGTCCAGGCCCAGCTCGCCGACGAACACCGTGCCGCTCAGCCGCTCCCCTGGCAGCACGCCGTCCGCCGCGAGTATCGCGCACGCGAGGCCGACGTCAAACGCCGAGCCGCGCTTCGGCAGGCTCGCGGGTGACAACCCGACCGTCACCCGGCGCTGCGGCCACGACTGGCCCGAGTTGGTGATCGCCGACCGGATCCGGTCGCGCGCCTCCCGCAGCGCGGTGTCCGGCAGCCCGACCAGGAACAAGGCCACCAGCCCGTTTTCGATGTCGGCCTCGATCTCCACTACGTGACCCTGCACACCGGCCAGCGCCATGGCGTACGTCCGGGCGAGTGCCATCGGGCACCACCTCCGGAACCGACGGTGCCGCAGGACGCCTCGGTCCGCGTGCCCAAGCGACCGCGCTGTGGACGAGCGGCAGGGGCGCTGCCGTGCTGTGCACACGCGCAGCGGCGACGTCGGCGCAACGTGTTCTACTTTCCCGCTCCGGCGCAGCGCTCCGCAGAACGGGCTTGCCTGCGGCGCGACCGTCAGCCGACCGTGAGCAGGTCCTGGTCGATGCCAGCGCCTGGCTCGTGCACGCTCAGCAGGCCATCGGCCAAGCCGACGTCATGGCTGGTTACGGCCGCGAGCTGAGCGCCGCCCGGGCTGTCAGGCACGGCCGCCGGGCCAGGCGGGCCGCCGCCGCCTCGCGGCGGGTCAGATTGGCCCGCCGCGGCGGCGCGAACCAGCAGAGCTGCCAGTCCGATCAGCACGAGCGCGATCAACGGGAAGACCAGGCAGATCATGAGGAACGGCGGAGCGTCAGCTGCGGCGGTGATCTGATGGCTGTAAGTGAGCGCTGCCGGGCTACCCCGCAGCAGAAACTGCAACCCGGAGACCCCGGACAGCGGGTGTCCATGGTAGAGCCAGTTTCGCAGCCAGGGCGTTGTCAGCATCGCCGCGATCGTGCCCGAGCCAGCAACGGTGACGAACAGCGCGCCCACCAGGCCGGTGAGCAGACCCGCCGCCAGGACCTGGCGGATCCGCGCGCCGGTCTGGCGTGGTGAACCGTCTGGCTCGCGGTAGCAGCGGTCGGCGACGACCATGGCCGCCACCGGCGCGCCGAACAGCAAGAGCACCGCCAGCAGCACGAGGGGCGCAACATCAGCGCCCGGCAGCCAGGGATTGGTGGCCGGAGCTCCGCCGAATCCCAGCGGCCCGATCGCGTACCAGGCGGCACCCACAGCGGTGCCGGCCACGGCGCCGATGGCCATCGTGGCCGGGGTAACCCGCGAGCGCTGCGACGTCAGCCACAGCACGGCCGCCGCGTACAGCGCTAGGACGACCAGGAACACGACCTCGTTCGTCCAGTGGTTGCCAAAGCCCGGGCCGGAAATGAGCCGGTACAAGCGCAGGTCGAGGCCTGTACGCGGGGGCACGTCAAGGACCTGCTCGATGACGTTCTTGGCCGGTATCAGCGCGAGGATCGCTACGTAGGTACCGACGCGCAGCACCTTGGCTGTCCGGCTGCGGTCGGACGGGCCAAGGACCAAGCGCGCGGCCAGCGCCAGTGCGCCCAGGAGCACCACCAGGGTGAGTACATCGACCCGGTCGACCGAGGTCGCGAAGCTGGCCGGCGAGCCGGGCCAGGCTGCCCAGGCCGCCAGCGCGGCTGCCACCGCGAACAGCAGCGCACTCCCGATCCCGCGCCGCATCGGCACCTCCCCCAGCATGAGCCGCGCACCGCCGGCCCGCCACGCCAGCCGCCGCAGTCCCGGCGGCACCTCGGGCGCCTCGGCCCAGATCGCCTCGATCCAGTCGCGCCGCGCGGCCGGAACCAGCCGCAGCACGCGGCGCCGGATCGCGGCGCCTGGACCGGAACGCGAGGTCATGGCGAGAACTCTACATAGGTAGATCTGCGCCGTCAGGCGCTTCCGCAAAGCCCGGCGCGACGGAATGAGAGTGCTCGGCCAGCGACACGGTCACCACCGCTCCCGGTATGGGCATGCTCTCAGCCTCGTCGCGGATGGCGCGCCGCATGGCTGCCGGAAGCGGCCCGAAAGTCCTGACGCTGACCCGCCCGGCGCGTCGGCCCCAGGCGCCGGCAATGCCGCCGTCGATCAGCAACCCGCCTGGGTGGAACGT
>JASHPF010000069.1 GCA_030038295.1 Streptosporangiaceae bacterium
GTCGGTCACAGGGTATGGGTCCTTGTCCGGTCGCGGCGCGGGGGACGACGACGCTTGCTCGGTAGAGGTCATCTGCGGGCGATCACATCAGATTGGGCAGCAGCCGGGCAACCTGGTCAGCGACCCCCAGACCAAGGTAACCGAGGACAGGGACGGCAACGGTCCAGGTTTGCCAGCGACCCCAGTGCGATCGAAGCCAGGCAATCGCGAGCGCAGCAAGCAGCAGGCCCTCAGCCCACAGCACCAGCGGCAGCCAGACGCCCGACTCGGTGCCGAGTGGCAGCTCGCTAGGACTGATTTCGGATGCGGAAATCACCATGGCCGGAGGTGTGTACGGCGCGGTGATGGTGTCGGCGTCGACCCAGACAACCCCGGTCGGCGCGAACGGCGGGCCATCGGCCGTCCCCAGGACCAGCCGGCCCTTGCCGCGCGTTAGTTGCGGCACCACGTCCCCGGCTCGGCGCACGTCGAGCACACGGTAGCGCGTCACGCCCTGCCCGCTGGTGACCGAGAAGACGGCGCCCGGGCTGAGGCTGGACAGCCTGGCGAACGGCCCGCCGTACGCAGCCCGGCGGCCCAGGATCTCGCTGACTCCGGCCTGGCCCGGCATCGCGGTGTCGCGCAGGTGGCCAAGGCCGCCTTCGAGCACGTCGCTGGTGGTGCCCTGGAGCACGACCGCGTTGAGGCCGATCTCGGGAATGGACAGCACGGCGACTGGCGTGCCGGGTGGCAGTAGCTTCTTGGCGTTGGCGGGATCGGTGGGTCCGGTCGGCGCTGTGGCCTGCGCCAACTCGGACCGGAATGAGGCGTAGTCGTTGTGCTGGACCCGGTCGTAGTACAACCGCGATCCGATTGTCATCCAGGCGACGAACCCGAGCAGGCACGCACTCAGACTCAGCACCAGGGTGGAGGCGACCAGCCGGGCTCGCCCGCGACGTGCCGATGACTGGAGCTTCGGCTGCGATGTGCCGACGCCTGAGGCACCGCCGCTCGGCGAGTCTGCCGGGCCGGGCTTCGGTGACTGCACGACCGTCATGCTTGCTTCTGCTGTCGGCCCGCCGCGTCCTTGCCGCCGAGCAGGCGCCGCTCGGTCTCGCGCCGGGCGCTGTCAGCAGCGGCGGACAGTTTTGCTCGCAGCCGGCGCCGCCGCCACCCGAGCGTCCGCCAGGCACCATAGCCAGCGCCGACAACCAGGATGATGAAACCGAACAATGACCACGGTACGGCGAAGAGCGAGGCGCTCCCGGTCGCGTAGCGGACAGGGGTTGCCAGTTGCGGGGCGCCCGGCGGGGCACCGCCGCTCAGTCCGATGCGAGCCGTCATCGAGCCCAGCGGGTACAGGCCACCAAGCTGCGCGGTGAACCGGATCGAGTCACCGGGTAGCAGTGTCGGCAGGTTCCTCGGCCCTAGCTTGCTCGAGATGCCGAACGGCCCGGTGACGGATACGACCTGGGTGCCGGTCAGCCGCACGTTGCCAATGTTCTGGACCGTGTACGAGACCGTAGCGGAGCCATCGGCGAACGGGTTCAGCGGGCTGTGGAAGCCGGTCGAGATCGACTCCACCCGCAGCCCAGCTTGCAGCGGGCCCGCGACGCGCAACTCGAGCGGCACCGCGATCCGCTGATACTCCACCACTACAGAGCCCCGGGAGGTCTTACGCGGGAAGCCGACCTGGGCGATCATCCCGCCAGTGTGATCGCCCGGGCTGGCGAGGCGCGGCACCGTAATCATGAACGGTTCGATGATCCCCTGGTCAGCGCCGATGACAACAGACAGCCGGCTGGCGCCCTTGGCGAATGTCACCCAGGAGCCGATGTCGCGGGGCTTCGCGTTGCTGGGCAGGAGCTCCAGCACGTTGCCGGGGGTAGTGCCGGTAGCGTCGGTGGCGTAGATCTCGAACGCGACGCTCTGCTTACTCCGGTTGAGCACCGCCACATGGTCGGTGATCGTCGATCCGGGCTTGATGTTCGTGTAGGAGAACACCGAGCGGGAATCGGGCGCAGTGGCGCTTGCCGGGCTCTCCGACCACGAGACCACCAGCCCGCTCGCGGCCGCGGTCGATCGCGCAACCGCGGACGACGAGGACGCGAAAGCCGCGGGCCCGGCGGCTACGGCGCACGTGACGGTGGCGGCGAGCAGCAGGCCACCGGCGAGCACCCGGCCGGGGGGGCGGCGCCGCGGCGCGCGGCGCGGCAGAATGCGACGAGGGCGGGAGGCTTTCATGTACACAGACCGTTCATTCCGGGGGCCAGGGGAGCCCGATCCAGGGGTTGACATTCAGTTGGGTGAGATGCTGCCGCACCTCGGCCGAAGGAGGAGCGACGGGCAGCAGCCTCGCTGCCCGCGCTCCTCCCAGCCTGCACCCGGGCCGACTAAGTTACCCGGCCCAGGGGGCCCGGAACCAGTGGCGCTATTCCATACGGATCCTTACGGACCGGTATTCCATGCGGATCCTTACGGACCGGTCGACAGATAGGTGATCGTCAGGCTGCCGGCGTACGCGCCCGCCACCTGTCCGGATGGGATGTCCAGCGTCAGCGCGGCGTTAGCCTCGTTGGTGCCGAACCCGTTGCCCGGCGTCGCCGAGAACAGGACGCCGCCGGTGTCACCGAGGCCGCCGGGGCTGGTGCCCGGAGCGATCACCGGCCCGAGGGTCACGCCGGTGCCCAGCGTCCCGACCGCCGCCGGCGCCCAGCCGAGCTGGTCACCCGCGATGGACTGGCCGGCCGCGGTACCGCTGCCGGTGAACGACGACTCCTGGCCCGAGACTGACCAGCCCGGGTAGGAGTTACGCGAGTCGGTCACCGTGACGTTCCCCAGCGTGCCGGTCGCCTGCGTGCCGGCGCTGTTGAGGGTCAGGGTCACCGTGCTCGGCGTCACCGACACCGCCAGCGTGCCCGACGCCGGGATGCTGAAGCTCACCGTCACCGGTGATCCCGTCGCGGGCAGGCTGCCCGCGGTCTGCACCAGCAGCGAGTAGGTGCCGGTCGAGGGGCCGTAGGCCGTGCCCGACGGGGTGAACACCGCCGACAGGTTCTCGGTGCCCGCGGTGGCGAACGTGTCGGTCGTGGTCGCCACGCCGCTGGAGTTCACCGCCACCGGCCCGCCGATGTCGGTCCCGCCGACCTCGAACTGCACGTTCCCGGTCGTCGCCGGGGTCTCGGTGGCGGTCAGCGTGACCGTCGCCCCGGTAGAGGCCGGGCTCGGCGACGCCGTCAGCGTCGTCGTCGTCGGCGTCACCACCGGCCCGGTCGAGCTGATCGTCGCGCTGGTCGCGCCCGAGGCCACCGACAGGAAGATCGACTGCTCGTTCACGAACGAGCCGGTCGCCCCCTCGCCGGTGTAGCACCCCACGACCCACTCCGCCGTGCCCGGCGCCGACCCGGTGATGTCGATCGGGGAGGCCGCCAGCAGCGAGCCCACGCTCGCGTCGAACGTCCCGGTGAACGGCGAGGTCACCGTGTTGTTCACGCTCGAGATCTCGCTGCCCTCAACCTCACCCGGCGCGGTGTACTCGGTGATCACCGCCGACCCCTGATAGCCGGACGGGCACGCCGTCGTCGTCGCCCACGTCGGCGTCGCCGACAACGCGACACTGGTCACCACCGAACCGGAGACAAGCAACTCCAGGTCACCAGGCTGCGCGCCCACGCCGGCCAGCGCCACGCCTGCCGTCAGCAGACCGGTCGCGGTCGCGAGGCCCACTACCCCGGTGACCACGGCCCCGCGGCGTAGCCGCGTGGCCGTTCCCCATTTCCGTTTCTCATTCATTGCAGGAGGTTCCTCTCCCTTTCTGTCGGCGGGTGTGCTCGGCGCGCACTCGCGGGGTTGATCGTCCCTGGCGAGGGACGATGACCAGGTGCCTGCCCGGGCATTCCGGGTCCGGGCAGGCACCCAGCCGGTCTCTCTCACGGCAGCGGGTCCTGCTATCCCTCTGCCGCTGTGGCGTTCATCTGGACCCGCAGGGTCGACGCGGTCGACCCGCACTGGTCAGCGAACGCGCTGTTGGTGGTAGGCAGATTGCCGAACCCGAGGTTCGAGATCAGGAACGAATTCCGACACAGCGTGGAACTCGTGCCGACGAACAGCCCCGAGAGGATCGAGTTGTACGCCGGGTTGTTGAGCGTGCCGGACGGCGGGGTGGTGTCGACCACCTCGTAGTAGTCCATCACGTTGTAGACCTCGCGCGTGATGGGGAAGCAGGCGGACTGGACGAAGTTCGACCCGGTCAGGCACCCGGTGATGTTCATCGCGTTGCTGCTGTTGATGGGCTGGACGGGGGTCGTGCCGACGGTGACCGCCTGCAGGACGTCGCCGTGGCGAACGTCGGGGATGATGTCGCCACTGTTCATGCCGATCCACTTGGCGATTGAGATCGGCCCGATACCAGCCGGGTCGCTGGCGAGGGCGGAACCGTCATGCTCCTCGACCGCAATGCCCGCGGCCGGGCCGGCGATGATCGTCTGGTGCCAGCAGGGCTGCACCGCGCTGACGCCCATCGTCGTCTCCCAGAACTTGAGCGTCCCGGATCCGTTCTGCGGAACGTACAGGTCGATGTTGCCGGGGCCGGCGACCGTACCTGTGCCGCTCCCGGTGCTGGTAATCGCGCTGCCGCCCTCCGTGGCCGACAGCTCGAAGGTGTCCGTGGAGGCATCAATGATGAAATACGGCCCGGCCGATACGCCTGGCGGGAGGCTCCCGCTGGTAGGCGCGAACAGGGCCACCTGCTCACCGTTGGTGAAGGCACTGCCTGATGCTGTCCACACGACCGCAGCCGCGGTGGTTCCGCCGCCGTTAGTCCCTGAGGCGCTGAACTCGGTGCCCACCGGGTTGTAGGTGACGCTGTTGACCGAGATGCTGCTGCAGTCGCCGTACAGATCCACCAGGTCGGCCACGGAGAAGTCGGCCGTCTGGCTGATGCTGGTGCCCGTCGGGCTGAAGGTGATGGTGCCGATCCCGTTCACCACGTTGCCGCACCCGGTGGTACCGGACACGCACTGGGTCGTGGTGAAGAACTGGACGCTGCCCGAGCCCGTCGTGGTGCCGGCGATCGCCGTGCCGTTCTCGGTGGCAGCCAGGTTGAAGGTGTCACCCGAGGGGTTGACGACGTAGTAGATGGTGCTGGCCGAGAACCCGCCAGGGACGGTACCCGACAGCTCCACCGTCGCCCCGGCCGCGTACGAGCTCCCCGATGCGGTGAACACCGCCGGGCTGGCCGCGGTCGAGCTGAAGGTGTACGACGCGACCGTCGCCGCCGTCGGCCCGGTGGCATAGGTCACCGCGTCGACCGCGAACGGGATGTAGACGAAGTTACCGGTCGCCAGCAGCGAGCCCGGAGTACCGGCGGTGCCGCTGACGCCGCCCGGCGCACTCGACGACCGGGAGACGGTGAGGCAGCCCGCCTCCGGGTTGATCGTCAGGCCCGGGTTGATGCCCCCGGTGGCGGACGCGTAGGACCAGTCCAGCGACTCGAAGCCGGCTGTCGACCCGTTCGGCCGGGAGAAGCTGCACTGATACGAAGCGCCGGCCACCGTGGTGCTGGCGATCCCCGGCGTGATGGTCTCGCCCGCGACCTGGCTCAGCGGGTTCACCGCGTCGTAGGAAGCCAGGATGCCGCCGCCGACGATCCCGGCGAAGTAGTCCATCACGTTCTCGGTCGTGTCCGAGCCGACGACCACGAAGCTGTACGCCGGGTCAGCCGACGCCGGCGACGCGGCCGCGATCGCCGCGCCGGCCACGCCCAGCG
Source organism: Streptosporangiaceae bacterium (assembly GCA_030038295.1). GTDB lineage: Bacteria > Actinomycetota > Actinomycetes > Streptosporangiales > Streptosporangiaceae > JAJYUU01. The sequence goes on from JASHPF010000069.1 coordinate 5,747, forward strand.
TCAGCGCGCCGACCACCGTCAGGCTCTTCAGCCTGGCCGACTGGTGGCCCAGCCACCCGGACCTCCCAGCCCGGGTGATGGGGGGTTTGGGAAACATGGAGTCCGCTCCTCCTGGTTTGGGGGGCGCGCCCTCGCGGCACACCCGTCCGTCACCCGCCCTCTTGGGCGGGCGGGGTACTGCCCCTGACCGGCAGATGCGGCCGGCCAAGCTGTAGGTGTCTGGGTGCCGCAGGCGGCCGCCCGCGGCCCGCGGCACCCAGACGGCGGCCCTCACGGCCGCATCCGGCGCAGCCAGCGCGCCGCGCCAGCGGAACGCAGCACCGTCCCACTGAAGGCACACGCCGCGCCGACCATCAGCACCACCAGCAGCGCCCAGCGGATGGCACCCACCGGCTGCCGCGGTGTCGTCGTCGAAGCCAGCTCGGCCGCCGGCGGCGTGATGCTCACACCCGCTCCTGGAGAGGTGCTGCTGCCCACCGCGTTCCCGCTGCCTGACGGCGTGAGCGAGCTTGTGCCTGTCGCGCTCCCGGTCGTGTGCGACGACGTGCCCACGCTGGGCGAAGACCCCGATGTATCCCCAGCGTCGGCGCGCAGCTCGGAGACAACGGTGCTGGCCTGAGCCTCGAGGCTGGCGGGCAGCGGCAGATAGCCGGCGGGCAGATCGCCGGGGGCGACACCGGGGGTCTGGCCAGTGCTGGCCGCATAGGAGATCAGGTCGGCGTAGTCGTTCAGCTCGGCCGCAGGCTGGTTGGTGGGGACGGCGGCGTAGACCACCTGCGTCAGCGGGTAGCCGCCGGCGCCGGGATCAGCGGGATTGACCTCGAGCAGCCCAGCGGAGTCGGACTTCGCGGAGTCAAGCGCCGTCGTGAGGCTGGCGGTGCTGGGGCCGACGCAGTTAGCGCCGGAGTCGTCGCAGAGTTCGGCGGCGATCACGCCGTCGGCGGCGAGATCCGGCATGTCGGAGATCCCCCACACGAAGATCTCGCCTTCCGGCTCCACGCCGGTCTTGTCCCACCAGCCCAGCGTGCCGTCCGGGGCGACGGCCAGCGGGTCCCACCCGCCCACCGTGGGGTCATCCGCAGTGACGATGTCAGACGCAGCCTGCTCATAATTGTTGACGTACGGCAGCAGGTCCAGGGTGCACTTGAGCTCCTCCTTCACCGGCTGGCTGGTGGACAGGCCGAGGTCGAGGCATCCGGTGTAGGCGCGCGGGAAGGTGTCGATCGTCGTCGACGTGCCGAGCTGGAGCGCCGTGAATTGCGGGTCAGCCGTCACCGAGTTCGTTGCCGATGCCGTGCCATTGTCGAGCCAGGCGCTGGCCGCGGGGTCCGCCTGGATCCACTGCCAGATCTGCTGGTTGAGGGCCGAGTGGTCCTCGGTGAGCAGCGGCGCGAGGGGGCCACCGCCAGTCACCGGCACCTCGGGATTGAGCTGCTCGAACTCCGGGTCCTTGGTGATGTTCAGCGGGTTTGCCGCCGACCAGCCTGGCCCCGTGTACTGCGCGCCCGCCGGGAGGTCGAAGTCGGGCAGGTCAGTCCGGTAGACCTGGGTGAGGCTTTTAGCCAGCAGCTCGGGCGTGAGCTTGATCGGCGTGCTGATATAGCCGCTTGTCTCGTTGCTGTTGCTGCTCACCTCGTTGATGTTGAAGCCGAATCCCTCGGCCGTGATGGCGACCGGGGCGTACAGGATCGGCGGCAGGCTGGTGGTGGGCGTGCCGTCGCGCGCCGCCTCACTGCCGATCGGGATCGTGGTGAACGCCAGCCCGACCCCGCTGGTGCTGTTGGCGAGCTGCTGCGTACTCGTGGCTTCCGGGACGGCGGAGTAGCCGTAGATCTTGGTGCAGTTCGCGGCCCTGTTGAGCGCGATCTGCCAGGACTGCACCGCCCTCGCGACGACCTGGGTGCCGACCGTTTCGATTTCCTTGGTGCCGATCGGGCAGTACGCGGGTATCGCGGCGTAGTCGAGGTGGATCTGGATGCGCATCGCCCAGTTCGAGGCGCTCAGCGGTGAGGATAGGAGGAACGCGCTGGCAGCGGTGGCCGGGCTGACCTCGAAGCCGTTCGGCTCGTATTCGCCGCGCGGCACGATGACCAGCCAGCAATCTCTGGGCTGGTTATTGCTCTCCAGCTCGCCGCAGCCGAGGCCGGGCGCCTGGGTGATCGTCATGGTCTCGAACTGCACCTCGCCGGTACCGTTTTGACCGGTGTCGGCCTCGGGCACCTCGTTGGTGGAGTTCTCGTTGAAGTACTGGCTGACGTCGTCTTCGCTGTAGACCGGGCTGCTGGCGTCGCTGACCGGCACGAACGGGATGGTGTACGACTGCGGGGTTGCCGAGTAGGTGTCGGGCGGGCTAGCGCTGCCCGGCTCTTCTGGGTCGCAACCCCAGTTCGCGTTGTCGCCGTTGAGGCTGGATGGCGGGTCACTGGTGCTCGGCGGCAGCGGCTGGCCGTTCGAACCGGTCGCGCACAGATCGCCCGACCGGGTGTCGACGGCTGCGTTCGTCGCGTTTCCCAGCAGCGAGCTGCCGAACTGGCAGTCTTGCGGTGACGGGCCGGAGCTGGAGTCGCCGTAGCACTCCATCATCTGCAGGTAATCGCTCGCCGGACGGGACGCGTAGTCGACCGTGGGGGTGGCGCCGCTCCAGGTGACCGTGAGGCCCTGCTGGGTGACGTCCTGCGTCTGGCTGACGGTGACGCTGAGGTTCTGGAAGTCCGGATCCTCGTACATGA
>JASHPF010000411.1 GCA_030038295.1 Streptosporangiaceae bacterium
GCCGGCCTGGTCGTGTTCAGCCCGTCGCTGACCTTCATCGCCGCGGTCCAGGTCATCGCCACAGCGGAGGAACGTGTGGCGCTCGTCGCGGTGGCGGCCGTCCTGGTGACCACGATCGTGGTGGCGCTTGCCTGGCTCCCGCTGCTGCTCTACCTGGTGAGCCCGGACGGTACGACGCGGACGCTCAAGGCCATCGACGGCTGGCTTCGGGTGCACGGGCGTTCCGTGCTGGTGGCCGGCCTGGCTGTCGCGGGCGTCGCGCTCGCGGCGAACGGCGCCCTCGGCCTCGCCGGGTGAGCCAGCCGCTAACCGCCGGCGAACGCTCGCACCGGCTCGTGCCGCCCCTCCCGGCGGTCGAGCTCACGGTTCAGGGTGAGCGCCGCGTTGATGAGCGACAGGTGGGTGAACGCCTGCGGGAAGTTGCCCAGCTGCTCGCCGGTGGAGCCGATCTCCTCGGAATACAGGCCCAGGTGGTTGCCGTAGGTCTGCATCTTCTCGAAGGTCAGCACCGCGTCGTCGAGCCGTCCAGCCCGCGCGAGCGCGTCGACGTACAGGAACGTGCAGAGCGAGAACGTGCCCTCGTCGCCGTGCAGCCCGTCGGGTGAGGCGGCCGGGTTATACCGGTACACCAGGCTGTCGGAGACCAGCTCACGGTCCATGGCGTGAAGCGTGGACAGCCACATCGGGTCGCTCGCGCTGATGAAGCCCTCGAGCGGCATCAGCAGCAGCGAGGAGTCGAGCACCTCGGTGTCGTAGTGCTGGGTGAACGCCTGGACGTTGTCGTTCCAGCCGCGCTCCATGATCTGGTTGTAGAGCTTGTCCCGCTCGGCCACCCATCTGGTCGTGTTCGCGGGCCACCCGTGCCGCTGCGCCAGCCGGATCGCGCGGTCGAGGGCGACCCAGCACTGGACCCGGCCGAAGGTGAAGTCCTTCCGGCCGCCCCGGGTCTCCCAGACGCCCTCGTCGGGCTGATCCCAGTTGTCCGCGACCCAGTCCATCAGCGCGGTGAGCGCGCGCCAGCCGGAGTGCGCGATCGGCATGCCGTAGTCGTCGCCGGTCAGCAGCGCGTCCAGCACCTCGCCGTAGATATCGAGCTGCAGCTGGTCCGCGGCCCCGTTGCCGATACGCACCGGTCGCGACCCCCGCCAGCCCTCGAAGTGGTCGAGGATCTCCTCGGTGAGGTCCGAAGACCCGTCGACCCGGTACATGATCTTGACGGGACCCGAGCCGTCGGCGACCTTCTTGCTCTCGGTGCCGCGATCCCGCAGCCACCGTGCAAACTTAGCCGCCTCCTCCAGGTAGCCCAGGCCGGCCAGGGCGTGCACGGACATGGACCCGTCCCGGACCCAGGTGAACCGGTAGTCCCAGTTACGCTCGCCACCGACCTGCTCCGGAAGCCCGAACGTGGCCGCGGCGACCGGAGCGCCGGTGGGCTGGTAGGTGAGCAGCTTCAGCGTCATCGCCGACCTCGCCACCATCTCCCGCCAGCGGCCCGTGTAGCTCGAGCTGCGCAGCCAGGCCTTCCAGTACGCGGCGGTGTCTCCCCTCAGCCGCTCGAGCTCCGCCGGCGGCAGCGCCTGCGGCTCGCCGCCCATGGACTCCAGCACGACACCGCGGCCGCTCTCGCCCTCCCGCAGGGTGAACGTGGCGAGGAGACCATCGCCCGATCGCTCAATGACGGCCCCGCCCTCGCCGGCGGGGCGTCGCTGCCCGGTGGTGTGCAGCGTCAGCTCCATGCCGCCCGCCGTGCGGAATCTCGCGCCGGCGTCCGTGACCTCGACGGTGTGCACGGCGCGGCCATAGTCGAACCGCGGCTGCAGTTCCATCACGAACCGCATCGTGCCCCGCGCCACCCGTAGGTGCCGGACCAGCCGGTGCCGGTCCGTGGGCGCGTCCCCCTGGATGATCGGCATGAAGTCCGTGACCTCGCCGACTCCGTCGGGCGTCATGAACCGCGTGATCAGCATGGCCGTGTCCGGGAAGTACAGCTGGCGGCTGACGTAATCATCCCGGTCGGGGGCAATCCGGAAGTACCCGCCCTTCTCGGCGTCCAGCAGCGACGCGAACACGCTCGGCGCGTCGAATCGCGGGCAACAGAAGAAGTCCACCGTGCCGTCGGTGGCCACCAGCGCCGCCGTCTGCAGGTCGCCGATGAGGCCGTGGTCACTGATGTTCGGGTAGCGGTTCACGCTGGTCCCCTCTTCGCGGCATGGCAACGCGACCGGCTCGCCAGCCGGTCGGTCGCTCCTGCGTGGTGCTCTAGTGGCGGTGGGCCGCCGAGTTCGCCGGGTGGCTGCGCCACGTGCTGGCGCCGGCCGCGGTGGCCGCCTTGGCCTTCGCCACCTGCTGCCGGGCCAGTTCGGCGGGCGGGACCTCCTGCTGGTTGACCCACTGCTTGGCAATGTCAGCCAGCGCGGCGGCGCCGAGCGCTAGCCCGGCCAGGCCGAGCAGGCTGCCCACGCCGGCCAGCACCACGCCACTCAGGAGCAGCCTCGAGTTCAGCTGCAGCGTCGTGTCCTGCTGAGTCTGCTTCATGGCTCTGTCCTCTTCGACGTCGCTTAGCAGCACTGTCGCCGCCTTCGGGCGCCGAGGCATCACGCCCGGCGGGTGATTGACGGTCGGACTGGACGAATCCGGCGTCGATCACCCGTGAGCACGACTGTTCGTCGGCGTGCAGACGGCCGGCAGGCTGTTCACGCTCACGGTGGCGGCGCTGTGATGCCGGGCAGCAAGCTGACAGCAGGCCAGGGCCCGACGGCATCACCCAGAGCGGGTGATGACGCCACGGCCAGCCGGGCCAGATCGTTAGAGACACTCAGCCAAGCCAGGCGGCCACCGTCGCCTAGCTGACTACCGGATCGGGGGATGGCGGATGGCAACACTCACGGCCTGGAAGTTCGCGTCGCCGTACGGGGCCGACGACGCGCTTGCCACCCTGGAGAAGCTGCAATCCGAGCAGCTGATTCAGGTTCAGGACGCCGCCGTGGTCAGCTGGGAGCCCGGCCGCAACAAGCCGAAGACCCGCGAACTGCACTCGATGAAGAAGGCCGGCGCCCTCGGCGGCGGATTCTGGGGCCTCCTGTTCGGCCTGATCTTCTTCGTGCCGATCCTCGGCCTCGCCATCGGCGCGGCAACCGGGGCCATCTTCGGCTCGCTCGCCGACGTCGGGATCAGCGATGCATTCATCAACAGCGTCCGGCAGAAGGTCACGCCGGGCACGTCGGCGCTGTTCCTGCTCAGCTCGGACGCCGTGATCGACCGGGTCGCGGCCGAGCTCAAGACCACCAACCCCGAGCTGATCAGCACGAACCTGTCCGCAGACCAGGAGTCCAAGCTGCACGAGGCCTTCGGCCATGAGGACTGAGGAAGGCGCCGGCCACGCCGACGGCTGGTTAGTCGAACACCGCGGTGACCGAGCCGAGGTGATCGAAGCTCGCCGTGACCGCGTCGCCGGGCGCGACCGGAATCGACGCGGTGATCGAGCCGGTCAGGATGATGTGACCCGCGGCTACCTGCGCGCCGCGCCCGATGAGCTCGTTCGCCAGCCAGGCCGCGGCGTGCAGGGGCGAGCCGAGCACCGCGGCGCCTGCGCCGGTCCCCGCGATCCGGCCGTTGTGGCGCAGCACGCACCCGGTCAGCGAGAGGTCCAGCCGGTCCAGCGGCACCGGCGACTGGCCCACCACGAAGCCGCCGCTCGAGGCGTTATCCGCCACCGTGTCCACGTGGCTGATCCGCCAGTCCGCGATCCTGCTGTCGATGATCTCGATCGCGGCGACCGCGTACGCGGTCGCGGCGACCACGTCGCTCACCGTGACCCGCGGCCCGCTCAGCGGCCTGGCCAGCACCAGCGCGATCTCCGGCTCCGCGCGCGGCTGCACGAATGCGCTCACCGGCACCGGCGTGTCCGCCACGTACTCCATGTCCGACAGCAGGTGCCCGAAGTCGGACTCGGACACGCCGAACTGCTGCCGCATCGCCTCCGACGTCAGCCCGACCTTGTAGCCGGCGATCACCGCGCCGCCCGCGAGTCGGCTGCTGATCTGGAGCTGCTGCACCGCGTAGGCGTCATCGAGCGTCAGGCCCGGATAGGTCTCCGTCAGCGGCGGTACCGGCGCGCGGCTCGCGTACGCGCCCGCCAGCACCGCGGCGAGCGCCTGAAGATCCGCCACCTGGCCGCACCTCCGTCCTTCCTGGCGCCATTATTACCCGGCGTGGGAACGCCGCCCGGCCCGCGCAGCCGGGCAGAATCGGCCCGTGCTGGCCAGCGGGACTGGGTCGGCCAGGAGGGTGCGTGCGGGAGCTGACGGCGGTTGAGATCTGCGCGGGAGCGGGCGGCCAGGCGCTCGGACTCGAGCAGGCCGGATTCCGGCATGCGGCGGCGGTCGAGATCGACGCCGACGCGTGTGCCACGCTGCGCGCCAACCGCGGCGACGACTGGAAGATCGTCGAGGATGACGTGGCGAACGTCGACGGGCGCGCGTACCCCGCCGCCGACCTGCTGGCGGGCGGCGTCCCGTGCCCGCCCTTCTCCGTCGCCGGCCGGCAGCTCGGCCGCGATGACGAGCGCGACCTTTTCCCTGAAGCGCTGCGCCTCGTCGCGGAGATCCGCCCGCGCGCGGTCCTGCTCGAGAACGTGCCGGGCCTGAGCACGCGCCGGTTCGACGGCTACCGTGAGCTCGTCCGCGCACGCCTCGCGCAGCTCGGGTACCGGGCCTGGTGGGATCTGGTCAACGCGAGCGAGCACGGGGTCCCCCAGCTGCGGCCCCGGTTCGTGCTGATAGCACTCGCGCAGCCGTGGGCGGCCGGGTTCCGCTGGCCGGAGCCGGAACCCGCACCGCCGCCGACCGTCGGGGCCGTGCTGGGCGACCTGATGGCCGCGGCGGGCTGGCCGGGCGCCGCCGACTGGGCCGCGCAGGCGGACCGGGTCGCGCCCACTATCGTCGGTGGCAGCAAGAAGCACGGCGGGCCCGATCTGGGCCCGACCAGGGCCAGGGCCGCCTGGCGGGAACTGGGCGTGGACGGCCTTGGCATCGCCGACGCCCCGCCCGGCCCCGACCACCCGGCGACCCAGCCGCCGAAGCTAACCGTGCGGATGGTAGCGAGGCTGCAGGGCTTCCCGG
>JASHPF010000070.1 GCA_030038295.1 Streptosporangiaceae bacterium
GTCGGGCAGCTTGGTGCCTAGCGTCGTGGTGTGGTAATGCTGCACCAGCGGGATGCCTGCGTCTCGCATGGCGTCCAGCCCGGCTCCGATGGCCAGCCGAGTGCACTGGTCGAGTGCAGCGTTGCGGTCGGCGTCCACGCCGAACTCGTCCACGAGGTTGAAGGATCCGTAGCGGCCCGCCAGCTTGATGACATCGCCTTCGCTGTCGATCGTCTCAAACGCCGGATCGCCGGTATCGCTCTTCACCAGCCTGGTGATGTGCTTGTCGACCATCTCGTGCCGGACCTGACGCGGGATGACGTCGATGAACTGCTGGCCCGAAAGGATGCGTGCGACGTTCTCGTCATCGAATACCCGCTCGGTCCCTGGCAGGCCGAGTGCGGCGCCGGTGATGACCACCGCTTCGGTCGGCGCCGGCAGCGCGCCATCGGACGTCGCAGCCACCGTCGCGCCGGTCGCCGAGAGGGCCACAGCCGGTGGCGCGTCGGTCGCAATGCGGCGGCCGCGCTCAATGAGATCGACGACTAGGCGACCGAGCTCGGCGTAACGGGTTTCGCTTGACATGGTCGCTCCCGGTGCGGTGACGGGGGTGGTAGCCGTTGCGCCGGCTGTTGCCAGCTGGACCGCGGGAAGCTGGTCGGGTGACGGCCGGATGGATGCCGGGGCGCGAGACGGGCTGGCCTGGGCCGAAAAGCCGAGGCCCGACGCGTACAGGCCGCACAGCGCTGCATTGAACGACGGGCTGTCTCCGTTCTTCGGGTGGTTCGTGAAGAGGGTGAGGACTTCCCCGGGCGCGGTCCCCAGCACGTCCTCAGCAAATCCCTGCAGTGCCCGTTTGGGTCCGACCTCGACGTACACACGCGCACCCGCGCCGTAGAGCGTCCGGAGGCCCTTGACGAACTGAACCGGGGACGCTACCTGACGACCAAGGATGTCCAGCATCTGCTCCGTGACGCCGGGTCCGTTCGCCGGGTAGAACTCGCCGTCGACGTTCGCGACGATCGGAAGAGCCGGCGGCACGAGCGTTAGCCTGGCCAGAGTCCGCCGAAGCGGTTCGCTGGCGGGGGCGACGATCGCCGTGTGGAAGGCGTGGCTGACCGGGATTCGCGCCGCGTTGTGCCCGGCAGCCGCGAAGGCCGCGATCGCGCGCTCGACCGCCTCCGTCGCACCGCCGATGACGGCCTGATGGGTGCTGTTGATGTTCGCTGTGACGACATAGCCGTCCACCGAAGCGACTATCTCCTCGATCTTGTCCAGCGGGGCCATCACCGCCGCCATCGCGCCTCGGTCAGGAACGCTGAGGCTAGCCATCTCGCGGCCGCGAGCGCTGACAGCCTCAAGCGCGGCCTCGAACGACATGGCGCCCGCCGCGACCAGCGCCCCGTATTCACCCAGACTGTGGCCCATCACCATGTCGGGCTCGATGCCGTACGCGCGGAGCAAGCGAGTTAGGGCGATGTCGGTGGCGAGCACGGCGGGCTGAGTGATCTCCGTTTGCAGCAGCTGTTCCTCAGCTCGGGCGACCGCCGCTGGATCGTCGGGGTCCACGAAGAGATAGTCGGTCAGCGGCTTGCCCAGCAGGGGCGCCATGACCCCGTCAGCTTCGGCGAACGTCTGCGCCACGATGGGCTCAGTCTCGCGAAGCTCGCGGAGCATGTTGACATACTGCGAGCCCTGGCCTGTGTAGAGGAACGCGGTCTTCGGGGCGGGGCCATGACCAATGAACACGCCACGGGAACGCAGCATCCTGCGCAGTTCGGGAGCCTGGCTGGTGAGTGCCTTGACAGCCTGGCCGGCCTTGTCGGCCAGCTCGGCGGCCGTGCCGTAATCGATGGCGACTCGCACATTTGCTGTCGCCAGGTCCGGGTCCGGCGGCGCCGATGCCGGCGCCTCGCCCGCGGCGGCGCGGTCGCGGACGCGCGTCAGCTGCGCGGCCACGTCCGCTTCGCTGTCGCCACCAACTACGAGAGCGCCGCGCAGCGGCGTCTTGACGGGGTGGGCCTCGGCCCGGCCTTCGGCGCGGGGGCGATCGGGCACGGACGGCGCAACATACTCCGCGGCTTGGCCCGTCGGCGTCGACGGGAGTTCAACCGGGCTGCTCACTGCTGCCGCCGGCAGCACGGCCGAGGCAAACGTTCGCCGCTCAGTGCTGTCATGGAGGCCCGGAATATACTCCTCGACCACCGCATGGAAGTTGGTGCCGCCGAAACCGAACGCACTGACGCCGGCCCGTCGCACGCCGCCGGCCGGCGCTGGCCAGTCCCGCAGCTCGCTGTTCACCTTGAACGGACAGGCGGTCCAGTCGACGTTGGGGTTCGGCTCGCGGAAGCTCAGGCTCGGCGGCAGCACCTTCTCGTGCAGGGCCATTACCTGCTTGAACAAGCCGGCTGTCCCGGCCGCGGCCTTCAGGTGGCCGATATTTGACTTCACCGAGCCGAGTGCGATCGTGGCCGGCGGGAAGTCGCCTGGACGGAATACCGAGGTCAGGCTCTCCAGCTCGGCCGCATCACCGACTCGGGTCGACGTGCCGTGCGCCTCGACGCAGGACACGCTCGCCAGATCAACGCCGGCGTTGGCCCACGCGCGCGCGATTGCGAGTCGCTGGCCGACCGGATTCGGTGCGGTGATGCCCTTGCCCTTGCCGTCGCTTGACCCGGCGATGCCGAGCAACACGGCGTAGATCCGGTCGCCGTCGCGCTCCGCGTCAGCCAGCCGCTTGAGCACGAACAGCGCCGCGCCCTCGCCCATGACGAAACCGTCCGCC
>JASHPF010000412.1 GCA_030038295.1 Streptosporangiaceae bacterium
TCGCGCCGGGTACCAGCCCTGGCGGCCTCGGTGACACAGGCGGGGTGCTGGCTCAAGCGGTCCCGGGCTCCGGCTACGGCACCTTCACTTTCGGCGCGACTTTTACGCTCGACATCCCCGCCGCGGCCCCACCCGGCGTTTACACCGGCACGCTGACGATCACTTACTTGGAAGAGGGCCCCTAACTCGGCCTGGTCTGCCGTTGCCCGCGATGATCTGAGTCTGCTCGCGCGCCTCCCGATCACGGGCGAGACCCGCAAATCTGGTTTGTAGGCTCTGTTGCCGCCAGAAAGACTCTGAGCCATGGCTGCGGCTGATGAAAGGCACCGCATCACGAGAGACCCGACGTTCTGGCCCCGCGGTGCGAAGCGTCCGGCAGGATGCCGGTGACTGCCCGAGAGGCCTGGGGAGGAAATCGTGCCTGTCCGCTTTCAGTTGGTCATCGACTGTGCCGACCCGGACCGGCTGGCTCGTTTCTGGGCCGAGGGAACGTCGCTCGCCGCGATCCTCACCGCAGAGAACTACACCGCCCGCGTGCTGGGCATCTCCAAGATGGTCGAGGTTCGCAACAAGCTGGTTCAGGTCGCTCTGGGCAACAACGTCGAGGTCCGCGGCGACATGAAGCGGCGCGTGAGCCCGCTTCGGCTGGAACCTGACACCGCCCACCCCGAGCAGCGCAACGACTTCCGGCACTCCGACCTGAAGGAATGGACCACGGAGCACCGCGGAGAGCTGCTCGCCGCAGCCTTCACGCTGTGGCGGAACTGGATCGCCAAGGGTCGCCCAGCAGCGAACATCACCATGGGGTCGTTCGATAAGAGTGCCCGGACAGTCGGAGGCGTGCTGGAGGCTGCTGGGACTGCCAACTTCATGGCTAACAAGCCGGCATGGCTCACGTTCTCGGACGATGACGGCGACGACTGGTACGCGCATCTGCGAGCCCTGCGCCGGTATTTTCAAGACCGCTGGTTCACAGCGCAGCAAGTCGCCGAAGCGGTAGCCGCTGCGCACCTTCCCCGACCCCCGGTCAAGGTCGACCCTGACAAAGAACTGCACCTGCTGATCGGCTACGGATACCGCAAGATCCGCGACCGCTGGCATGCCGAGTACCGGCTAATCCGGTCTACAGAGCGTGACGGAGAGACGGGCGCCCGGACATGGCATGTCGACTACCGCTCTCCGATTTCTGGAGCGGCCGAACCATCGTCAGTATCGTCAGGATCTGCCTACCAGCGGAAATGCACTGACGATACTGACTATGCCCTCTCCGACCCGTGGGATCGTCAGTAGCCGCTGCCGCATCGTCAGTGCCGAAAACGGCCCTGACCTGCGCGACTGACGACACTGACGATACTGACGATGGTTTCGCGGTTTCTCAGCCAGACGCCAGCACCCCGGTCCCAGCGGTTACGGAAAGTGACTACGGCTGCTGGCCTGCCGGGTCGATCGGCGCCGAAGCGAACACCCCCAGGCCCACCCCGGCACTCATGCCCAAGCACAAGAACACGCCCCCGAGGAGACAGTCATGACCGAGCCAATACCCGCTGGTTGTGTCAACTCGAATTGGCCCCGGCACGACGGTCTGATGTGGCTCCGACTGCAGGGTTAGATGCGGGCTGGGTCAATCTTGCGTTCACGGATTGACCAGCACAAGGCTGCACGTCTCACAGATCAGCCTGTCCATCCGACCGGATGAGTACTGCATGAACGAGCCGCCGCAGATGGGACAAGCCGAGGGGGCAACGAACGTTCCGGAGTCCATGTCGAGTCGCTGGAACAGGACGTAGTAGCAGCGGCGAATCTGGTCCAGCACATGCTGGAGCGCAAGTCCCTCCTGGTTCACCGCGCTGGCGTAGTCCAGCAATTCGGACTGGGCCCATGCCTCGTATGGCCCCGAGCCCAGCTCCAGCCTGTGTATTGCCCCGGCGATCCTAGCCCAGTGCGCGACGTCGTCTACCAGGTCTGTTGGAAGCGGCAGGCTGGCCGGGTCGACCTCGAGGTTGCAGTCGAGGCAGCGCATCGGGTTGTCGCTGAGCGCCGTCATCAGCATGATTGGCCGAGCGGGCGCGCACGAGCAGATTTCGTCCTGGGGGGTAGGTGGAGCCGGTCGCAGCCTGCCATAGGGATCATCCCCAGTTGCCCACGAGCTGTGCGGCCTTCCGGCTGAGCCGCCCCGATGCCGCTGGCCCGTCATGGCGCCGAGCTTAATCTGCGACACCAGCGCTTCGGACCTCCCCCGCTTTCGTGCAGCGTGCGAGGGAACGAGCCCAGCGGAGTGGTTAGCTGGCCTTGTCGCGGACGCGGCGGGCGTGGGCGAGCCGGTAGCTGGTGGTGCCGGTTTCGATGATCTGCCCGGCGGCGAAGGTGAGCCGATCGACCATGGCGGCGCACAGCCGCGGGTCGGTGAAGGTCTTGGTCCAGGCGCAGGTGGCCAGCTGGTGGATGACCGCCGGGCTGACCGAGGAGTTGGCGGTGAAGTCGAAATCGTCGATGTGCTTGTCGCGGGGGAACCCGGCGTAGCTTTGCCCCCGCCAGCAAGTCATCTACGTCTGCACCCGTGGCCACACTTTCGTCGTGACCTTTGCCGCCGAAGTCACCGCACCCGAATCCTGGGACTGCCGATGCGGTGCCCCAGCCGGCCAGCATCAGGCCGACCTTGAGCCCACCGAGCACGAGCGGCGCATGGACCAACTGCTCGGCCGCCGCACCATCCCGAGCTCGAGCGGCAACTAGCTGACAGGATCAGCGAGCTACGCGGATCGCGGGCGTAACCGCGGCTGCCCCCGTTTAGGCCCTGCCCGAGCACCCGGACCGTCGACCCCAGCGGCCGGCTGGACAATTGTCTCTATGAGCGTCGACGCCGACGACCCTACCGATGCCGTCAGGAGAACAATCGCGACGGTGCGCGCAGCGATTCAGCGGATCGGCGACTACACGCCGGGCTGGGAACGGCTTACGGACCATCCGGCGCTGGCAGTCCGGCCCGCGGACAGCGACGCGCTCACGTCGCTAGCTGGCCACATAGCTCAGCCCGCATAGTTGGCGGGCAAGTGACACCCCTAGAGGCGTAACGGCAGGTCAGAGGCCCTATCGGCCTGGACTGGGCCGTGATCTGGGCCGTAACGCTCGGTCGGGCAACGGTGCGACCTGCAGAAGCGCTCCGAGCAGACCTCGTGCGTGAACACGGGCCTGAGCAGGTCCGCGAGCTGGCCGGCTACGTGCACGACCGCGATAACAGCACCGACGAGGGCGGTCAGCACAACGCGGGCGGAAGGTTTCCCCGATCTATGCAGCGAGCGGGCGCTTGATCTGCAGGATCGTCAAGCGTTCTTCGGATGCCCCACAGGCGTTAGGCCATCTGGCACAAGACGTCTGCCTTCGTAGTGTGGCCGCTGGTCACCGTCGCTGGTCCCGTTGCCCGACACAAGTAGGTGCCGCTGCCGTAGAGCGGGCTGTGGCCCGTGATGGTGTACCTGCCTGCCGGGACCGTGACCGAGTAGCTGCCGCTCGCGCCGACGGGAACATCACGGTGAAAGCCGAGGCCGGTAATGGTCACGGTCCCGGGCCACGGCCGCGGCAACCCCGGTGCCGGCCCGCCAACGCCGTACAGGTGACCAGTCAAAGCGCCATCGGCGCGATTGTGCCCTGAGCACGCCGCGGTGAGCCCGGCCAGGCACACAGCAGCCACGGACAGGCCGATCAGGGAGATTCTCACGCCGCTTGGACGAACGCACCCGTTGCGGAGTTCCACGCGGCCTTCATCGTCCCGGAGACTTGGCGACTGCTCGCTCAACCACTCCCGCTCGGCGCCGCCACACACTGGCTGGCCCGGCGGGCTCCGGCTGTGTTCGCGCACAGGCCGGAGCCCGCTTTGGCTAAGGGAATGGCGGGATGGCCTGGGCCGTCGAGGGGACATGCCAGACGCACCGACGCGCACCGACAGACACTAACGCGCACCAAGATTCGCGCAGGTCAGAACGGGTGCGGCTGGTGGACTGGCGGGTCAGACCAGGTGCAGTGTCACGACGACCGGATCTGACGTTCTGCAGGTCGTCGCCGAGCCGTCGGCACGACGGCGCGCACTGACGGCCGATAGGTCACGGGCAGCAGCGCCGCGCCGGGCGAGATGTACCGCGGGATGAGCACCCGCCCGCCGTGGCGCTGTGCCCGGCACGGCGCGCACGAGCGGACAGCTCGCCCCGCGGGTTAGCGCCGGACGTACAGGACTGCGAGCTGGCTGGCTGCGCGCACCCGCCACTGGGCATCGTGCCGCAACCGCGCGGCCAGCCCGTAGCTGCGCGGCACGAGGACACAGCCCGCGCCCGCCAGCCCGCGGGAAAGGTTGCCCAGGCCGTGCAGCACGCGCTCCTCGGCGACCAGCAGCGCAGCACCGTAGAGGTTGTTGCGCGTGTCGAGCGAGACGAGTACATCAGGCCGGGCGAGGATCACGTAGCTGCCGATGAGATCGGTGGTAAAGAGCCGACAGCCATGCGGTATGTCGGCGACCAGAGCAGCCGGGTAGGTGCTCGGATCCGGTCGCCCGATGTGGGTCAGGCTCGGCGCGGACAGCACGACGATAGCGGCCATGCCCAGCGCGCCGCACTGCTGGAACATCGGCCGCCTGCTGATCAGGTACCGGCGAACCGGGTCCGGGGGAACCGACACGAACGCAGCCAGCACCGGTATCGCCAGGATCACGACGAACGGCAGGAACCGGATCGCCTCGACAGAGCCCGCCATGCAGACGACGAGCGCGGCCAGCAGGACCGCCTCGCGCCGCCGCCACGCGATGATCAGCGCGGCCAGTCCGGCTGCCATCATCAGGTCCTCGGTGGGGCTGGCCAGGTCGAACGGTGCCCACTCGGTGATCACCCCGGCCGAGCTGGCTTGCACCTGGCCGGCCTGGTGCAGCACGCCGATCCCGTACGGGTTCGCCAGGCAGCCCGCGGCGGCCGCGGCGGTGGCTGCCACGGCGTAGCACCAGCGTGAGTCCCGCCTGGCGAGCACGAACATCACCGCCGCGCTGGCGCCGGCGATAGCCACCGCGAGCAGCGCCGCGGAGTGGAGGTTGATCCACACCACGGTCAGGAGCCCGATGAGCACGACCGGGGCCCACCGATGGCGCTCCCGTTCGATCCCGCGCAGCAGCACTATCAGCGCGGGTACCGCCGTGTAGTCCACGAGCTGCGGTCGAGCCGTCAGCCAGGCAATCAGCAGCGGCGAAGCGAGAAAGACCATGATGGCGGACGCGGTCGCCGTGGCGCCGAGCGTCCGGGCCAGCGCCAGGACCAGCGCAATCATCCCGAGGGTGATCAGCGCGCACAGCACCGCGGCGCCCGGCAGCCCGGCCAGCCGGTAGGCGATGGCCGCCAGCACGTCAAACCCCCAGGAGTTCTGGGTATACGGCTTGCCGTGCATGGTCCAGCTGAAGGTGTCGGTAGCCGGGATGGCGTGGTGCGCCATCGTCAGCAGGCCGATCCGAATCTCCCAGAACGTGTCCCCTTCGCTGAGCACTCCCGCCCGGACGATGACCAGCGGCACGAGCGCGAGCCACGCGAGTAGCCACGGGCGGCGGCCGACGGCGCGCCGCAGTTCGTGCTCGCTGGCGTGCGCTGCTTGCTGGTCGGCGGTGGTGCTCACGAAGCGAGTCCCGGTCCCGCCGCTAGCGGCGCGAGCCGGGCGAGCCCCGCACCGGCCAGCAGGCCGACGGCTACGCCCGCGATGGTCCAGCGAAGGTTCATCGTGCGCCCAGCCTGTAGCTCGGAAGTGGACTAAACCCTATGCAGCGCGCCGTCGTGGTGCCGGGCCGATGCACCCGTGTCGGCCGACCGGACGACATGTCGGCCGATCGGCCGACAGCCGGCCTTACCAGATCGCCGCGATGATCGTGCCGAGCAGCAGACAGGCCACTCCCCACATCTGGAGGCGCGTGCCGCTGCCGACCAGGTAGGAGGGGCTCGGCCGGACGTCACCGTTCGCGGTCTCGCTGGCTCGGTGGGCGGCCTGGATGGCCCACTCGCGGGCGGTCCAGTCGTGGCGGACCTGGACGATGCCCGCGATAGCGAGGCCGATGCCGATGACGAGCAGGGCGACGCCGGTCCAGTGCAGGATCGCAGTCGCGGCGGCGCCGACGGCCCCCGCGAGCGCGTATGCCAAGACCACAGTGAGCACCACTAGCAGCGTCCACCCGAGCCGTTCCTCGGACCGGTCCACCGTGCTGACTGTCATGGGGCGGAGCGTACCTCCCGTCGCGTCGGAGCGGTATAGCCAGAATAGGTCGATCGCGGTGCAATGCCGCGCCGAGGCTGTCTCCGGGTTGTTCCGGGTACAACCGGCCGGTCGTCGTGGCGGAGCTGCCGACGCCCTCAGCGGGCAACAGGAAACCGGTCACCCGGCCCGCGGGTCGCCGGCCGACCCGGCGGGATGTGCCTAACCAGAGGCGGGAGCAGCCTCGGCGTCGTACTCGTCGGGCGTGCTGCCCGTCGGCAGCTGGTGCTTGGCTACCCGCGCCGTTGGTGTGCGGGGTAGCTCGGCGATCAGCTCCCAGTACCGCGGTACCTTGAACGCGGCCAGCCGCTCTGCCACATAGGCACGCAGCTCGGTGAAGTCCGGCCGGGCCCCGGCTGCCGCCACGATAAAGGCCTTGACCTCCTCCTCCGAGAGCTCCGACGGCACGCCGACGACGGCCGCCTCGAGCACCGCGGGGTGGGTCTCCAAGACCTCTTCGACCTCCAGCGGTGAGAGGTTCTCGCCTCGCCGCCTGATCACTTCCTTGACCCGGGACACGAACGTGTAGGTGCCGTCGGCGTTGGCCGTCACCAGGTCGCCGGTACGCAGCCACGGACCGTCCATGATCGCGGCCGTCTCCGTGGGCATCCCGAAGTAGCCGGGCGTCAGCACCGGGTTGCGCAGCTCGAGCTCGCCGGTGTCGCCTGGGCCCAGCACCACACCGGAGTCCGACACGATTCGCGCCTGGTTGATCACGCCAAGGTAGGGATGCTGGCGGATCGCGCCGAGCGTGCCGTACGGCCGCGACCCATGCGGCCAGATCAGCCCGTACGGCGACTCGGACAGCCCGTAGCCCACGACGAGCCGCAGCCCGAACCGCCGCTCGATCTCCAGCTGCCGCTCGCGCCCGGGGGCCGGCCCGGTGTAGCACAGCCGCAGCGGGGTGTCAGCGTCGTCCGGCCGCTCCGGCTGCCGCATGAGGATCTCCAGCATGGCCCCCATCGCGTTGAACTCGGTCGCGCCGTGCCGCCGGACGATGTCGAGGAACGCGCTCGCCGAGAACCGCCCGGCCAGCACCAGCCCAGCGCCACAGGCCAGCGACCCCAGCACGGAGTACACGGGCGCGTTGAGATGGAACAGCGGCAGCGTGGTCAGCATCCGGTCGGCCGCGGTCAGCTCCAGCCAGAACGGGAAGCCCTCCCCCGCCATCGCGTACGCCCGGTGCGTCTGCATGACCAGCTTGGAGCGCCCCGTCGTGCCCGAGGTCGGGATCAGCACGGCGAGGTCGTCCGGCCCGACCGCGCCGACCGGTAGCCGCGCCGACCGGGCCGCGACCGCCATCGCGGCCGGCGAGTTCCAGTCCGCGGGGATCAGCTGGTGAACGTCGAGAACAGGAGGGAACGGAGCCGCCCGTGGCCGGTCGCCGTCCGCAGCGCCGGCGGACCGGGCCACGGCCACCACGCTCGCGGCCTCCGCGTCCGTCACCAGCAGCCGGGGCTCGACCTGACGGATCAGGCCTGATAGCTCGGCCGCCGAGCTGCGCGGGTTGACGGCGACCGCGACCGCGCCGAGTGCGGTGACCCCGAGCCAGCACAGCAGATAGGGCGGTGACGTGCTCGCCGTCAGCATGACAAGGTCGCCGGACCGGGCCCCGGCCGCCTGCAGGCTCTCGGCGGTCCGCGCCACCGCCGCCACCGCGCCGCCGAAAGTCAGCGTGCCCTCGTCGGTCCGCAGCCAGATCGCGCCCGCGTCCCGCTCGGCCGCGGTTGCGAGCAGCCGCGGAATGGTGCCCGCGTACGTCGCGGCTGCCGACGGCGCCGGAGCGTCGGCTCCGCTGATCGGTGCGGTCACGAAGCGCAGCCAGTCCTGGTGTAGACCGACGTCAGGTCGTAGTCCTTGGCGGGACCGGTCACCTGCCAGACCTCGGTGAACGCGTCCGGGCTCAGCCAGATCACGGTCACCGAGTAGCGATCGGCCCGGCACGGGTGCACCGCGCGGCAGCTGCCCGACCGCAGGTCGAGCACGTAGAAGTCGCGCCCGTCGGCAAAGCACACGGCCGCGCTGCCGTCGCTGCGGCCGACGTAGCGCAGGCAACGGCTGGCGGGCCCGCGGTGGTCGCCGAACTTGAGCTCTCCGTGCTCGGTGAACTCCAGCACGGCGCCGCCCGGCCCGGCAGGCTCGGCCGCGGCCGGCTCGGGTCGTCGCTGGAAGCTGGCGCGTCCCCGAAACGACCCCGCCTGGCCGGTGCGGTGGTCGGCGATCTCCCGCACCACGTCCCACTCGCCCGCCAGGTAGCCGATGGTGCCGGCCGCCAGCTGCGGGTAGCCGGGAACGCCGTGGTGGCCGTCGGCCTCCGTCGGCGCCCACGCGGGCGCGTGTGCGGTCACGTCCGCACGATACCCGGCTGATCTACGGAGGCCGCGGGCGACCACCGTGGTAGGGTCCGAGCGCACTCGACGCCCCCGCCGCGAGGAGGCTCCGCAGCCATGTCGTCCATTGCCGTTGCCCGCCCGCGCCCGCTCGTGCTGGGCGACCTCATTGCCGCCAGCCGCGGCAGGTCGGCCCGCGCGATCCGAGACGTGCTGCTCGTAGTCGGCGCGGCCGGGTTCGTCGGCGCGCTGGCGCAGGTGTCGATCCATCTCTCCTTCACCCCGGTACCGATTACCGGCCAGACGCTTGGCGTACTGCTGGCGGGCACCGCCCTCGGCTGGCGCCGCGCGGCCGCGGCGCTGGCCCTCTACGCGATCGCCGGCGTCGCGGGCCTGCCCTGGTTCGCGGGCGGCACGGCCGGGTACGCGAGCGCGTCGTTCGGCTACATCGTGGGCTTCTTCTTCGCCGCCACGGCGTGTGGCTATCTGGCCGGCCGCGGAGCGGACCGGTCGGTGCTGAAGTCGGTGCCGGCCATGGTCGCCGCCGAAGTGATCATCTACGCGTTCGGGCTCACGTGGCTGGCCCTTGACCTG
The DNA here is from genome assembly GCA_030038295.1 of Streptosporangiaceae bacterium. Classification (GTDB taxonomy): domain Bacteria; phylum Actinomycetota; class Actinomycetes; order Streptosporangiales; family Streptosporangiaceae; genus JAJYUU01. The sequence goes on from JASHPF010000412.1 coordinate 9,192, forward strand.
CACCTGGGTGCCGCGGCCACCCTGTCGGAGGGGCTCACGCCGTTCCTGGCCGGGGACGCCATCAAGGCCGCGATCGCCGCGGGCCTGCTGCCGCTAGTCTGGTGGAAGCTGCCTGCCAGGCAGCAGGACAGCCCGCCGACGCAGGACTGACCGGCGAAACGGCGATAACGTGCGGTGCCGCTCTGCATGGGAGTGAGTTTGGTGTCGTCCCAGCGACACCAAACTCACTCCCATGACGCTCGCTCAGCGCTATCCAGACTCCGGCGCCTGGGCTAGCGCGGAACGCAGCCGGACCAGGCCCGCCAGCACGTCCAGCTCGGCCGCCAGCGCGGCCCGGCCGCGGCGCGTGATCCGCACCCAGGTGCGGGGCCGACGGCCCGCGTAGCCCTTCTCGACCTCGACCAGGCCCGCCTCCTCCAGCACCGTGAGGTGCCGGGACAGGTTGCCTGGGGTCAGGCCGAGCGTCTCGCGCAGGTAGCCGAACTCGGCGCGCTTCGCCTCGGCCGCGATCGTCAGGATGCCGAGCCGGTGCCGCTGATGGACGATCTCGTCGAGCCCGTTCGTGGGGTGCTCGGTCACGGGGTCAGCCTTCCTCCAACGGCTGGGTCGGCGGCCGGTACCGGCGCTGCACCACCCAGGCGCCCGCCCCCGCGAGCAAGAGCACCAGGGCGGGCAGCAGCACGTTCGGCAGCGCACTCGCGGTCGGACCAAGACTGACGCCAAGCCAGTTGTAGAAGACGTTCTGGATGTCATACAGGCTGGCCAGCAGGGCCAGCGCCAAGTACAGGGCCGCGATCAGCGCGAGCGCGACGCTGCGCTCCGCCCAGGCCAGGAAACACAGCCCGAGGCCGATGAGCACGAACGGGAACGTTCCGCGCACCACCAGGTCGCCTGGCATGATCAGAAGCATCCCGCCGCC
>JASHPF010000413.1 GCA_030038295.1 Streptosporangiaceae bacterium
TGCCGCCGACCGCCGGATGCTGGCCAGTCAGGTCCTGTCAGTCAGCTCCCGGCCAGCCTGGTTCGGGGCCCCGCCCTGAGCACCTGCGACGGCAGCACCCGGCCGATGATGCGCTCCGCGGCTGCGGCCGCGTCGATGAGCGCGTCGAGATCGATACCCGTCGACACACCCATGTCCTCGACCATGTGCACGAGCTCCTCGGTGGCGATGTTGCCGGTAGCGCCGGGCGCGTAGGGGCAGCCGCCCAGTCCGCCGATCGAGGCGTCGAAGTCGGCCACGCCCAGCTCCAGCGCGGCGAGAACATTAGCCAGCCCGGTGCCCCTGGTGTTATGGAAGTGCAGATTGAGCTGCGCATCCGGCTGTGCCGACCGGAACTCCCCGACCAGCCGCTGGACCCGGCCCGGCGTCGCCATGCCGGTCGTGTCGCCGAACGAGATGCTGTCGGCGCCGTCCGCGATCGCGCGCCCCGCCACCGCGACGACCCGGTCCACGGGGACGTCCCCCTCGTACGGGCAGCCCCAGGCGGTTGACACGATGACCTGGCAGCTGGCGCCCCGGTCGTGCGCGAGCTGGATGATCTCGGCGATCTCGTCCAGCGACTGAGCCGTGCTCCGGTTGACGTTCTTGCGGTTGTGCGTGTCGGACGCGGACACCACCGCCTCGATCTCGGGCAGGCCGCTGTCCAGCGCGCGCACCGCGCCGCGGGCGTTCGGCACCAGCGCCGAGTACCTGACCAGGTCCGCGCGGTGGATGCGCTGCCAGACCTCGTCCGCGTCGGCCATCTGCGGGATCACATCGGGCCGCACGAACGACACCGCCTCGATACGGCGCACGCCGGTAGCCGACAGCCGGTCGATCAGCTCGATCTTCGCCGGCGTCGGCACCGGCTGTTCGTTCTGCAGTCCGTCCCGCGGGCCGACCTCACGGACCGATATCTGGCCGGGTAGCTCTGACACCAGCCCAGGCTAACCCGCGCCGCGCGCTACTGCTGCTCCCTGGCCAGCCGCTGCTGCTCGTCCTCTACCAGCTGGAAAAGCATCGACTGCACGCGCTGCACCTGCGGGATCTCGGTCAGCACGAGCTGCCCGTGCTCACCCATCGACTCCACCACCAGGCGGCCGCAGCCGAGCAGCCGGTCCAGCGGACCCTGCGCGAACGACACGTCGCTGATCCGCAGGAGCGGGAAGTCCCGGCCTCTCCTGGTGAGGATGCCTGCCCGGAGCCGGAGCCGGCGCGTGGTCAGCTCGTAGCTGGTGGTCCGCCAGCGGAGCAGCGGTACGGCGGTGAAGGCCAGGATGATCACCACCGCGGCCGCGCCGAGCGCAAGCCGAACCCAGGCCCCATCGTGCACCGGCGGCAGCATGATGAGCGCGACCAGCAGCGCCACCACGGTCGCAGCGAGGATGAGCAGCGGACGCAGCACCGTCTTCCAGTGCTGGTGCAGCCGCAGGACGAGCCGCTCGCCCTGGGCGAGGCCCGACGCACTGCTCATAACCGTCATCGTCGCACGCAATGCGCGCTTGCGTGCGTGTCGCCGTGTCGCTCCAGCGGCTTGCGGGGCCCGGACCGTCGTCAGCGCACGTGCACGACATCGCCCGCGCTCACCGCGCGAACGCCGTCCGGCGTGCTGACCAGCAGCCGCCCGGCCGCGTCGACGTCACAAGCGCGGCCGGTGAGCACGCGGCCGCCCGGCAGCTCGACCCGGACGTCACGGCCGACCGTCCAGCAGGCCGTCAGGTAGGCAGCGCGCAGCCCGGAAGAAGCCGCGTCACCAGGCTGCGCCCCGCCGACCCAGCGCAGGTACCAGCGCTCCAGGCTGCCGAGCACCGCCGCGAGGATCGCCTGCCGGTCTAGGTTCGAGCCGCCCGCGAGCAGCAGCGATGTCGCCAGGTCCGACGGCAGCTCCGGCTGGGTCGCGCTGACATTCAGGCCGACACCGATCACGATGGCGTCGCCTGCCTGCTCGGCCAGGATCCCGGCCAGCTTGCGCTGGCCGCCCGGACGGTCGGCGAGCACGTCGTTGGGCCACTTGAGGCCGATGTCGGCGGCGGCCTGCCCGGCGAGCGCCGCGGCGACCGCCACCCCGGTGAGTAGCGGCAGCCAGCCGCGGCTGCCAGGCGGCACGCCGGCCGGCCGCAGCAGCACCGAGAAGGTCAGCCCGGCGCCCGGCTCGCTGTGCCAGCTCCGCTCGAGCCGGCCACGGCCGGCGCTCTGTTGCTCCGCGACGAGCACCGAACCGGCCACGGCGCCGGCCCGGGCGGCAGCGAGCAGGTCCGCGTTCGTAGAGCCGGTGCGCGCGACCACCTCGACGCTGGTGTACAGCGCCGACCCGGCGAGCACCGCAGCCCGCACGGCCGCCGCCGACAGCGGCCGGCGCGACACCTCGACCGGAGAAGGCGCACGCTCGGAGCCGGGCACCTGGCGCCCCGCGCGCGACGTGCCGCTCATGACGACAGCCTGCCACCACGGGGCAGCCCTGCACCCTTCCGCACCCCCGTCAACAGGGGCAACCGCGCCAACCACGCGACCCCGCGTGGCGCGGCTACCCCCGGACGGGCGCCGGAGCGCCCTCCACTGCCACGCCGCACCCCGCCCGCCACCCCCGAACGGGCGCGAGAGCGCCAGCCACGCCACACCACACCCACCACCGCCAACAGGGCGCGAGAGCGCCAGCCATGACACGAGAAGGCATGGTTTGCACCCCGGTGCCCTTTGCCGCCGGGCTCGTGCATCCGGCGCATCGCGCCCGGCCGACGGTGAGCGGTAATCCTGGCCTACCCTGTGCGGCATGGCCAACGACGTATCCGCGTCGGCCGGCGCCGCCGCACCGGCCGACCCCGGACCCAGCCCCGACGCGCCTGACCTGCACACCACGGCCGGCAAGCTGGCCGACCTTGACCGGCGCCGGTACGAGGCGGTGCACGCGGGTGCGGCCCGTCAGGTCGAAAGGCAGCACGCCAAGGGCAAGATGACCGCGCGGGAACGCGTCGACGCCCTGCTTGACCCAGGCTCATTCATCGAGTTCGACGAGCTGGCCAGGCACCGGGCTACCGACTTCGGCATGGCGGCGAGCCGCCCGTACGGCGACGGTGTGGTGACGGGATACGGCACCATCGACGCCCGGCCGGTAGCCGTGTTCAGCCAGGACTTCACCGTCAACGGCGGCTCCCTCGGCGAGGTGTTCGGCGAGAAGATCGTCAAGGTGATGGATTACGCGCTGAAGACCGGCTGTCCGATCATCGGCATCAACGACAGTGGCGGTGCCCGAATCCAGGAAGGCGTGGTGGCGCTCGGCCTCTACGGCGAGATCTTCTACCGGAACGTGATCTCGTCGGGCGTTATCCCGCAGATCTCCCTGATCATGGGGCCGTGCGCGGGCGGCGCCGTCTACTCCCCCGCCATCACGGACTTCACCCTCATGGTCACGGGCACCTCGTACATGTTCATTACCGGCCCCGACGTGATCAAGACGGTAACCGGCGAGGAGGTCAGCCAGGAGGAGCTCGGCGGGGCGCACGCGCACAACGTGAAGTCCGGGGTGGCGCACTACCAGGCCGTGGACGAACAGGACTGCCTGGAGTTCGCCAGGGAGCTGCTGTCCTACCTGCCGTCGAACAACCTGGACGAGCCGCCGGCCGGCCCCGCCGCCGCGGACCCGGCGGCCGCGCTCGAGATCACCGCGGCCGACGCCGAGCTCGACACGCTGATCCCGGACTCACCCCGTCAGCCCTACGACATGCACACGGTCATCCGGCACGTGCTCGACGACGGGGAGTTCCTCGAGATCCACGCGGGCTTCGCGCCGAACATCGTCGTGGGCTTCGGCCGGGTGGACGGTACGTCGGTCGGCGTCGTCGCGAACCAGCCCATGCACTCGGCCGGCACGCTCGACATCGACGCATCCGAGAAGGCCGCGCGGTTTGTTCGCACCTGCGACGCCTTCGGCGTCCCCGTGCTGACGTTCGTTGACGTGCCCGGCTTCCTGCCGGGCACCGGGCAGGAGTGGGGCGGGATCATCCGGCGCGGCGCGAAGCTCATCTACGCCTACGCCGAGGCCACCGTGCCGAAGATCACGGTCATCACCCGCAAAGCGTACGGCGGCGCCTACGACGTCATGGGCTCCAAGCATCTCGGCGGGGACATCAACCTGGCCTGGCCGACCGCGCAGATCGCGGTGATGGGCGCCGACGGCGCGGTGGACATCCTGTACCGTCGCGAGCTCGCCGCGGTCGACGACGGGCAAGACCGGGCCGCGGTGCGCCGCGAGAAAATCACCGAGTACGAAGACCGGCTGTTCAATCCTTACATCGCCGCGGAGCGCGGCTATGTCGACGCGGTCATCCGGCCGGCCGAGACGCGATCCCAGGTCACCCGCGCGCTGCGCGCGCTGCGCAGCAAGCGGCAGACCCTGCCACCCAAGAAGCACGGGAACATCCCGCTGTAGGCGCTGCCACGCCTCGCTTCGGGCGTGGCAGGCACACGTGTGCCTCTTCGGGGGGTTGTCAGGTCGCGCGGTCGGTCTGGCGAGCATCAGAACATCGTTGCGTGAGTGCCCGAGTACGCAGCGCTAGGAGCTGCCGACAGCGTCAGCGGTCGGCGGACCGATTAGAGTCGTCACTACTATGACGGACTCTGGCCAGCCGCTGCCGCTGCTGTCCCGCTACGCGATCATGGTCGACGTCGGGTACATCTACGCTGCCGCCGGCGAGCTGCTGTTCAGCGCGGCGTCCCGGCGCGAGTACCGGGTCGACGCGGACAAGCTCATTCAGGCCCTGATCCGGCACGCCGACGGCCACGTCCCAGGTGAGTTGCTGCGGGTGTACTGGTACGACGCGGCCAGAGACCGGGTGCCAACCATCGACCAGCGAGTCATCGCCCAGATGCCGTGGGTGAAGCTGCGCCTCGGCAACCTGAACGCGCGCGGCCAGCAGAAGGGCGTAGACGCGCAGATCCGCGCCGACATGGAGGCGCTGGCCCGGCACCGGGCCATCACCGACGCGATCCTGGTCGCCGGGGACGAGGACATGGTGCCGGCGGTCGAGGCTGCGCAGGCATTCGGCGTGCGCGTGCACCTGTGGGGCGTGGAGCCGCCGTACGGCACGAACCAGGCCGAGCGGCTGGTCTGGGAGTCCGACACCGTCGAGGTGCTGGAGCGGTCGTTCGTCGAGCCCTACTTCACCCGCCAGCTCGCCGAGCCGGCCGCGGCGGCCGGTGCCGACCAGGGCCCGGCCAGAGTCGGCCCGGCCGTGTCACAGCCGGCCGTGCAGGCCGCGCCGTCGCCGGCGCAGCTGTTCGGCGAACGGCACCTGAGCCGGCCATTCTCCCGGCCGCTGCCGGTGACCCACCTGGCGTCGGGACGGCTGGGCCCAGACCGGGAGCGCGTCGAGGAGGCGGGCGAGCACGTCGCCCAGAAGTGGATCCTGACCAGGGGCGAGGACAACATCCGTGACCTGCTGCCTGGCCCTATCCTGCCGCCGGTCATCGACAAGGAGCTGCTGGTCGACGCGGAGAAGGAGCTCGGGCTCTCGTTGCGGGCCTACCAGGAGGCGCGCGAGTGGCTGCGGGACGCCTTCTGGGCGCGGGTGCATCGCCAGTTCGGGCTCGGCGTCGGAAGGTCAAGGAGCTGAACGACCGTGACACAGGATCTTTCGCGCGCGGC
>JASHPF010000414.1 GCA_030038295.1 Streptosporangiaceae bacterium
TTGATCTTCGGAAGGTCCGCGCGGAAGTCGGTCTCCCACGTCGGCACGCAGGCCACCGCCGCGGTTGCCGAGGCGCTCGCGGCCACGTTCCAGCAGAACTGGTAGTACTGGTCGCTGACGAGCGTGCCGCGGAACTTGTCGATGTTGAAGTAGTTGTCGAGGAAGCTCTTCATCCAGGCCGCCTCGTCCTGCCGCGCGGACGCCATGAAGCCGTCGAACACTTTGGCGGGCAGTCCCTCGGGGTTATCAGGCGTCTGCAGCAGGAACGGCGGAATCGGCGAGACGAGCACGCCCTTGGCTACCCGTGCCGAGCCGTACTTGCTGAGATAGCGCGTGACCTCGCCGGTGCCCATCGAGTGCCCGACCAGTACCACGTCGCGCAGGTCCAGCGTCTCGAGCAGGACGCGCAGGTCCGCGGCGAAGGTGTCGTAGTCGTAGCCGACAGTCGGCTGGCTCGACCGGCCGAACCCGCGGCGGTCGTAAGTGATCACCCGGTGGCCGTCCTCGAGCAGCACCGGCAGCTGCTTGTCCCACGCCCGGCCACTCAGCGGGTAGCCGTGGATCAGGACCACCGCAGGCCCGGATCCGTGGTCCTCGTAGTAGAGCTCGATTGATCCCGAGTTTTCCTTGCCGACCTTCACGTATGGCATGACGCCCCCGTTCGGTATGCGTTGCTCCGCTGCCGGCACGTGCCGAGTAAAGGCGTGCCCGGTGCCGTAGGGGCCAAACGGGCTCCTGCCGACGGGACCGGCTTGTCAGCCGCTGACGGCCCGGGCCTGGAGGACCTGTCGGACGGTCGCGGTCGCGTCCTCGACCCGGTGCACGATCAGCCGCGGCCGGCCGCCGGGGTCGAGGATCGGGGTGTTGACGAACGCCCAGTAGCGCTCCTCGAAGACGCCGGGCTTGCCAGGAACCTCGAGGTCGTAGCGAGTGAGCTCCATGCGGTCGCGCTCGCCGGTGGTCACGACCGACTCCAGCGAGGTGCGCAGGTCCTGCGGTCCGATATCACCGGGATCGCGGGCATTCTTCGGGAATGCTGCGAAGATGTTCTGGCCCAGCACGTCACCGGGCTCGCGGCCGACGGCCGCCAGGTAGTCGTCGTTGACGTCGAGGATCGTAAAGTCGCAGCTGAGCACCGCCGTGGGGCCGGGGAACACCCGGAACACGGCCTGGTAGTCAATGTCCGCCATGGCTCATCGCCTCCCTGCTCTCTAGCGCGTTCCCGCTAATCCGAGGGTGTAACGGCCACCGGCCAGGGCAGACCCCTCGCTACGTGAGTCCCGACGGGATCCTCGCGCGCATATCGCTCGAAGCGGTCATCCTGACAGAGCTCGGAGGAGCGCTATGTCGCATCACCTCGATACGCCGCTGGCCTGGCAGAACGGCCGGCTCTACATCGACGATCTCTATGTTTTCCCCGGCGACCACAGCACGGTGCTGGTGATGGACGTCAACTCGACCATCACCGGACCCGACGTGCAGCCCGGCTTTCACCCGGAGGCCAGGTATGAGTTCAAGGTGCACCTCGACCGGGATGAGTTCGAGGCCATGACCTACCGCGTGTCGTTCGGTGCGGCCGGGGCCGACGGCCGGCAGCACATCCGGTTGCACTACCTCACCGGCGCCGAGGCACGCGAGGACACGGCCGAGGGAACGCTCCTGGTCGAGGGCCGGACCGGCGAGCAGGCCGTCACCGACGACACCCGGATCTGGGCAGGACGGATCGCTGACCCCTTCTACATCGACCTATCGCTGCTCAGCCTCGTCGATGACGCCGTGCACAAGGGCACCGCGGTGGACTGGTCGGCGTGGCGTCCGGCCGCCGCGAAGAACAGCTTCGCGGGCACCACGGTCGAGTCGATCGTGCTCGAGATCTCGCACGAGCACCCGCTGCTGCACGCCGGGGCCCGCACCAAGGTCTGGTGCACCACCAAGCTCGCCACCGACTCCGGCGGCTGGCGACAGATCAACCGGGCGGGTCATCCGATGATGTGGCCGATCTTCTGGCCCGACGACACCGACTTTGCCAATCCCGCCAGCCAGCGGCATCCGTCCGCTGACTTCGCGGCCGACGGCAAGTACATCGGCGACCTGGTCACGGCCGCCGTGTCGGCGTGCGGCACGTCCACCCAGCCCCACGGCTACGGCCAGACGGTCGCCGCCGTGCTGCTGCCGGATGTCTTGTCCTATGTCATCGGCACGCCGGCCGCATACGGCTTCGCGGCCCGCAACGGCCGCACGCTCGCCGACAACGCGCCGGAGGTCATGCTGTCGCTGGTCCTGAACACCGGCGTCGACTCGGGTCTGCGCCCGGCCGTGGCCGAGCGTCAGCGCCGCCCGGAGTTTCCCTTCGTCGTGCCCGCCTGAGGCTGGTCGTGGCCTACCAGGCGTAGACCCGAGCTGGCAGCGAGCGAAGGTCGGGCTCACCGGCCGGTCGGTAGCCGAGCATCACGACCAGGTCGTCCGGGTCGCGGGCCTCGACGGTGACGTTCTCGCCGATGCGGTGCGTCTGCCGGTAGGCCGACCTTCGCCGCAGCAGGTCGGTCCGGTGGTCGAGGTCTTCCTGGCTGTCGGTCAGCCACACGACGTACTGCACGCCGACCGCGCCGAGCGGATGCGTGGCGTTCTCGCCGAAGGCGCGCAGCACGAGTTCCGGGCCGCCATTCCGGCCGAGTAGCGCAGCGGTCGGGCTCCGATCCACGACCCTCAGCCCCAGCACCTCGGTATAGAAGTCGACGGACCGATCAAGGTTGCGCACGAACATCACGGCCGCACCGAGCCGCACTTCTGCCGCCATGGAAAGACCTCCGCTGTGGTCTGCCGCGACCCTGCCGCCGAGCGTAGCGAACCCGTCGGCACCGATGGCGCGCGCGTCCTCG
>JASHPF010000071.1 GCA_030038295.1 Streptosporangiaceae bacterium
CGCGCAGCGGGACTGACCGTGCAGGGTGCGGTGCAGGGCGCGCAGCGGCACGAGTTCCATGACGTCGGGGCCCTGGTCTACTACCTGCGCGTGGTCAGCTGGGCCATCCCTGGCTACCGCCTCGAGCGCTGCGCGGGTGCGCTGCGTGCGGCCTACGACACACCCGAGCGGTGGCCGGCCTCGTTCGCGCAGCGGCACTTTCTGCTGGTCGCCACGAAGCCCTAGTAATCAGCTCGGGGCCGCCGGGTCAGCGGTGCCCGAGCAACGCCGGCAGCTCGGCGATCGAGCCGAGCACGTGGTCGGGCGGCGTAGCCGCGGCGGCGTGCGTGCTGGCCTGATACTTGCCGGTCCGGACCAGCACACCGGTCAGGCCGGCCCGCTGCGCGGCGAGCACGTCGACCTCGATGTCGTCGCCGACCATGACGGCGTCCGCGGCAGCCACGCCCAGCCGGGCGAGCACGGCGGCAAAGAACGCCGCCGCGGGCTTGCCGACCACCTCGGCCTGGGTGTGGGCGGCCTGCTCGAGCCCCGCGACGAAGGCTCCGCTGTCAAGCTGCAGGCCGGCGCTCGTCTGCCAGTACAGAGCGCGGCTCATCGCCACCAGCCGCGCCCCGGCCTGCAAGTGCCGGAAGGCCTGGTTGAGCGCGTCGTAGCTGAACTCCGGCCCGGCGCCGCCGACCAGCACGACGTCCACCGCCGGGGCGTCCAGGCCGACCAGAGTGATTCCGGCGAGGTCGGTGCTGATGTCGCCGCTGTTGAGCAGCGCACACCGGGCGCCGGGATAGCACTCCCTGAGGTAGCCCGCGGCCGCCGCCGGTGCGGTGACGATGTCGTCGCCGGTTACCGGGAAGCCCGCGGCGCGCAGCGTCCCGGCCATCGACTGCCTCGTTCGTGACGTCGTGTTGGTGACGAGCGCTAGCGGCAGGCCGGACTCGCGCAGCCACTCCACGGCAGCGACCGCGCCCGCCACCGGCTGCCAGGACACGGTGAGCACGCCGTCGATGTCGAGCAGCACCGCCCGGACTCGGCCCATCCCGACGACACTATCGGCCGGATGCGGAGCGGCGTTGTCAGGCTCCTGCGAGCGAGGAGTAGAAGCTGGCGTCACCCTTCCGCGGCACGCTGCGGTCGCCGCCGATCCCCACCGGCACGGGCCCGGCGATGGTAATCCGGTGCATCAGCCTCGGCAGGTCGTCGTAGTCGGCCACGGCATAGTGCTGCGTCGCGCGGTTGTCCCAGATGGCGATGTCACCGGGCCGCCAGGACCACCGCACGGTGTTCTCCAGCCGGGTGACCTGCCGCTGCAGCAGCTGGCACAGGTCGGCAGAATCGACGGTGCTCAGGCCGACGAACGACCGGACGAAGTGACCGAGCAGCAGCGACGGCTCCCCCGTCTCCGGGTGCACGCGGACCACCGGATGCTCGGTCTCGAACTCCAGGTGCCGGAATTCCTTTCGGTACCGCTGCTCCCTGACGTCGACACCGCGGAAGGTGCGCTCGGCCGCGTAGTCGTACAGGTTCGAGTGCACCGCGCGCAGCCGGGCCGCCAGCGCCTGCAGCGCCGGGTGCAGCCGGCGGTAGGCCTCAACCGTGTTGGCCCACACGGTGGTGCCGCCGTAGGGCGGCAGCGTGATCGCGCGCAGGATGCTGATCGCCGGGACCCGGTCGACGAACGTCACGTCGGTGTGCCAGCTGTTGGCCTTGCCCTGCTCGGAGTCGATCGGCAGGATCGCGACGCCGTCGCCGGTGACGGTGGGGTGCGGCTTGGTGATCTCGCCGAACAACCGGCCGAACGCGACCTGGTCGGCATCGGTGGCGTGCTGCTGGTCCCGCAGGAACACCACCCGGTGCCGGAGCAGCGCCGCGCGCAGCTCGGCCAGCGCATCCGGGGTGACGTCCCCGCCGACCCGGACGCCCCCGATGATCGCCCCGATGACGCCGCCGACCTGAGCGACGTCGATGTGCTCGTACCGAGCCGTCCGGGCGAGGGCTACCGGATCGTGGAGTAGCTGGGACATGCCTCGCGTCCCTTCCGTGGTCGCCGCGGGTGCCTTCCCCCAAGCTGCCCCGATGTGATATAAAAGTCAAGTATTCCGATTAATTAACTAGACTTCATCTCGAAGCGCACCGCTGCGGCCGGGGCGCAGCGCTGTTTCCTAACGGAATAGTAGGAAGATCACGTTCGTTACGCCGGCAGCAGATGCCGACGAGCAGCGGGTCCGGGCGCGCCCAGCCCGGCCCGGCAGGATCCAGCGACGACGAGTACCAAGGCGGGACGCACAGATGACGGATCCGGGAGCCGGACAACTTCACCTCGCGGTGGCGCTCGACGGCGCGGGCTGGCACCCGGCGGCGTGGCGGGAGCCGGACGCTCGGCCGGCCGAGCTGTTCTCGGCCTCTTACTGGGTCGATCTGGTCACCGAGGCCGAGCGGGGCGGACTCGACCTCGTCACGATCGAAGACGGCCTGAGCCTGCAGTCGGCCGATCGCTACCAGCGCGACCGGCACACCGACCAGGTCCGCGGCCGACTGGACGCGGTCCTCATCGCCGCCAGGGTGGCGCCGCAGACCAGCCGCATCGGCCTGATCCCCACGGTGATCGTGACGCATACCGAGCCGTTCCACGTCTCCAAGGCCATCGCGACGCTGGACTGGGTCAGCTCGGGCCGGGCCGGCGTGCGGGTGCGGGTCTCGGCGCGGCCGGACGAGTTCGCCCACTTCGGCCGCCGCGAGCCGCCGTCAGGGAGCGACGGCGTCGCGGACAGGTTCGCCGAGGCGGCCGACTACGTCGAGGTGCTCCGGCGGCTGTGGGACAGCTGGGAGGACGACGCGGAGATCCGCGACGTCACCACCGGCCGGTTCGTGGACCGCGACAAGCTGCACTACATCGACTTCTCCGGACGCTGGTTCTCGGTCAAGGGACCGTCGATCACGCCGCGCCCCCCGCAGGGCCAGCCGCTCGTCGCCGCGCTCGCGCACGCGACGGTTCCCTACCAGCTCGTGGCGAGTAGCGCCGACATCGGGTTCGTCACGCCGCACGACGCGACGCAGGCCACCGCCGTCGTCACCGAGATCCGTGACCTGCAGGCGGCCGCGGGCCGGGCCGGCGAGACCGTGCACGTGTTCGGCGACCTCCTCGTCTACCTCGACGACAGCCAGGGCCTGGCGGCGGACCGGAAGGCGCGGCTGGACGAGCAGGCCGGCGCCGAGTACCGCAGCGACGCGCTCACCTTCACCGGCACGGCCGCTCAGCTCGCCGACCTGATGCTGAGCTGGCACAGCACCGGGCTCACCGGGTTCCGGCTGCGGCCCGCCACGATCCCTCACGACCTCGGCCAGATCACGGGAGCGCTCGTGCCGCAGCTGCGCCGCTGGCGGGCGTTCAGGGAAAGCTACTCCGCGCCAACTCTCCGCGGCCTGCTTGGCCTGCCCCACCCCGCCAACCGTTATGCGAGCGCCCGATGACCAAGCCAGTCAAGCAGCTGCATCTCGCGGCCCACTTCCCCGGCGTCAACAACACCACGGTGTGGAGTGACCCGCGGGCGGGCAGCCACATCGAGTTCGGTTCGTTCGCGCACTTTGCCCGGGCGGCAGAGCGCGCGAAGTTCGACTTCCTGTTCCTGGCCGAGGGGCTGCGGCTGCGCGAGCAGAAGGGCAGGATCTACGACCTCGACGTGGTCGGCAGGCCGGATACGTTCACCATCCTGGCCGCGCTGGCTGCGGTCACGGACCGGCTCGGACTGGCCGGCACGATCAACTCGACCTTCAACGAGCCGTACGAGGTCGCCCGGCAGTTCGCCTCGCTCGACCACCTGTCCGGCGGCCGCGCGGCGTGGAACGTGGTCACCTCGTGGGACGCCTTCACCGGCGAGAACTTCCGCCGCGGCGGCTTCCTGCCGCGGGAGCAGCGCTACGAGCGCGCGCGGACGTTCCTGCACACGACGTGGGAACTGTTCGAGTCCTGGCGCGGGGACGAGATCGTCGCGGACAAGGCGTCCGGTGAGTTCCTGGCGCACCCGGACGTGGGCCGGTTCAGCCACGTCGACGCGCACTTCGACATCGCGGGCCAGTTCGACGTGCCGCGCAGCCCGCAGGGCCGGCCGGTGATCTTCCAGGCGGGCGACTCGGATGAGGGCCGCGAGTTCGCCGCGGCCGACGCGGACGCCATCTTCAGCAGGCATTCGACGCTCGACGCGGGACGGGCGTTCTACGCCGACGTCAAGGGCCGGCTGGCCAAGTACGGCCGGTCGCCGGATGAGCTGCTCATCCTTCCGGCCGCGACCTTCGTGCTGGCCGACACCGACGCGGCGGCCGCCGAGCTCGCGCACGAGGTGCGGCTCCAGCAGGTCAGCGGCGCGACGGCGATCGCGTTTCTCGAGCAGCTGTGGAATCGCGACCTGTCGGGCTACGACCCGGACGGGCCGCTGCCTGACGTCGACCCAGTCGTGGGTGAGAACACCACCGCCAGGGGCCGGGCGAGCGTGCGGATGTACTCCGACCCGCTGGCCACCGCGCGGGACTGGCGGGACCGGGCCGCCGCCAAGAACCTGTCCATCCGGGAGCTGATCATCGAGGTCACCGGACGGCAGTCGTTCGTCGGCTCGCCGGCCACGATCGCCGCGACGATCAACGAGTACGTGCAGGCCGACGCCAGCGACGGGTACATCCTGGTGCCGCACCTCACGCCGGGCGGACTGGACTCGTTCGCGGACAAGGTCGTTCCGCTGCTGCAAGAGCGCGGCGTGTTCCGCACCGACTATGCGGGCCGCACGCTGCGCGAGCACCTCGGCCTCCCGCTGCGCCCGCCGGCCGGGTCGCGGGCGCACGCAGCGGGGGCCCGGGCCGCATCATGAGGTTCCTGCTCATCACGCTCATCGTGCACGCACCCGACCCGGTGACCGGTTCGCAACCCACGACCAGCCAGCGGTTCCGGGAGGTGGTCGACAGCGCGCTGCTGGCCGAGGAACTCGGCTTCGACGGGTTCGGCGTCGGGGAGCGGCACGAGCGGCCGTTCATCTCGTCGTCCCCGCCGGTCGTGCTCAGCCACATCGCGGCGCTGACGTCCCGGATCCGGCTGTTCACCGCCGTCACGACGCTGAGCCTGCTCGACCCGGTGCGGGCCTACGAGGACTACGCGACCCTCGACCAGCTGTCAGGCGGGCGGCTGGAACTGATCATCGGGAAGGGGAACGGCACCGCGCAGCGCGAGCTGTTCGCAGTCACCGAGGCCGATCAGTGGGACCGCAACGCCGAGAGCTACGAGCTGTTCCGGCGGATCTGGCGGGAACACCGGGTCACCGCGGTGCCCCGGTTCCGCCCCGCGCTCGCCGACGCGGAGGTGTGGCCGCGCCCGCTGCAGCAGCCGATCCGGGTCTGGCACGGCAGCGCGACCAGCAAGGCGTCGGTGGACCTCGCCGCGCGTTACGGCGACCCGCTGTTCTCCGCGAACGTGACCAACCCCATCGGGCCGTACGCCGAGCTGATCCGGTACTACCGGGAGCGCTGGGCGCACTACGGGCACGACCCGAGGGGCATCGCTGTCGGGGCCGGGACCGCGGGCTACTACGCGGCCCGGACCTCGCAGGCGGCGATCGACGCCTACCGCCCGGTGTTCGCCGGGTACCTCAAATTCCAGGAGCGGCTCGGCGTGGCGCCGGTCTTCCCGACGCTGGAAGATTTCGTCCAGCGCAGCTCCGCGCTGATCGGCAGCCCGCAGCAGGTGATCGACAAGGTGCACCGCTACCACGACCAGTTCGGGCACAGCGTGCTGCACCTGCACGCGGAGCCCGGCGGGCTGACCCCCGCGCAGCACCGCGCGTCGCTGGAGCTATTCCAGGCTGAGATCGCGCCCGCGCTGCGCCGGGAGATTGCTGACCCTCCGTGGCCGTGGGGCCCGGCAGGCGTGCGCACGGAGGGCGCCGGCCCGGACGCTCTCACGACTCCCGCTCCCGTCGGCCTGATCACAACCGGCTGAGGAGGACGAGGAACCATGGCCAACACTCCGCTGGCGATCCTGGATCTGGTCCCGATCCCGTCCGGCTCGACCGCCGCCGGCGCGCTGCGCAACAGCATCGACCTCGCGCAGCGGGCCGAGCAACTCGGCTACGTCCGGTACTGGTTCGCCGAGCACCACCTGAACCCTGGCGTGGCCGGCACCTCACCCGCCGTCGTGCTCGCGCTGACGGCGGCCGCGACCTCGACCATCAGGCTCGGCTCGGGTGCGGTCCAGATGGGACATCGCACCGCGATATCGACGGTGGAGGAGTTCGGCCTCATCGATGCCCTGCACCCAGGACGGCTCGACCTCGGTCTGGGCCGCTCAGGAGGCAGGCCGCCGCAGCGCGGCGAAGGACCGGACCCGGCCTTCTTCGGCGTTGTCGACGGCCGGACGCGGAACGGGCTGCTCATCCCGCCCCGGTTCTCCTACGAGGGAATCGCCAGGTCGCCCCGGTTCGCCCTGCAGCGCGCGCTGCTCCAGCTCCCGAACGCGGAGCCGCAGGACTACGCGGAGCAGACCGACGACATCCTCGCGCTGCTGCGCGGCGCCTACGTCTCACCCGACGGGGTAGAGGCGCACGTCGTGCCCGGCGAGTTCGCGCAGGTTCAGGTGTGGATCCTCGGCAGCAGCGGGGGTCAGAGCGCGGAGGTCGCCGGCAAGCGCGGGCTGCGGTTCGCGGCCAACTACCACGTCAGCCCCGCGACCGTGCTCGAGGCGGTCGAGGGCTACCGGGCCTGCTTCCAGCCAGGCGACATCGACGAACCGTACGTCAGCGTGTCCGCCGACGTGGTCGTCGCCGACAACGAGGCCACCGCGCGGGAGCTAGCGACCGGGTACGGCCTGTGGGTGCGCAGCATCCGGTCTGGCGAGGGCGCCATCGAGTTCCCCACTCCGGAACAGGCCAGGCAGCACGCGTGGACCGAGCAGGACCGGGCGCTGGTGGCCGATCGCGTCGACACGCAGTTCGTGGGCTCGCCGAAACAGGTCGCCGACAAGCTCGGGCAGCTGCGCGATGCCACCGGCGCAGACGAGCTGATCGTCACCACGATCACGCACGACCACGCCGACCGGGTCCGGTCCTACGAGCTGCTCGCAGCCGAGTGGCACCGGCGGTGACCTGGCCGGCGCCGCAGCCTACGCCACAGATCGGAGGACCAGGTGACCGTCGCCGTCGTGGTCGGTAACCCCAAGCCCCGCTCGCGCACCTACCAGGCCGCGCACCTGGTTGCCGAACGGCTCGCCGGGCGGCCCGCGGACCTCAGCATCGACCTCACCGACCTAGGCGCGGCCCTGCTGGACTGGGCCGACCCGGGGGTCGCCGAGCTGGTCGCCGCCGTCCAGGCCGCCGACCTCGTCGTGGTCGCGAGCCCGACGTACAAGGGCAGCTACACCGGTTTGCTGAAGCTATTCCTCGACCGGTTCGGGGCCGGTTCGCTGACCGGGACCGCCGTGCCGGTGATGCTGGGCGGGCACTGGAAGCACGCGCTCGCCCCGGAGCTCCTGCTGAAGCCCATCCTCGTGGAGATCGGCGCGACGTGCCCCACGGCCGGGCTGTTCCTGCTCGACTCCGAGCTGGAGACCAGCGACACGCTGGACAGCTGGCTCGCCCGCGCCCGCCCGCAGGTCGCCGCCACCGCCAAGGGCCTCGCGTGACCGGTGCGCTGCACCCGGCCGAGCTGCGCGCGGTGTTCGCCGCGTTCCCTACCGCAGTCTGCAAGCACGCACCGGGTCGCGTGGTCACCAAGGGAGGAGTAACGCCGGCCGAGGTGGCGACGGCGTCTGCGCCGACCCGGCCGGGCGGTCGGCGCGAGAACAGCGCGAGCACGACCGGAGCTACCGGCTCGGGGCCTGACCGGCTGGCAGGCCGAGCCCTAACCTGGCCGGACAAGGCCGTCGTAACAGGCAAATAGCCTCCGCTATACTGGCCGGCAGCCTGCCCTTCGGTGCCCGCCCGCCGGGCCAGCCGGTCGTGACCCGGGTATAGCTGGGGTGACGGACCGGTGCGGCCCAGGGCGGTCAGGTCAGGGAGTCAGCACCAGACGGCCAAACCCACATCGCAGCACGCGGCGTAGAACTCAATCGAATCAAGCCTATTTATCCTACCGGGATAATAGATTATGCTGAGGCCCATGGATAGGCGGAGCGAACCGGACCGGCGCACCCTGACCGTCGCCATCGTCGGCGGCGGCGCGAGCGGCACGCTGACCGCGGTGCAGCTGCTGCGCAGCGGCGCCGCTCGCGGCGTGGGCATGCGCGTCGCGCTGATCGACCAGTACGGCCGTCACGGCCTCGGGGTCGCCTACTCGACCGATCATGACGACCATCTGCTGAACGCCGTCGCCGGCCAGATGAGCGCGTTCCACGATGATCCTGACCACCTGATCAGGTGGGCGAACACCGCGGGCCCTGGCGGCCGGCCTGTCGATCAGGACGTCACGGACACCACGTTCCTGCCCAGGCCTGCCTACGGCCGGTACCTGCGCGAGGTGCTTGCCGAGGCAGAGCAGGAGGCGCGACCCGGGGGTCAGCTGACCCGGCTGACCGCCGAGGTGATCGCGATCCGCCCGAACGACACCGGCCCCGCGGTCCGGGTCGTGTTGGGCGACGGTCATCTGGACGCCGACGTCGTCGTGCTCGCCACCGGCAACACACCGGCGGCGCCGCCGTTCGACGCCCCGTCCAGCAGCCGGGTCATCACCGACCCGTGGCACCCCGGTGCCCTGGCTGGCCTGCTCGGCTGCGCGGGCGTCCGGTCGGTCGTCATCGTCGGCACAGGCCTCACGACGGTGGACCTGGCGGTCGCGATCACCAGCGTGAGCCCCCGCGTGGTCGTGCACGCGGTGTCCAGGCACGGCCTGCTGCCGCGCACCCACCCGGGTACCCGGCCGCACCCAGACCGGCCAGTCTGGCTGCCGGTCATCTCCCGGACCACCGAGCCAGTTCGGCTGACCGAGCTCAGCTGGCAGCTCCGCGCCGCGATCTCGGCGAACCCGGAGAACTGGCACGACGTGCTGTGCTCTCTCCGGCCGTACGTGCCCGGCCTGTGGCGCCGGATGCCGACGGCGGACAAGCGCGCCTTCCTCCGCCACCTGGCCCGGTACTGGGAGATTCACCGGCACCTCGTGCCAGCGCCGACGGCCAGCCGCGTCGCCGCGCTGCGCGTCGGCGGCCAGCTCGTGATCCACCGTGGCCGCGTGCAGGCGGTACGGTCGGCCGGCGAGCAGCTCCGAGTCCTGGTCGAGTCCGATGCCGACACCGTCGAACTGCAGGCCGACTGGCTCGTGAACGGCACGGGATCGACCACGGACGTCACCGTGACCGCCAGCCCGCTGCTGCGCGAGCTGTTCCGGGCCGGCCTCGCCAGGCCTGATCCGCTCCGGCTCGGCATCGACGCCAGCGTCCAGGGCGCCGTGGTCGATTCGACCGGAACGCCGAGTGACGTCCTCTACACGCTGGGCCCGCCGCTGCGCGGGCTATGGTACGAGACCACCGCGATTCCCGAGATCCGCCAGCAGGCCGCCGCGCTGGCTCAGTTGATCACTAGCGACGCCCGGCTCGCGCAGCGCCGTCCCGATTCCGCGGCGTGACGTCAGTCCGCTCCCGCCGCGTCCGCGCCGTCGAGTAGCTGGCGCAGCACGGTGGTGTAGGTGTCCAGCGCGGACCGGCCAGCCGGGGTCAGCGACACGCCGGTCCGCGCGGTGACGCCGCTGCCGGACTTCACCGAGCGGACGTAACCGGCGTCTTCGAGCTTGCGGAGGTGGGTGATGAGGTTGCCCGGCGTCAGCCCGATGAGGTCCTGCAACCGGGTGAAGGACAGGTCGTCGCCGTCGCGCAGCGCGGCCAGCGTCACCATGATCCGCAGCCGGGCTGGCGCGTGGATGACCGAGTCGAGGTCGCCCTCGCTCATGCCGGACGCAGCCGCCAGCTGATCGCCGCGGCCAGCTCGAACCCGGCCCCGACGGCGAGCGCGTCGACCGCCCAGATGAGTTCCGGGCCCGCGAACGCGCTGCCCGCCGCGGTGAGGACCAGCCACGCGCCGAGGCCGCATACGGTCCAGTTGAGCCAGATCCCCGCGCCGACGAGGTAGGTCACCCCCACGACGAGCAGCGGGGCGCTGGCGCCGTAGATGCTCAGCACCGCCCGGCTGGCTCCGGCGTGGTCGATTGCGGCCTCGAGGACGAAGACCCCCACGATCCCGATGGGCATCGCCGGGTAGTAGAGCCGCCGCTGGATGGTGGACCGGCCGCCGACGCCGGTAGCGGCGCGGCCGACCACGGCGGCCGTCGCGAGGACGCCCGTGGTGGCGAGCAGCGTGATGATCGCGAGCGCGCCCTGCCCCGGTCCGTGGTAGGGCCGCTGGTCGCGGACCGACAGCCAGAGCACGCCGTAGATGACGAAGTAGATCAGTCCCCAGGCGAACAGGAGCGAGGGCCGGTTCACCGTGAGCTCGCGCCGGGCGCGCGTGCGCGCTGCCTGCAGGATGTCCGCCGCCTGCTGGAGGTCCATGTCCTCATCGGTCTCCGGCGTGTCCTTCATGTCCGCTCCCTCGTTCATCTCGGGATTCCGGTGGTGATGGCTACCAGACAAGAGGCACGAGCCGCTTGTGCCGGGCGGCGTACGCGCCGTAGCTGCCGCCGACCACCGTCAGCAGCGCGCGCTCTTCGACGTGGATGCGCCAGCCAGTGAGCGCACCGAAGATCGCGATGAGCGCCGCCAGGCTGATCCAGTTGCCATACAGGATGCCGATGCCGACGATCGCGAGCAGCCCCCCGGCGTAACCGGGGTGGCGCAGCACCCGGTACGGGCCGCCGGTCACCACCGGCTGGTCGGGGCTGACCTTCACGCCGAAGGTGAAGTACCGGCCGAGGGTCTGGAACGACCAGACGCGCAGCCCGGCCCCGGCCACCAGCAGCAGCATGCCGACGCCGAACAGGGTCGCGGCGTGGCCGATGGCGGCGGCCGGGATCGAGGCCGGCACCGCCACGACCACGATCACGGCGGCCAGCGCGCCGGCCAAGAACACCGCCGGGTAGGCCTGCGGGTCGGCGTCGGCGGCGTCCTGGCGCCACCGCCGCTGCCGCACGAACTGCCTGATCTCCAGGCTGTACCAGGCCAGCAGGGTGACCGCGTAGAGGATGCCGACCGGGTGGGTGAGGAAGTACGGCTTCATGTCTCCTCCCTGGGCTGGCGCCTCGGCCCACGCCGAAGCTTTGTACTGCAAAGTTAGCTCACTTTGCACGGCAAAGTCAAGAAGTCTTTGCGTTGCAAAGTTGCGTGCTGTGCGCGTCCCGACGGTGCCGCTACGGCCCGGCTGCCGAGCGCGACGGCGCGCCAGGGCGCGGTCGCCATGACAGGATGTGCGCATGGCGACCGAGCGGATCGAAGTCCAGCGAACCATCGAGGCGACCCCCGCGGCGATCTTCGCCGTGCTCTGTGACCCGCAAGGCCACGTGGCGATCGACAGCTCGGGCATGCTCCAGTCCGCCACGGGCGCGCCGGTCAGCAAGATCGGCGACAGCTTCGTCGTGCACATGGACCGGGAGTCGCTCAACGATTACCCCGAGCTCGGGCGCTACGACGTGACGGTGACGATCTCGGCGTTCGAGCCGGATCGGGAGATCGCCTGGAAGATCGCCGGGCAGATCCGCCCGCCCATCGGGCACGTCTACGGCTACCGGCTGGCGCCCGCCGACGGCGGCACGCTGGTCACCAGCTACTACGACTGGTCCGACATCCATCCGCAGTGGCGCGCGGCCGGCATCTTCCCGGTCATCTCCGAGGGCGCGCTGCGGGCGACGCTCGGCATCCTCGCGCGCACGGTGGCTCGCGGCTGGCCCAGCCCGGCGGCCGCGGTTAGCTAGCTCGCGACTACGACAGCACGCGCCGGCGGAAGTTGAGCAGCCCGAGGGTCAGGAAGACCGCGCCGAACCCGATGACCACCGGATAGACCACGTACAGGTGCATGTGCGGCGCGCTGGTAAACGCGGCGCGCATCCCCTCGTTCACGTAGATGAGCGGGTTGATGAGCACGATGGTCTGCAGCCAGTGCCAGCCACCGACGGTGACCGGCGCCAGCCTGGTCCAGGAGTAGTAGGTGCCGCCGAGGAACGTGATCGGCAGGATGATGAAGCCGAACATCAGGCCGATGTTGCGCGGCTCGAAGCTGGTCCCGAGGACGAGCCCGAGCCCGGCCATGGCGATACAGGCCAGTGGCACGAAGGTCAGGATCAGCAGCCAGTGCAGCGTCAGATGCGCGTGCACGCCCGGCGCGTGCACGACAGACGCCATCGGCAGCACGATGACCGCCGACAAGATACCCTGGGCGGCCCCGGACAGCACCTTGGCGATGGCGACCAGCCAGATCGGGCACGGCGCTTGCACCCGGTCCTCGATCTCCCTGGTGAAGCCGAACTCCTGCGCCATCGCCAGCGCGATGGACTGCACGCCCTGAAACATCACCGAGATGCCGACGACGCCAGGCACCAGGATCGTGGCGAACGCCGACTCCTGCGCGGCGCCGTGCCCGCCGATGCCCTGCCCGATCTTCGGGAAGACGTACAGGAACACGAAGCAGAGCAGGAACGGCTGGATGATCGTGCGCAGCACGAACTCCCAGAAGTGCTTGCGCAGCACCACCAGGTCTCGCAGCAGCAGGGCGCCGAGCGCGGTCCAGCTGGCGGCCACAACCGATCGAGTCGGCCCGCCGCCGATGGTCTTTACCGCGGCTGGCGCGGCCGAGGTCACCGACGTCGTCATTCTTCCCTCAGCTCCTTGCCGGTGAGGTTGATGAACACGGTCTCCAGCGTGGGCTCGGCGACCGACAGGTCCACGAGGTCATATCCGCCGCTCTCGGCGGCCTGCACGATCCGCGGCACCAGCCGGTCGGTGCCCTTGACGTGCAGCTCGAGACCGCCCACCAGCGGTCGCGTCCGGGTGACGCCGGCCACCTCACGGCTCAGCAGCGCGGCCAGCTGGGCCGGGTCACCAGCCGTCCGCAGCGTCACGACGGTGTCCGCGCCGATGCTCTGCTTGAGGGCCGCCGACGTGTCCAGGGCGAGGATCCTGCCGTGGTCCATGATGGCGACGCGGTCGCAGAGCTTGTCGGCTTCCTCCATGTAGTGCGTCGTCAGCAGGATGGTCTGGCCGGCCCGGTGCAGCTCGCCGAGCAGGTCCCAGAGCGCGAGCCTGCTCTGCGGGTCCAGCCCGGCCGTCGGCTCGTCCAGGAACAGCACCGACGGCCGGTGGAAGATCGCCCTCGCCACCATGAGCCGCTGCGCCATGCCGCCGGACAGCGCGTAGACCGACGCCTTCGCCCACCGGGACAGCTGGAACTGCTCGAGCAGCTGGTCGGAGATCTGCCGAGACTCCCGCGCGCCGATGCCGAACAGCCGTCCGTGGAAGTAGAGGTTCTCCCAGACCGTGAGCTGCCGGTCCAGCGTGTTCTGCTGGGACACGATGCCACTGAGCTGCTTGGCCAGCGCCGGGTGCCGGGCCACGTCGATCCCGCCGAGCAGCGCGCGGCCGGAGGTTGGCACCACGCGGGTGGTCAGCATGCCCGCCGTGGTGGTCTTGCCGGCCCCGTTGGGCCCGAGCAAGCCGAAGATCTCGCCCGCCGCGACGTCGAGGTTGAGCTTGTCGACGGCGGCGAAGTCAGCGCCCGGGTAGACCTTGGTCAGGTCCTCGGTGTGGATGACGGCAGCCGGCTGACCACCGGTGATGCTGGTTGCGCCCGCGGGCGGCCGGTCGGTGTTCGTCTGCACGGCGTCTGCAGTTACCTTCCTTCGCGGGCCGTCGCGGTCAGCTCCGCGTGACCGGATCGCGGCTGGTGAGCCTGTGCCCGGCCATCGTAACGCCCGGTGCCGACGGCCTCGTGCCGTGCGGCCTCCGGCGCCGTCGGACTCCGCAGGTAGGGTCGGCGGCAAGCTCGTCCCGCGGAGGGCCGCCATGACTGATCTTTCCCAGCTGGCCATTATGGCCGGGATCTGGGCCCTGGTGGTGATGAGCCCCGGACCTGACTTCGTCGTGACGATGTCGCGGGCGATCCGGTCGCGGCGAGCCGGCCTCGCAGCGGCCGCCGGGATCGTGGCGGGCACTGCCATCTGGGCGTCGGCCAGCGCGGCGGGGCTTGAGTTCGTGCTCGCCCACTACCGCTGGGTGGCCGAGGCGGTGCGGCTGGCCGGGGCCGGCTACCTGGCCTGGCTGGGTGTCCGGATGATCGTCCGGTCCCGCCGGGAGCCGCCGGCGGCGCCGGCCGACGACCGGCCTGCGCGCCTCGGGCCGGCCCTGCGGGCGGGCCTGCTGGCCGACCTCGGTAATCCGAAGGCCGCCGTGTTCTGGACGAGCCTGTTCGCCGCGGTGCTGCCACCCGCGGCGCCCGGCTCGGTGCGCATGGCCGCCGTCGTGGTGGCCGTGACGATCGCGGCGGTGTGGTACTGCGCCGTGGCGTGCGCGTTCTCGGTGGCCGTCGTGACCCGCTGGTACCGGCGGGCCAGGACGTGGGCCGATCGCGTCACCGGCGGCGTGCTCATCGGGCTGGCCGCCCGGCTTGCCACCGAGCACTAGACGACAGCAGCGGCTTGCCTCGCTACCGGCGACACCAGGTTCGCCGCGTCGTGCCGCGGCGGCCAAACATGCCCGCTCAGCCCCCCGCAGCCTGCGATAGCGTCGGCACTGTGACGTCTGCGCCGCCCGACGCGCGCCCGCTCCCGCTGTCGGCCCTCCTGTCGCAGGCGCTGGTCGCCTTCACCATCGAGTTCGACAACGCGGCCGAGCTGGCGATCCAGCACCGCACGACAGTGCACACCGCGCGCGGCGGCCGCGGCGTGTGGCTCGTCTCGATGGCCATGTGGCTCAACTGCATGCGCTACGTCGGCACGGAGCCGATCACCCTGGGCGAGGTCGCCCGGCTCGCGCGCGCCGCGACCAACCTCGACGGCATGCGCCGCTGGGGCTACGTCACGGTCAAGCCGGGTCCGCCGGACCGCCGGTACACGGCGCGCCACGACGACCTGGTGCTCTCCGCCACCGAGCGGGGCCTGCAGGCACGCGCGGCCTGGCAGCCGCTGACCGCCGTCATCGAGCAGCGCTGGCGGGACCGGTTCGGGTCAGCCGACGTCGACCGGTTGCAGGCCGCGCTCCGGCAGCTGGCAGCGGAGCTCGGGCCGTGGCTGCCGGACTGCCTGCCCATCCTCGGTTACGGCCTGTACTCGCGCGGCTCCGGCCCGCGCCTTGATCGCTACGAGGAAGCCGAGTCGACCTACCAGCGCGACGCCGCCGGCGACGGGCGCGCGGCCGGGGACGTGTCCGCGCTCGCGCTGCCGTGGCTGCTCGCCCGCGTCCTGCTGGCGCTCGCCATCAGCTACGAGCGCGAGTCGCGGATATCGCTGGCGATCGCCGCCAATCTGCTCCGGGTGCTGGACGAGCGCGGGGTGCGGCAGCGCGACCTGCCGGGGCTCACCGGGGTGTCCAGCGAGGGCATCGCGATGGCCACCGGTTTCGCCGGGCGCGCCGATGTCGCCACGATCGAGGCCGACGCGGCCGGCGGCCGGTGGAAGGTGGTCAGGCTCACGCCCAAGGGCAGAGTCGTACGGGACCTGTATGCGGACCGGCTGGACTCCCTCGAGGAGCGCTGGCGGCAGCGGTTCGGCAGCGCCGTCATGGCCGACCTGCGGACCTCGCTCGAGCGGCTGGCCGGCTCCGGCGGGCCGGGCTCGCCGCTGTTCGCCGGACTCGAGCCAGCGCCAGGGAACTGGCGCGCAGACGTGCGGCCGCCGGCGGCACTGCCGCACTTCCCCATGGTGCTGCACCGCGGCGGGTTTCCTGACGGCAGCTGACCCAGTTCGCCCGTTCCCCTCCGCCGCCACACTCACCCCACGCGGCCTCGGGTTATCCGTCGCGACGGATGATGCGCCGTGACATCGCCAGCCGCCCGTATGGCCCGAAGGGGCCACCGGGGAGCAGTCCTGGCCGCAGCGCGCCGCCCGCGGGCAGGTCTGCCGGATCGACGCCGACGCCGAGCAGGGTTCGGGTCACCGCCTGCGCGGCGTCGAGCAGGTCGTCGAGCGCGCGGCCCAGGTGCTGGCCGGTGACGGCGGTGAGCGCCGGATCATCGTGCAGCGCCTCCAGAACGCTGCGGCGGATCAGCTCCTTGATGAAGGAGGCGGTGGTTCCTTCCGTGCGCTCGACCGCGAGGGTGATGTCCTCCTCGGTCAGCGAGAGGGGAACGTCCGCGCCGTAGAGTGCCAGCAGGCGCCGCCGGGCGGTAGCGTCAGGAAGCGCGATCTCGACGGCGACGTCGACTCGACCGGGTCGCGCCGCCAGCGCCGGTTCCAGCAGGTCGGCACGGTTGGTCGTGAGCAGGAACAGCAGGTCGGCGTCCGGCGCCGCGCCGTCCATAGCGTCCAGCAGGTCGAACAACACCGGGCTCGACGCCGGGCCGTGCGAGCGCTCCTCGGCGACCAGGTCCACATCTTCGAGCACGACGACGGCGGGCAGCAGGACCCTCGCCAGGTCGGTCACGGCACCGACGGCCACCAGCGCCCGCCCGGTCAGTACCAGCCTGGTGTAACCGGTCATCTGGCCGAGCAGGTAGCGCGTCGTGTGGGTCTTCCCGCTGCCGGGCGGGCCGTACAGCAGCAGTCCCCGCTTGAGGTGCTGGCCGACGGCGAGCAGCGCGTCCCGGTGTTCCGCAACTCCGCAGGCGTGCCGCTCGATCCGCGCGAGCACGCTGGCCGGCAGCACGACGTCGGCACGCCCGAGGCGAGGCAGGTCGGCGAAAGCAAGGTTCAGCTGGCCCATCGGGGTGATCGAGACGTCGAGCAGGTGGCCCCGGTAGACGTTCAGCTCGGCACGCAGCCGGTCCAGTTCGGCGAGCAACCGCTGAGCCCGGTCGACCGGCAGGCCGGCGACCTCGATCTCCAGCCCAGGGTGATGTTCGCTGGGTCCGTGGATCAGCACCGCGTACTGGCCGTCAGCGTCGGTAACGAGCACCACCGCCAGCCGCAGGCAGCCCAGTGTCGAGCCCGGTCCGTTCGGCAGGTCGGCCAGTGCCGGTGCCGTCAGGCGCAGCGGCGGCAGGGCCTCTCCCGCGACCAGCTGCTGCAGCGACAAGCCGGAAAACTGCGGCGGCATGGCAACCCCGTTGACCTGCACCATGCGGCCGTCGCGGGCGGACCAGGCATCGATCGCCGTCTGGAGGTTGACGTGATCAAACGCCGACAGCTCACGGGTGACGACGGAATGGCGCACGCCTTCGGCGCCGAGGAAGTCGCGTACCAGCGTCGAGACCTCGTTGCGCTCGTCGTTGGCGGTCGAGCGGACCCAGCTCAGGAGGCCGCGCAATGCTGCTGCGAATTCGCGTGCGTCTTTGTCGGGAGTGCGCTCGGACAGGCCTGGACCTCCAGCCTCGTCGCCGCGGCAACGCGCGGTGCTTCCGGAGACTAGCAACTCCTCGCTCCTCGTGGCTAACCCGCGATGGGCTGCAGGCGACGAGCCTCGCCGCGGCCAGCCGCCGTCGTGGCGGCCGCGGACACGGTGATCAACCGGCGCCCGGTCGGTAAAACCTCGACCTCGGTATCAGCAGACATGGAGACGCTGCTGTTCGGTGGTCCTCGCACAGGTGCAGCCCGTGGCCGGTTGCATGGCAGTGACGCGCGGAGCGACCGCACCGGCGGATCTTCCGCCGGGACGGCGGCGAGACGTACTATCGCAACGAGATGGCTGAGTGGTGGTCGATCGAGGTCCTGCACGGGGAGTTCTCGGCTTTCCAGTGGCAGCAGTCCTACGACTCCGCGCTCATCGAGGCGGCGCTGACCAACGGCGCGCTCGACGGAACCTGGCACGCGGGCGAGTGGGGCGTCGCGTTCGAGGTCTGCTTCACCACCGCGGAGGAGTGGGAGGCGTTCCGCAACTTGCCGGTCGTGCGCGCTGCCCTGGACTCCGTGCCGGATCCGGTGAACGGACTGCTGATCTACCGCGGCCGCGGTGGCACGTCAGCCAGCGGCAAGCCGCGGCGCCCGCGTCCGGCACCGAGCGCGGCGGCGGTGGCGCTGCCCGAGCCCGAAGACGACGTGATCCTGCACCTGACCGGCAGCACGCCGCCGGAACTCGCCGGCGTCGGCCGGGTCGGCTCGCCTGTGCGCCGAGCCGGAGCGGCGGCCCGCGGCTGAGCGCTCATCGCCCGCCGTCAGACGGCAGATGACCAGCGCTGCGCGGCGATCACTTGCCGCGATCGACGAATCGCCAGCGCGGCGCTGTGACAGGCTGGCCGCAACCGCCCGGACTGGGCCGAAAATCATCAAGGGAGAGCCGCATGAGCGTTTACCGGGTGACCGAGATCATCGGCACAAGCACCACGTCGTGGGAAGACGCGGCCGCGGAGGCCATCAGGACTGCGGCCGGGACGCTCCGCGATCTTCGGGTAGCTGAGGTCGTCAAGCAGGACATTCACCTGGACGAGGGCGGGGCGATCACCTATCGCACCAAGCTTCAGCTCTCGTTCAAATACGAACACGAGCACTGATCGCAAGCACGCGTAGCTGGCGATGCTGGCACCGGCCGCGGACCCCGATCGGCTGGCTGATGGTGGGGGGAAGAACTCCGGCTGTCAGGACCGGCTATCGTGCGGCTGGCGGGTCTTCCGGCTGGTGACAATCCTGCGTTTGCGCAAAGACTCGAGCCATTCCTGCCCGCTGAGCAGTCGCGTGGTCTTGCCCGACCGCACCTCGCCCGCCGCGGCAACTGCCATCGCGACGCTGGCGGCGGTCATGTCATCAGGTGCCTCATACACGACGACCACGTCATACTCGCCAAACGGAAAGCCCGCCACCACGATCGTGGCTCCCAGCTCCTCCAGGGTGGGCCGGATCAATTCCACCGGGTCTTGCGGCGCCTTAAGCTGATCCGACATTGACTTGGCGGTATAGGAGGCCTGGTACATGTAGAGCGGCATCGAGCTTCCCCTTGGGCGGGAACAGGCGAACAGATCACCAGCCAGTCCCCGTCACTCGCGGCGGCGTCTGCCGACGGGTGCACGGCAACGGACTGAAGACCACAGCGGTCCAAAGATCGTAGACCCGGCCCAGTCGGGCACACCAGCCTCCGCTCTGCCGACCAGCCCCTTTTCTCAGACATGCCAGGGCCGTAGAACCCGGCTAGCTGGCGAGACTCCGGCGGAAGCTGCTGCCGGGGGGAGTGTTCGGTTCGGCGGCAAGAGCGGATGTGCGGTCAGCCGCGTGTCAGCCCGTCCTGTGGCCCTACTTCGACAACGCCAGCATCCGAGAAGGTGTACCGTTTGCCGCATACCGGACATACTATGAGCACCAGCCTGGTGCCAACACGCCAACTCGGGTCGGCCTTTAGCCGCTCGCCATCGGCCGGGCATACGGCGAAGTTCACTCCCGCAGAGTAGCTCCAGAACCAAGTGCGGACACGACTCGTCTTGAGGCACGGGATCGCGTTTCCGCGGAAACGCGTGGCCACCAGCGCGCACGAGCGGCGGCTGAAGCGCGCATTCACGCCCGGCGCAGGCGATGCATAAACATACGGCCTTGGCTGACGCCTCCTCGGCCGTGGTCGGCATTGCCGACGACCTGGAGCACTCTT
>JASHPF010000415.1 GCA_030038295.1 Streptosporangiaceae bacterium
CTGGAACAGGCCGCGCTCGTACAGCGACATCAGCGCCACGCCGGTGATCGGCTTAGTCATGGAGTAGATGCGCCAGATCGTGTCGTCCTCGACCGGCAGGCCGCGTTCGAGGTCCCGGCAGCCGAACGACCGGAGGTAGCCGAGCTGACCGTGGCGGGCGACGGCCACCTGGCAGCCGGCGATGCGCCCGGCGTCGATGTAACGGTCCTGCAGGTGCTCGGTGATGCGGTCCAGCTGAGGCTCGGCGAGCCCGGCTGCGGCCGGGTTGACCTTCATGCGTTTCTCCTGTCCAGGAGGTTTCTCTGTGTTCTCGGGCCAGGCCGGTCAGAGCCCTCATTGCAGCACGCACGAGCACGAAAGTCGACGGGCGAGCGTCGCCCCTGGCTAGCCGATGGCCATGCGCCAGACTGAGTTTCCGCCCATGGCGGTCATGTTGATGATGTCGGCCCCGTTGTCGACGGTTCCATCGGCAAACCTGATTGTCAGGTAGACGAAGGTGGGGTCGTTCGGATTGGGCGTGAAGGTCACCGTGGTCACGCCAGACCGAGCGTCCGCCGAGTACGTGAAGTCGCTGGCGGTGATGTGGGCCGGCGGGATGTTCTGGGCTATCGACCGTAGTTCGGCGGTGTTGTGCTCCGCGAGAGCTTTCAGATAGCAGCGGACCAGGCCGGGCTGCCCGCCAGTTGCGGTTCCGTGGATGCGCATCGGCCACGAGCACGACGGCGTCCCGTAAACGGATACCCACCAGTCCTTGGCGGCCCACAACCCTGCTTTCGCAGCGCCCGCGACCAGGACCACGCAAGCCACTTTGACGACCGTCGACCGCCGCAGCGTCACG
This sequence comes from Streptosporangiaceae bacterium, assembly GCA_030038295.1. Lineage (GTDB taxonomy): Bacteria > Actinomycetota > Actinomycetes > Streptosporangiales > Streptosporangiaceae > JAJYUU01. The sequence goes on from JASHPF010000415.1 coordinate 839, forward strand.
CACCGATGCTATGCGCCGGGCACGCGCGGTTCAGCCCGCTGGGACGCCGAGCCCGCCGACGACCGTCAGCTGCCGCCGGGTGAACTCGCCCGTGAGCATGGGCGTGGCGGCCGCGATCGCGGCCTTGGTGTCCGGTAGCTGCAGCGATGCGTCGTGGTGCTCGGCTGAGTCCCAGATCTCGGTGACCCAGATGACATCGGCGTCCTCCGGGTCGGTGCACACGGCGTAGAGCTGGCAGCCGACCGCGTCGAGCCGGTCCGCACCGAGCAGCAGGATCCCGACGACCTCGTCCCGGCGGCCCGGTCTGGTTCGCATGGAGCCGATGTACCCGTAGCGCATGAGACAGCGCACCTCCCTGTTGGCACCGAAATTACAGCACTGTTATTCAGCGGCCGGCGGGTGGCTCCTCCGTTACGCAACCTCCGCCATGGCCTGGGCAAACTGAGCCTGATACAGCCGCGCGTACGCGCCGCCCGCGGCGAGCAGCTCGTCGTGGGTACCGTGCTCCACGATGCGGCCATCCTCCATCACCAAGATGACGTCGGCGTCGCGGATGGTGGACAGCCGGTGCGCGATCACGAAGCTGGTCCGGCCCTGGCGCAGCGACGCCATCGCGCGCTGGATCAGGACCTCTGTCCTGGTGTCGACCGAGCTCGTGGCCTCATCCAGAATGAGCACCGCGGGGCGGGCCAGAAACGCGCGCGCGATCGTGATCAGCTGCCGTTCCCCCGCGCTCACGTTTGTGCCATCGTCGTCGAGCACGGTCTGGTATCCGTCCGGTAGCGTGCGCACGAACCGGTCGACGTAGGTAGCCCGAGCCGCCTCCACCACCTGCTCGTGAGTAGCGCCCTGCAGGCCGTAGGCGATGTTCTCCTCGATCGTGCCGCCGAACAGCCAGGCGTCCTGCAGCACCATGCCGGTCAGCCCGCGTAGCTCCTCCCGGCTCATGGCGGCGGTGTCCACGCCGTCGAGGCGGATCTGGCCCGAGTCGATCTCGTAGAACCGCATGAGCAGGTTGACCAGGGTCGTCTTGCCGGCCCCCGTAGGCCCGACGATGGCCACCGTCTGGCCGGGCTCCACGACGAGCGACACGTGCTCGATCAGCGGCCGGTCGGGCGCGTACCGGAACGACACGTCGTCGAACTCCACCCGTCCCCTGACCACCGCGGGCCTGGCGACTGCCGTCGCGTCGGGCGCCTGCTCGGCGGCGTCGAGCAGGGCGAACACCCGTTCCGCCGACGCCACCGCCGACTGCAGCATGTTGGCCATGCTGGCGACCTGGGTCAGCGGCTGGCTGAACTGCCGCGAGTACTGGATGAACGCCGTCACCGCGCCCAGCGTCAGCGTGCCGCCCGCCATCAGCAGTCCCCCGACGACCGCCACCAGCACGTAGTTGAGGTTCGAGACGAACATCATCACCGGCTGGATGGTGCCGGAGATGAACTGGGCCCGGTAGCTGGCGTTGTAGAGCGCCTCGTTCTGCTCGGTGAAGGTCTGCAGGGCGGCGCCGCGCTGGCCGAACGCGGTCACGAGCGCGTGCCCGGTGTACATCTCCTCGATGTGGCCGTTCAGCCGGCCCGTGTGCCGCCACTGCCGGATGAACTGGGGCTGAGCCCGCTTCGCGATCTTGCGCATGGCGTACGCCGACGCGGGCACGGTCACGAGGGCGATCAGCGCGAGTTCCCAGGAGATGACGAACATCAGCGTCAGCACGCCGATGATGGTGAACATCGCGGTGACCAGCTGGCTGAGAGTCTGCTGCAGCGACTGCTGGAGGTTGTCGATGTCGTTGGTGACCCGGCTGAGGATCTCGCCGCGTGGCTGCCGGTCGAAGTAGCTGAGCGGCAGCCTGGACAGCTTGGCCTGCACGTCGCCGCGCAGCCGGAATACCGTCCGCTGCACCACGCCGGCGGTGACCCGGCCCTGGACCGCCGCGCAGATCGCGCTGCCGACCGTCAGCGACACCACCACGGCGAGGATCTGGGCCACGTGCGCGAAGTCCACTGCCCCGTGCCCGGCAGCGCCGTGCGCCGCGGCGCCGTGCTGAGCGGCACCCTGGTATGCCGCGCTGTGGCCCACGAAATTGGGCAGGACCCCGGCGAACACGACGTTGATCGCCTCGCCGAGCATCCGCGGCCCGAGGACCGCCAGCGTCACGCTCGCGATCGCGAACGCCAGTGCCGTCACGACGAGTCGCCGGTCTGGCAGCAGCTGCCGGGCGAGCCGCCGGCTGGATCCGCCGAAGTCCAGCGCCTTCTCTGTCGACATGCCGCCCATGAAGGCGCCAGGCCCGCGACCCGCGCCTGGGCCCATGGCGGGGCCTGGGCCCAGGCCGCGCTGGGGCGTCGCCCGCTCTACGGCGGGCCCGCCGCCCGCGTCGCCGGCCCGCTCCCCCGCCGAATCCGCGCTCACGCCGCGGCCTCCTGTTCGGTCAGCTGCGACAGCACGATCTCCCGGTACGTCTCGCTC
>JASHPF010000416.1 GCA_030038295.1 Streptosporangiaceae bacterium
GGCGCGGGAGGGGGGGCTGGCGGCGCCTCGGCCGGGGCGGGCGGGGCGGCCGCCGCTCCCGATGGTGCCGCGACGGGGGCCGGCGGGCCGGAACCGGCTGCCGACCCGTCCTCGTCGATGACGGCGAGCTCGGCGCCGACGGCCACCGTCTCGTCCTCGGCCACCGTTATCCCGCGCAGCACACCCGAGACGGGGGACGGGATCTCGGTGTCGACCTTGTCCGTCGACACCTCGAGCAGCGGCTCGTCGGCCTGGACGTGTTCGCCCTCCCGCTTCAGCCAGCGGGTGACAGTGCCCTCGGTAACGCTCTCCCCGAGCTGTGGCATCGATACTGAGACCGACATGGCTTCGGCGTGACTCCTTTTGTGGTGTGTATGTGACTCTAGCGCGCGGGCGTGCAGGTCAGCCGTGGTTGTGCAGTGGCTTCCCGGCCAGGGCGAGGAACGCCTCGCCGATGGCCTCCGACTGGGTCGGGTGCGGATGAATGAGCTGCGCTACGTCCGCGGGGGTGGCTTCCCAGTTCACGATCAGCTGAGCCTCGGCGATGAGATCGCCGGCCCGCGCGCCCACGACGTGCACGCCGAGGGTCGCCCCGGTCCTGTCTTGCGGCGAGGCTCCCTCGACGAGGACCTTCACCGCGCCGGACGTCTGGAGGATCTGGCTCCTTCCGTTTCCGGCCAGGTCGTAGGTGAACTCGGTGAACTCGATGCCGCGGTCGGTCGCGGTCTGCGACGTGATGCCGACGGAGGCGACCTCGGGGCTGGAGTAGGTGATCCGCGGCACGCCGTCGTAGTCGACCGGCGGCGAGTTCAGGCCGGCGAACCGCTCGGCGACCATGATGCCCTCGGCGAAGCCAGCATGTGCGAGCTGGAGGCCGGGCCGCAGGTCGCCGACCGCGGCGACGCCGGGGACGCTGGTCTGGCAGAACTCGTCCACCAGCACGAAACCCCGGTCCATGGCGACACCGACCTCGTCGTAGCCGAGCCCAGCCGACACCGGCCCGCGGCCCACGGCAACGAGCATGAGCTCGGCCTCGATGGTCGAGCCGTCGCTCAGGACGACCGTGACGCCGTCGCCGTTGTCCTTCACGCTCTCGAACCTGGTACCGGTCTTGAACGCGATGCCGCGACGCCGGAACGCGCGCTCCAGCAGCTTTGAGCTCGACTCCTCCTCCGTCGGGAGCAGGTGCGGCAGCATCTCGACGATGGTGACCTCGGCGCCGAACGAGCGCCACACGCTGGCGAACTCGACGCCGATCACGCCGCCGCCGAGGATCACTACCGACGACGGCACGTGATCGAGCTGCAGGGCGTGCTCGCTGGTGATGACGCGACGGCCGTCGATCTCCAGGCCCGGCAGGGTCCGGGTGTCCGAACCGGTGGCCAGCACCACGTACCGGCCGGTGATGACCCGGTCGCCCACCTGGACCGAGCTCGGCGACACGAGCCTGCCGACGCCCTCGATGACGTCGATCTTGCGGCTGGCGACGAGGCCAGTCAGGCCCTTCCACAGCCGCGTCACCACCTTGTCCTTGTAGGCGTTGACGCTCCCCATGTCGATGCCGGTCACGCTCGACAACACGCCGATGCCGGGGCCGTCGTGGGCTAGGTCGGCGACCTCGGCGGCGTGCAGCAGTGCCTTAGTGGGGATGCAGCCTCGGTGCAGGCACGTGCCGCCGACCTTGTCCTTCTCGATCAGGGCGACTCGCTTGCCCAGCTCGGCCGCACGCAGCGCGCACGCGTAGCCGCCGCTGCCGCCACCGAGGATGACGAGGTCATAGCCGCCTGGGTCGACGCCGGGTTCCGTCACGTGAAACTCCTTGTCCGTGTGTCCGGCAGGCCGCCGCCCGCGATGCGGCGGTTCGCTGCCGGTTAGAGGCGGCCGTCTGCCACGTCGGTCGCGAGCTGCACGAGCAGCCGCACCGCGGCCCCGGTCCCGCCCCTCGGGGTGTATCCGTACGGCTCGCCCTCGTGGAACGCCGGGCCCGCGATGTCCACATGTGCCCAGCGCACGCCGTCCGGCACAAATTCCTTGAGGAATAGCCCGCCTACCAGCATGCCGCCATAACGCTCGCCGGTCACGTTCGCGATGTCGGCGACCGAGGAGTCAAGCCCCTTGCGCAGCTCAGCCGGCAACGGCATGGGCCAGGCCTGCTCACCTGCCCGGCGCGCCGCGTCCGCGACGGCGGCGGCGACCTCGTCGTTGCTGCCCATCACCCCCGCGATCCGCGGGCCGAGCGCGATCAGCTGGGCGCCCGTCAGGGTCGCCACGTCGACCAGCAGGTCGGGCGAGTCTTGCGCGGACCGGGCCAGCACGTCGGCCAGCACCAGCCGGCCCTCGGCGTCGGTGTTGAGCACCTCGACGGTCTTGCCGCCGAACACCGTGATTACGTCGGACGGGCGCTGCGCCCGGCCGCCGGGCATGTTCTCTGCCATCGCCAGGTACCCGACGACGTTAACGGCGAGCCTGAGCTCGGCGATCGCCTGGAGGGCGCCGAGCACGGCAGCCGCGCCGCTCATGTCGGACTTCATGGCCTCCATCGACTTGGGCGGCTTCAGCGACAGGCCGCCAGAGTCGAACGTGATGCCCTTGCCGCAGAACACCACCGTCTTTGTCGCGGCGGGGTGCCGGTAGCCGAGCCGGACCAGCCGTGGCGGGTGCACCGAGCCCTGGCCCACGCCGGTGAGTCCGCCGTAGCCGCCGCTGGCCAGCGCCGTCTGGTCGAGGACCCCGAAGTCCACGTCGGCCGTCCGGGCGACGCGCTCCGCCTCCGCCGCGAACGTCTCCGGGTAGAGATGCGACGGGCTGGTATTGACCAGGTCTCGGACGAGCGTCATGGCGTCGGCGAGCACCTGCGCCCGGCCGGCCGCGGCTCCGACGGTAGACAGCACCACGAGGTCTGGCACGGTGGGCTGGTCCCCGCCCCGGTAGCGACCGAAGGTGTAGCGCCCGAGCAGCGCGCCGAGCGCCACGGCCTCGGTCTCGGGCTCATCCCTGGCCGGCAGGCTCACCGCTACCGAGGTCGCCTTGCTAGCCGCGGCGGAGCGCACGGCCGAGCCGGCCGCCCGGCGCAGCGACTCAAGCCGGCCGCGTTCCCCGTCCTTGTTCTCGGCCGCACCGAGGCCGGCGGCGATGATCAGCGGTGCCGCGAGTCGTCCGGCGGTGGCGATCCGCGTCAGCTCGTCCTGCTTGCCGGTCGCGCCGAGGGCGGCGAGAGTCTCCCGAAGGGTCCCGTCGAGCGCCGCGTCGACGTCCTCAGAACCGGCCACGGGAACGGGTCCGTCGGGGCCCTCAGTGATCCCGATGACCAGCGCGTCGGCGGTTGCGGAGCGGGCCGCGCCGGTGCTGATGGTAAGCGGATTCGTCACGGAACCTCAGCCTAGTGGCTGTCGCGGGCGTGCTCGGGCCCCGCCCTGGCGCGGCCGCGCGCGGGTCGCCGGGTCGCCGTGACTGGTCGATTTTAGCCACTATGGATGGGATCACGGCCGTTGTCCGGCCCGGACAAGGCCGTGCTCGTACGCGTACACCACGGCCTGCACTCGGTCGCGCAGCTCGAGCTTGCTGAGCATCCGGCCGACATGGGTCTTGACGGTCGCCTCGGAGACAAACAACCGGTGTGCGATCTCGGCGTTCGACAGGCCCTGCGCCACGAGCGTGAGCACCTCGCGCTCCCGGTCGGTGAGCTCGGCGAGCTGAGCCGAGCCGGCCTCGTCGCCGCCTGGCAGCAGCGCGGCGAACTGGTCGATGAGCCGGCGGGTCGTGGACGGAGCGACGACCGAGTCGCCCGAGTGCACGGCGCGGATGGCGAACAGCAGTTCCTCCGGCGGCACGTCCTTGAGCAGGAAGCCGCTCGCGCCGGCCTTCAGCGCGGCGAATGCGTACTCGTCCAGGTCGAAGGTGGTCAGCATGAGCACCCTGGGCACGTCGCCGTGCTGGCGGATCCGGCGGGTCGCCTCGACACCGTCCAGCCGCGGCATCCGCGCATCCATGATGACGACATCGGCAGGCAGCCGGCGGGCGAGCTCGACCGCGGCCAGGCCGTCGCCGGCCTCGCCGACAACCCGCATGTCGGGCTGGGCGTCTAGCACCATCCGGAACCCGGCCCTGACCAGTTCCTGGTCATCGACCAGGACGATTCTGATCGCGCCGCCCGCGGCGTGGTCAGGCTGCGGTCCGGTCATGGCGTCGCCGCCGTCGCGGCCTGCCTGGCACCCTGGCCGGCGGGTGCGGGCTGGCCGGCTGGCTCTGCGACCGGGTGCACCTCAGGGCCAGCGCCGACGACGTGGCCGGCGGCCGGCGGGCACGGCAGCCACGCCCGCACGCGGAAGCCGCCGCCTGGCAGCGGGCCCGCCGTCACCGTGCCGCCGTACATCGCGATGCGCTCCCGCATGCCGGCGAGGCCGTGGCCACCCGGCTCGCCGGCCGGCGCGGCCATGCCGTCATCGGTCACCTGGAGGATCAGCCCGTCTGTCTCGTACTGCAGCAAGACGGCGGCGGTGGCCGCCAGCCCGGCGTGCTTGCGGGTGTTCGTCAGCGACTCCTGCACCATCCGGTAGGCGGCCAGCTCGGCGCCTTCCGGCAGGTCCCGCGGTGTCCCGGTCAGCGTGTAGGAAACCTCCAGGCCGGCCGTCCGCGCCTGATCGAGGAGCTCGCGCAGCTCGCGGAGACCCGGCACCGGCGCGAGGTCCGCGTGCTGGTCGGTCGAGCGGAGCACGCCGAGCAGCCGGCGCAGCTCGGTGAGCGCCTGGCGCCCGGTGGCCGACACGGCCGCGAGGGCGGTTGCCGCGCGGTCCGGATCCGATCGGAGTACATAGCCGGCCCCGTCCGCCTGTACCACCATGACGCTCACGTGATGGGCGACGACGTCGTGCAATTCCCTGGCGATCCTGGCCCGCTCGGCGGCGGCCGCCACCTTCGCCTCGGCGTGCCGCTCGGCCTCGAGCCGGGCCGCCTTGTCTTCCAGCGCCGCGTAGTAGCCGCGCCGGTATCGCATCGAGTCGCCGAGCACCCAGCAGGCGAAGGAGATGCCGCCGAACAGGAAGCTCGCGACAAACAGCCGCTCCGGAAGGCCTACCTGGCCGGGCACCGGCAGCCAGACGAGGACCGCGACGAGCGAACCGCCGATGCAGGTGAGCAGCGCCGGAATCGAATAGCGGCGCGGCCGGTAGGCGGCCACGGTGTACAGCAGGACCAGCAGCGCCACGTCGGACGGCAGCGGGCCGCCGCGGCCGGTGGAGATTCCGCCCGTGCTCACCGGCCCGCCCAGGCCGAGCACCTGCCACGCTCCGGCGATCACGGCGATCGCGAAAGCCGCGACGGGCGCCCTGCGCCGGAATGCGACCGGGACGATCATGAGCAGGACGATCAGCATCGCATTCCAGGACCGGTGAATCAGGGTGCCGAGGCTGATCAGGCCGAGGGACACCGCCAGCGCGCTGTCGACGAGCACCCGGTGCCGGCGGAGCCAGGCGTAGACGGCGGTCACGCTGTCAGCGTATCCGCGCTGGTCACGCCCTGTCGTCAGCCTGCGGGCGGGTCGTGGTCAGCCTTGCGGGTGATCGGCTGCTCCGGCCGCACCCGGCTGCCGCCACGCCCGCAGGCTATCGTCACAGCAGGTCCGCGGCGTGGGGAGGTAGTGCCATCAGCGAGTGCGTGTTCTGCGACATCGCCGCTGGACGGGTGCCCGCGGACATCGTGCTGGCGGACGAGGAGGTGGTGGCGTTCCTTGACGCCCGCCCGGTGTTCAAGGGGCACGTTCTCGTCGCGTCGCGGCTGCACGTGGTGACGCTGGCGGACCTGCCCGCGGCCAAGGTTGGCCCGTTCTTCGTGCGGGTGCAGCGGCTCAGTGCCGCGATGCCGGCGGCGCTCGGCTGCCAGGGCACGTTCGTCGCGCTCAACAACGTCGTCAGCCAGAGCGTGCCGCACCTGCACGTGCACGTGGTGCCGCGAACGCGGGGCGACGGGCTGCGCGGCTTCTTCTGGCCGCGGCAGCGGTATGCCACGCCGGCCGAGGCCGCGCAGTACGCGGACCTGCTGCGAGCCGTGCTGGCCGAGCAGCGGCCGGCCGATCAGGCTAGCTGATAGCGGTGACGAGCAGGCAGGCGGCCGTGGCCAGTTCGGCGGCGGCGCCCAGCACGTCGCCGGTGATGCCGCCCAGGCGGCGGGCCGCCAGCGCGGTCAGCAGCATTGCGCAGCCGAGTCCGGCCGCGACCGCCACCGCGTAGACCGCGCCGAGCGCGACCGCACCGCCGAGCGCGGCGAGGGTGAGCGCCGCGGCCGCCAGCCGAGGGACCGTGCCGGCGACCAGGGCGCCGAGTCCGGACGGGCGCGCGCTGCGGACACCACGGCGGCACGCGAGCGTGATGGCAAGCCGCGCCGTCACCACCGCCACGACGATGCCCACCGGGCCACGGCCGATGCGCTCGGCCTGAGCCAGGGCGGTGACCTGGACGAGCAGCGTCAGCACGAGCGTCACGACGCCGAACGGACCGATGTCGGGGCGCTTCATGACCGCCAGCGCCCCCGCCGCGGGCAGTCGGCTGCCGAGCGCGTCGGCGGTGTCGGCGAGACCGTCGAGATGGAGCGCCCTGGTCGCCGCGGCCAGCGCGCTGATGGCCAGGGCGGCCGCCAGCAGCGGGCCGGTGTGGCCCGCGCGGCAGCCGATGAGCACGCCGGCCGCGACGCCGCCGAGCGCGAGACCGACGACGGGCGCGAGGCAGATGGCAACGGCGACGGCCCGGCGGTCGGGCGCCGTGATTCCGTCCGGGTGGCGCTGCTGACCGCCGGGCAGCGGCACGGCAGTCAGCATCGTGATCGCTAGCCGCAGTCCAGCCCAGAACACGGCACCGAAGCCTACGGTGCCGACGGCTGCGGCCACGGTCGACTCCGTTCCCCTCTTAGTTCTGGTGCTGCTCGTCGCCCGATAAGTTCGGTGCGTGGCGGAGCGACCCTACGTGCTGTTGTCGGCGGCGATGTCGGCCGACGGCTACCTGGACGATGCCAGCCGCCGTGGTCGCGCGCTCTCGGACGCGGCGGACTGGGACCGGGTGGACGAGCTGCGGGCTGCCAGTGACGCGATCCTGGTGGGCGCGCGGACCGTCCGGGCCGACAACCCGCGGCTGCTGGTGAAGTCCGCGGCGCGCCGGGACCGGCGCGTGGCGGCGGGGCTGCCCGGCTCCCCGCAGAAGGTCACCATGACCGGGACCGGCGAGCTTGACCCGCGGTCCCTGTTCTTCACCGACGCGAGCGTGCCGCCGCTGGTCTACGTGCCCGCCATGACGGCGGCGGACGCGGGCCGGCGGCTGGCCGGCGTGGCGGTCGTCGTCGCCGCGCCCGCGGTGGCAGGCGACGGCCGACTGGACGTGGCCTGGCTGCTCACCGACCTCGCCGCGAGGGGAGTTGACCGGCTGATGGTCGAGGGCGGCGGCACCGTCCTGGCGCAGTTCCTGCTCGCGGGGCTAGCTGACGAGTTGCAGCTCGCGGTCGCGCCGGTCTTCATCGCCGACCCGCGCGCGCCGCGGTTGCTGGAAGGCGCGCGCCCGGGTACGGTCGCTCCCCCGATGCGCCTCGCGGCGGTCGGTCAGGCCGGTGGGACGGCCGTGCTGCGGTACCTCGCAGGCCGACCGTTCGGCGACGCCGGCGGCGGCCCGGCGGCGTGACGGCTCGGCTGCGTTCCGGCGAACTCTGGCCCACGTGGTGAATGCGGTCCGGGTCTGAGTGCAGGATGGTGCAATGAGCGATACGAAGGCGGTCTCGGGCGACCTGCGGTCCGCGATCGAGCGCAGCGGCTATTACCCCGGTCTGGTGTACGACGCCGTCGCCACCGCGGTGGGCCGCGAGCCCGTGGTCTCGTTCGTCGTGCACCACGACGCGCACTTCGATCCGGGCATGGAGGTGCGCCGGCACATCACCGTCATGGTGCTGACCCCGACCAGGCTCGTGTACTCGCACACCGACGAGTACCCGGCCGACGACGGCGATCCGCAGTCCAGGCCGCAAGCCGAGACCAGCACCGAGGCGGTGCGGCACGCGCGGATCTCCTCGGTGGCACTCACTCGGGTCATCCAGGATCCGGCTGGCTACCTGCCGGGGGTGACGGTGCCGACCGAAGTGGTGCTCACCATCGGCTGGAACGTGCTGTCTCACCTGGAGATCGAGCCCGCACACTGCGGTGACGAGAACTGCGAGGCCGACCACGGCTATACCGGCACCATGTCGGCCGATGACCTGACCGTGCGCGTCAGCTCGGCCGCGGATGGCCCGGAGGCCGTGCAGCAGGTCATGGCGTTCGCGCAGGCGCTGACCGAGGCGACCAGCGGCCCGTGACCACGGCTGGCACCAACACCCACGGAGTCGAGGTCGACGGGCCGCTGCTGCCAGGTTACGGGCAGACCAGCCTCGCCGACCTCAGCGACTCGGTGCTGGCGTCGCTCGGCGTGCCCGGCGCGCGCAACCCGCTCGGGCTCGCGTCGGTCCCGCGCGTGTGCCTGCTCGTGGTGGACGGCCTCGGCTGGGACCTGCTCCGCGGCCACCCGTCCGCGGCCCCGTTCCTGTGGGGACTGACCGAGACCGGCTGCTGGCTGACCGCCGGGTTCCCGGCGACGACGGTGACGAGCCTGGGCTCGCTCGGCACCGCTCGCCCGCCCGGCCAGCACGGACTGCTCGGCTATCAGGTCCGCGTGCCGGACACCGGCCGGCTGCTCAACGCGCTGCGCTGGGATAACGCGGTCGACCCGGTCGGCTGGCAGCCGGTGGCCACGATCTTCGAGCGGGCCGCCGCGGCCGGCGTGACCGCCATCAGGGTGGCGGCGGGCGCGTTCCGGCAGTCGGGGCTGTCGATCGCGGCCATGCGGGGTGCCGACTACCACGCCGCGGACACCCCGGGCGCGCTCGTGGCCAGCGCCGGCGCCGCGCTCGGGGCCGAACGGCGCGCGCTGGTCATGGTCTACGCCGGTGACCTGGACGCGACTGGCCATGCGCGGGGCTGCTCATCGCCGGCCTGGCGGTTCCAGCTCGGGCACGTTGACCGGCTCGCCGAGCAGCTGGCCGGAGCGCTGCCCGCTGGCACGATCCTCTACGTCACCGCGGACCACGGCATGGTGGACGTGCCGGCGGAGCTGCGCGCCGATGCCGATGCCGTACCGGAGCTGCGGCAGGGGGTGGCGCTGCTCGGTGGCGAAGGGCGGGCCCGCCACGTCTACGCCCTGCCGGGAGCGACGGACGACGTGCTCGCGGCGTGGCGGTCCGTGCTGGGGGACCGCGCGTGGATCGCGAGCCGGGCCGAGGCCATCGAGGCGGGCTGGTTCGGGCTGGTGGACGATCGGTGCGCCGCTCGCATCGGTGACGTGATCGTGGCCGCGCGCGGTCGCTCGGCGGTGGTGGCGACGATCGCCGAACCCCGGGAGTCGGCTCTCGTCGGCATGCACGGCTCGCTCACGCCCGCCGAGCAGCGGGTGCCGCTGCTGAGCTACGTCGCGTGATGCGATCGGCGCGTGCGGCAGACTAGTTATCCACAGAGATCTGGGACTGCTGCACGGTCGGCCGTGACTTATGCACAGGTTCGACAGCAGTTATCCACAGCCAGAAGGGAAGTCATGGCTCCGTCGAACGCCAGTCCGCTGATTAGCGTCGCCGAGCTGGCGGACGCGATGGCGAGCGCCGCCCCGCCGGCGCTGCTCGACGTCCGGTGGCGCCTCGGCGGGCCGCCGGGGATCGACAGCTACCGGGCCGGCCACCTGCCCGGCGCCGTCTACGTGGACCTGGACAGTCAGCTGGCCGGCCCGCCGGGGGATGGCGGGCGGCACCCGCTGCCGGACACCGCGGCCTTCGAGGCCGCCATGCGGGCGGCCGGCGTCCGTGCCGACGGCACCGCTGTGGTCTACGACGAGATGGACGCCACGGTGGCGGCCCGCGCGTGGTGGCTCCTGCGCTACTACGGCTACGGCCAGGTGCGGGTGCTCGACGGGGGGCTACGGGCGTGGACCGCTGCGGGCCTGCCGGTCAGCACGACCGACCCGCGCCCGACGCCGGGAGATTTCGCCGCCCGGCCCGGTCAGCTGCCCGTGCTGGACGCGGCCGGCGCCGCCGAGCTCGCCCGCTCGGGCGTGCTGCTCGATGCCAGAGCGCCGGCCCGTTACCGCGGCGACGCCGAGCCGGTCGACAGGGTCGCCGGTCACATCCCCGGCGCGCTGAGCTCGCCCAGTGCGGCCAACGTCACCGCGGACGGCACCTTCCGCCCGGCGGACGAGCTGCGCGCGCGGTTCGCGAGCTTCGGCATCACGGCCGCATCGGACGGTGCCGCGGGCGGCGCGCAGGGCGCCGAGGCGGCTGGGCGCCCGCAGCGGGTGGGCGCCTACTGCGGCTCGGGCGTGACCGCGGCGCACCAGGTGCTGGCCCTGGAGCTGGCGGGCGTCCCGGCCGCGCTGTACGTCGGCTCGTGGTCGGGCTGGATCGCCGACCCGGCCCGGCCGGTGGCGACGGGTCCGCGGCCCGGCTACCCCGCGGGCTAGGCCGTGCCCGTTACCCGTCCCTCGCCCCGGACGCTGGTGCTCGCGTCCAGCTCCCCGGCCCGGCTGAGATTGCTGCGGGACGCCGGGATCGAGCCGCGGGTGGTGGTGAGCGGCATCGACGAGACCGCGGCGGACGGCCTCGGCACGGCTGCGCTCGTCGCCGTGCTGGCCGAGCGCAAGGCCGTCGCCGTGGCCGCGCGGCAGCCGGGGGACCTGGTCCTGGGCTGCGACTCGATGCTCGACGTGGACGGCCTGCCGACCGGGAAGCCGCCGACGCCGGCGAGTGCCGTGGCGCTGCTCCGTCGGCTCTCCGGACGCGCGGCGGTGCTCTACACCGGGCACCGGCTGATCGACGGCGCGTCCGGGCGGCAGGCGACCGGGGTCGCCGCCACCATCGTCAGATTCGGTGCTCCCACCGAGGCCGAGATAGCCGCCTACGTCGCGACTGGCGAGCCGCTCCAGCTGGCCGGCGCGTTCAGTATCGACGGCCGGGGCGCCCCGTTCGTGGACGGCATCGACGGAGACCCCAGCAATGTCATAGGCCTGTCGCTGCCGCTGCTGCGCCGGCTGCTGGCAGAGCTGGACATCCCGATCACCGACCTCTGGCGGCCACGATCGGGGTCAGCTCCGGCGTAACGGCGCGCGATCAGCCCGGGTCAGGCCCGCCGAGCTCGTCCTCGTGGCCGGGGGCGTCCCCGCCGAGCTCGTCCTCGTGGCCGGGGGCGTCCCCGCCGAGCTCGTCCTCGTGGCCGGGGGCGTCGCCGCCGAGCTCGTCCTCGTGGCCGGGGGCGTCGCCGCCGAGTTCGTCCTCGTGCGCGGACACATCGGGGCCGCCGAGCACGTCCTCCCGCCGGCTGCCGGTGCTGTCACTGGTCATGGTCGCCTTCTTCCTGTCACCTCATCGGCCCTCGGGTGCCTCGCAGGTCAAGACAGCGGTCAGGGCTGCCAGTCCGCGCGGTCCGCTTCGTCATCCCCCAGCACGTGCACGGCCGCTTCCTCGGCGGTCGCCCCCCCGCTGTCGATCCCGGCGTCATATCCGACGGATTGCCCGTCGTCCTGGACGAACTCGCCGTCCTCGTCATCGGTGACGAGTCGCCCGGCCCGCGGATCCGGGCTGTCCTCGAGCAGCGCCCGGCGGACGTCTTCATCGGGCGCATTCTCGTCCAGGTCCTCGAATTCGTCCTCGCCGTAGTCAGCGGTCCCGACGTCGGGTTCCTCCTCGGCGAGTAGCTCGTCCAGGGACTCGCCGTCCGCCTGCTCCTCGGCCGTGCCGCCCGACCTGATCGGTACCGACCAGCGTTCCGGCGTCGCCACGCCGCGATCGAGCGGATCGTCGCCAGGCGGGCCGGCGAGAGTGTCGGACGAGTCGAGAACCTGGTAATCCTCCAGGTCTTCGGACTCGTGGCGGTGCTCGGTCATCGCTGCTTCCTCCTCTGCTGGCACATCTGCTCATGGCCCGCGCCGGCGCGCGGCCACCCCACCCGGTGGGGCAGACGAGGCTGACCTACCCAACGCTACGGCACGCGCGCGCGCGCCGCACAGGCCCGCGTCGCAGCCGTCGCGGGCGGCGTCTGGGTCGATCCGCCAGGGGCCCGGCAGGGATGGCTCAGCTCCGGCCGAGCGCGTCCCTGAGATGGCTGACGAGGGCCCGCCCGGCCGGGCTCGGCGGCCCGGCGGCTCGCCAGCCGAGCACCAGCCGCCCGCGCAGCTGCGGCGGATCGATCCGCAGGACCGCGAGCCGGTCGGACCGGAAGTCGGCGAACGGGCCCGGCAGGAAGGCGACGCCGAGACCGTGCGCGGCGAGGTCGGCGACCTCCTCGGGTGCGCTGGCCTCGAACGTCACGTGCAGCCGGAGGCCCGCGGCCGCGGCTGCCTCGTCGAGCCTGGCCCGCAGCCCGGTGCCGCGCGGCAGGCTGATGAGCGGCCGCCCGGCGAGCTCGGCCAGCGCGACGGCATCCCGGCCGGCGAGCTCGTGCTGGCGGCCGACCGCCGCGACGATGGGCTGGTCGACAATGACCTCCGCCGCCACGCCCGCGGGCGGCACCTCGCCCACGCTGATGATCGCCGCGTCCAGTCGTCCGGCCAGCAGGTCGGCGGTGAGCTCCTCGGTGTCACCGGCGGACAGCGCGATCTCGACCATCGGGTGCCGTCCATGGAACGCCGCCAGCAGGCCGGCCAGGTCCACGTTGGGCGACGTGACGGTGCCGAGGGCGGCTCGGCCGCGAAGCAGCCCGGTCAGCTCGCTCACCGCGAGCCGGGCGCCGTCGACCGCGGCCAGCGCCGCGCGGGCGTAAGGCAGCACGGCCGCCCCGACCGGCGTGGGGCGCACCGATCGCTCGGACCGGTCCAGCAGCTCCTCGCCCAGCTCGTGCTCCAGCCGCCGGATCTGTGCGCTCACGGCAGGCTGGCTGACCAGCAGCCGTTCGGCCGCCCTGGTGAAGCTTCCCTCGTCCGCGACCGCGATGAGGTAGGCGAGCTGGTGGATTTCCATAACGATAGATTATAGCTACGAGCAAGAGAGTCTCTTGGACTTCTGACCCGGGCCGCGCGAGGCTGGCAGGGCAGAGGGAACCAGACGAAGGGAGCAGACGATGACGAGCCGCGAGACTGCCCGCACTCCCGAGGACCTGACGAGACTATTCGTCGCCAGGGCGAACGACCGCGACGCAGCTGGCATGGCCGCGCTGTACGCGCCGGACGCCGTACTGGCCTTCCCGCCGGGACACACGACCGTCGGCCGGAACGCCATTCGCGCGGTGCTGGCGGAGTTTGCCGAGCACGCACCGCTGCCGCTGCGGGAGGAGGAGCCGCTGGCCACGGTGCACTACGGCGACCTTGCGCTCTGCTCGACGCGGTCGCAGGATGGCACGGGCGTCCGGGTCCAGGTGACCAAGCGGCAGCCCGACGGCAGCTGGCTACGGATCATCGACCGCCCCGAGGCGGGCCCCGGCCAGGGGCAGGGCTAGCCGCCGGGGATCACGCTTTCCTCGTGGTCGAGCTCGTGCTGCAGCCTCCGCAGGCTGCTGTCGGACAGCCGGCCGCCGTCTCGCCACCGGATTAGTTCCTCGCGCTGGGCGTCGATGATCGCGTGCTGGACGCGAACGGAGGCCTCCAGCTCAGGCGTCCAGCCTGCGTCGCCGTCGGTATCGGCGAGCATGCGGTAGAGCCGGTCGTGCCGGTCTGCCCGGCGGCGCAGCGCGGCCCGCGCCCCGTCCGCGACGCTGGCCGGGACCTCGTCGCCGGCCTGCATGTCGTCGACGGTGCGCACGGCGGCGCCGATCGCCGCGAGCCTGGCCTCGTGCCGGATTTGCGCGTCCTCCGTCTCGTCCGCCCGCAGCCCGAGCCGATGGATCAGCGGCCCGAAGGTCAGCCCCTGCCCGACGAGGGTCACCAGCACGACGAGGTAGGCGCACAGCAACAGCAGGTCCCGGTCGGGGAACGGGCGGCCGGTGCGCACGGTCAGCGGCACCGAGAAAATCGCCGCCAGGGTGATGACGCCCCGGGTGCCGGCCCAGCTCAGCGCCACGACCTCGCGGCCGGTCAGCGGCGGCGCGCGGTGGCCGAG
The DNA here is from genome assembly GCA_030038295.1 of Streptosporangiaceae bacterium. Lineage (GTDB taxonomy): Bacteria > Actinomycetota > Actinomycetes > Streptosporangiales > Streptosporangiaceae > JAJYUU01. The sequence continues at coordinate 14,074 of JASHPF010000416.1, forward strand.
GCGCCACCCGAGGAACCTCGGTACCGACTGGGTCAGGAACAGCCAGGCGGGCCGGACCAGCAGCACGGCCGCGAGCGTGACGAGGATCGCGCTTGCGGTCAGTCCAGCCGACTCGGTGTGCAGCCCGCGCAGCACGGCCGGCAGCTGCTCCCCGATGAGCAGGAAGACCACGCCCTCGAGCACGAACTCGATGAACTGCCACACGGCGTCGGCCTGCAGCCGGCTAGCACCCGACTCGCCGCGCGGAGAGTCGTGGCCCGCCATGAGCCCGGCAATGATGACGGCCAGCACGCCGGACACGTGCGCCGCCTCGCCCGCCAGGTAGGCCGCGAACGGTGTGGCGAGCGACACGGCGTTCGCCCGCAGCGGGTCCCGCAGCAGCGGCCTGGCCAGCCGCACCAGGTAGCCGAACGCCACCCCGATCGCCAGGCCGCCGACCGAAGCGAGGAGGAACGTCCCGATGGCGAGGCCGATCGAGAACCCGCCGCCTACCGTTGCGGCGACCGCGACCTGCAGGGTCGTCAGCGCGGTCGCGTCGTTCAGCATGCCCTCGGCGCCGATGAGGGTCAGCATCCGGGACGGCAGCCCGGCCCGGCGGCCGATGGAGAGCGACGCCACCGGGTCGGGCGGCGACACCGCAGCGCCGAGCACGAGCCCAGCGGCGAGGCTGATAGCCGGCACCACCGCGGCGACGAGCCCGCCGACCGCGAGGGCCGTCACCAGCACCAGCGCGACCGACAGGCTGGTGATGGGCCGCCAGTCGACCCGGATCGCGACCAGGCTGGACCGCAGCGCCGCGGCATACAGCAGTGGCGGGATGATGAACCACAGCACGATCTCCGGTTCGAGCCGGATGGTGGGGAGCGGCAGCACCGCGTAGATCAGGCCGCAGCCGGTCAGCACGATCGCGTACGGCACCCGGAACCGGTCGGCCAGGCCGCGAGCCACCACGATGACCGCGACCAGTGCCAGCGCGAAGCCCAC
>JASHPF010000417.1 GCA_030038295.1 Streptosporangiaceae bacterium
GCCGAGGCGATGACCAGCGCGGCCGCCAGCACGGAGGCCAGCGCGGCCGCCAGCGCGATGCCCCGCTTGTCCGCCAGCGCCGTCGTGGCGATGCTGGTGTCGGCGCCCTGCGCCGGGATGAGCAGCCAGGCGATCACGTAGGCTGCGGCGACGAATCCGCTGGTCACCAGCGCGAGAACGACCAGCACCGCCCGCACCAGGCTGACGTCAAGCCCGGTGCGCTCGGATATCCCCGCCGCGACGCCGCCGAGTAGCCGGCCCTCAAGCGGGCGCCGCAGCGGCCCGTCGCCGGGCTGCTCGTGGCGTATCCGGGCGCCGAGCCTGGTCAGCCACTCCGGCCGGTGGCCGGACGCCGTCGCACCAGAGGGCTCCCCCTCAGGGCCGGTCGTGGCGTGCCAACCGGCCGACGCGTCCGCTTCATCGGCCATGTGCCCATGATGGCCCGGCTTCGGCGCCGGCCGCCATTCGGGCATTCCCTGATCTTGCCGGCCGGCGACCAGGGTCGGGTCAGGGTGGTTCCCCATAGGCAGCCCGCGCGCGGCCCGGCACGCTGGGTGCCATGACCGAAACAACGGGCTATTCGCCCAGCCAGTCCGCCGGTGGCTCCGGACCAGGCGGAGAGACCAGAAACCCGGCCCTCACTCGTCCCCGCACCGACCGGATGCTCGCCGGGGTGGCATCCGGCCTGGCCCGCTACGCGGGAATCGACGCCGTCATCGTCCGGATCGCGTTCGTGGCGCTCACGCTCCTCGGCGGCGCGGGCATCCCGCTGTACCTCGCGGGCTGGCTGCTGATGCCGGACGAGAAGAGCGGACGGTCCATCGCCGGTGACGTCGCCCGCGACCTGCGGACCGGAGCCGGGGACCTGTGATCGTAGCTGACCGCGGGCCGACCACCCGCGGTCAGCCGCTGGCCCGGCGGGCGCGGCGGCGCTCACCGGACACGATGGCACGTTCATGCACCGGTCGTGACGCGGCGAGAGCCAGATCGCGCGCTACCTACCTCCACCCTGTGGAGTTTTGGTAGGGACGAAAGCGGAATAAACCGGTCGCGAGAGAGACCGAAAACACCACAGTGTCAGAGGCGGGCGCGACTCTGAGCGGCATGACGACCCGAACGGTGCCGAGGACGGGCCGAATTGCGCAGATTGTCACCACGGCAGAGTTGCTGACGGCGGGATGGCGGCGGGACGAGATCCGCGCCGGCAGCCGGCGCGGCGACCTGCAGACGGTGCGCCACGGTGTCTATGCCGACGGCCCGCACGCGCGCAAGCTGCTGAGCCTCAAGGGCGGCGACGAGCTGCTCGCAATCGGCGCGGCCGCCGCACTGACCGGAGCTGGCAGGGGCGCCGCGGTCAGCCATCAGTCGGCCGCCTATCTGCACCAGATCGACCTTGTCGGGCGGCGCGACCTGACCGTGCACCTGACGCGGCCGCCCGACACGGATCGGCATGCTCCCGAGGGCATCCGGCTGCACTGCGCAGAGCTGCCGGCTGAGCACGTGACAAGCACGATGGGCCTGTCGGTCACGACGGCGGCCAGGACAACCGTCGACCTCGCCCGGACGGTGCCGTTCCGGGCCGGGGTGGTCGCCGCCGACTCCGCGCTGCACCGGCGGCTGGCGACCAAGGCCGAGCTACAGTCCGTGCTCACCTTCTGTGCCCGCTGGCAGGGCGCCGCCGGCGTCGCGGAGGTCATCGCCTTCGCGGACGACCGCAGCGAGTCACCCCTGGAGTCGATCGCGAGGGTCGTCTTCCGGGACAGCGGCCTGCCACCACCGCAGCTCCAGGCGCTGGTTGGCCCTGACGACGACGTGGCGCGGGTGGACTTCCTCTGGGACGAGTACCGGACCGTCGTCGAGGTCGACGGCGCGCTGAAGTACGCCGACCCGCTGCGGGCGCGCGCTCAGCTCGAGCGCGATTCGTGGCTGCGGTCCCTCGGCTACGAGGTCGTGCACTTCACCTGGGAGGAGATCACGACCATGCCCGAGCTCGTGGCGATCAAGATCAGGGCAGCCTTCCGCCGCGGCGCGCTCCTGGCTGCGGCCCACCGGGCGACCGGCTGACGCGGCATCAGGCCCGGACGGCGCTCGGCGATCACCGCGGCCGGCCGGCCGGCCTAGCGGTCGGGCAGAGCGGCGATGGCGGCCAGGACGCGCTTCTCCGACACGGCCACCGGCGTACCCAGGACCTGCGCGAACAGGCTGACCCTGAGCTCCTCGATCAGCCACCGGACCGCCACCACGTCCGGCCGGGAGCGCTCCTCGGGCGGCAGGTCCCGCAGCCGCTCCTGGTAGGCGTCCGCGACGCGGCGCACCGTGGCCATCCGCTCCGCGTCCCTGGCCTGCTCGCCCGCCAGCCTGTCGAGGCGGCGCACGATCGCGCGCAGGTAGCGGAGCAGATCGGGCAGCCGCCGGGCGCCGGTCTCGGCGACGAAGCCGGCGTGGATCAGCCCGGCGAACTGCGCCCGCATGTCGGCGAGCGCGGGCTCGAGCACGGGCACCGGATGGGCACCCGCCAGCCTGAGCTCGACCTCGTGCGCCTCGCCGAGCGCCTGGGCTACGGCGGTCACGACCCGCGCGGTGGCCGGTGCCAGCCGGTCGCGCGCGGTCGTCACCAGCTGAGCGAATCCGGCCGCGTCCCAGGCGGGTCCGCCGGCTTCCTCGATGACCTGATCCGCGGCCGCGGCCGCGCAGTCGTCGAGCAGCGCCGC
>JASHPF010000072.1 GCA_030038295.1 Streptosporangiaceae bacterium
GGCCGGGAACCCCGAGGATCGCCGTTCCCTGTTACTTTCGTGTTAGCAAGTATGTCGCGTCGCGGGCACGGGAGTCGCCGAGGTGAGCCAGGCCACCAATACTCAGGCCGCGGGCAGACGCGGCCTGCGCGGCGGGCACTACAAGTGGGTCGCGCTGTCCAACACGACCCTCGGGATGCTGGCAGCCACGGTCAACGCCTCGATCGTGATCATCGCGCTGCCCGCCATCTTCCGGGGCATCAAGCTGAACCCGCTGCAGGCGAGCAACATCAGCTACCTGCTGTGGATGCTGATGGGCTACCTCGTCGTGTCCGCCGTGCTGGTGGTCACCCTCGGCAGGCTCGGCGACATCTACGGCCGGGTCCGGATGTACAACGCCGGCTTCGCGGTCTTCGGCCTGGCCGCGCTCGCGCTGCCCTTCGACCCGTTCACCGGACCAGGCGGCGCGCTGTGGCTCATCGGCTTCCGGATCATCCAGGCCGTCGGCGGCGCCATGATCATGGCCAACTCGCCCGCCATCCTGACCGACGCGTTCCCCGCCAACCAGCGCGGCATGGCCATGGGCTTCAACCAGATCGCGGGCATCTCCGGCCAGTTCATCGGCCTGATCCTGGGCGGCCTGCTGGCGGCCGTCGACTGGCGGCTGATCTTCATCGTGTCGGTGCCGATCGGGCTCGGCGGCACGATCTGGTCGTACCTCAGCCTCAAAGAGATCGGCCTGCGCACGCCGGCCAGGATCGACTGGCTCGGTAACATCACGTTCGCGGTCGGCCTGATCCTCCTGCTCACCGGCATCACCTATGGGATCCAGCCGTATGGCGGCCACGCCATGGGCTGGACCAGCCCGCTGGTGCTGACCGGCCTGTTCGGCGGTGTCGCCCTGCTCGTCGCGTTCTGCGTGATCGAGACCAAGGTCGAGGCGCCGATGTTCGACCTGCATCTGATGAAGATCAGGGCGTTCGCGGCGGGCATCGGGGCCACGCTGCTGGCGTCCATTGCCCGGGGCGGATTGCAGTTCATGCTGATCATCTGGCTGCAGGGCATCTGGCTGCCGCTGCACGGCTACGCCTACAAGGACACGCCGCTCTGGTCCGGCATCTACCTGCTGGCGCTGACCTTCGGATTCGTCAGCTCCGGGCCGCTGTCTGGCTGGCTGTCGGACAGGCACGGCGCCAGGGCGTTCGCCTCCGGCGGGCTCGTGGTGTCGGCCCTCGCCTTCGGCGGCCTGCAGCTCATCCCCGTCAACTTCAGCTATCCCGAGTTCGCCGCCCTCATCTTCGTCGCGGGTGCCGGGATGGGGCTGTTCTCGGCGCCCAACGCCGCCGCGATCATGAACAGCGTGCCCGCGCGGCAGCGCGGTGCCGCATCGGGGATGCTGGCGACGTTCCAGAACTCCGGCTTCGTGCTGTCGATCGGCGTGTTCTTCTCACTCATGATCGCCGGGCTGGCGGCGACGCTGCCCAGCACGCTCACCCGCGGCCTCACCGCGGAGGGCGTGCCGCACTCCATCGCCCACCAGATCGGGGCGCTGCCGCCGGTGGGCAGCCTGTTCGCCGCCTTCCTCGGCTACAACCCGATCCGCGAGATCCTCACGCCCACCGGCGTGCTGAGCCACCTGCCGGCCGCGCACGTCGCGCTGCTCACGGGCAAGACGTTCTTCCCGCAGCTGATCTCGGAGCCGTTCCATCACGGCCTGGTCATCGTGTTCAGCCTGGCGATGGCGCTGCTGCTGGTGGCGGCCGGGGCGTCGGCGCTGCGCGGCGGCCGGTTCGTCTACGAGGAAGGGAACGGCGCCCGTGCGGTCCCGGCCGGATCAGCCACCGCGGTCGCCGGCCCGACTGACGCGCGCCGGGCCGACGGCACCGCCAACGGCCAGGTCGCCGCCACCGGTCAGCCAGCCTCGGACGCGGCAGCAGCCGGGAACGGGCAAGCGCCGGACGGCTCCGGCCTCGGCCGCGCTGCTGGCGGCCAGCAGAGCGCCGCCGCCAGCCCGACGCCGACCCGCCAGGATGCCAACGGCAGCCGCGGCGGGTCCGATGGCGCCGGCAGTTGAGCACGCGCATCGCTCCCGCCCTCGCGGTCGGCGTGCTCCTCGTGACCTCGGCGGCGGCTATCGCGATGAGCGGCAGTGTGCCGCGTGATCACGCCGGCGGCCACCCGACGGAGACAGATTCGCCCGCTCGCGCCACGCGCGCGTCTCCGAGGCCAGCGCGGCCGCCGGCACCGGCTCTCCTCGGCCGCACGCCCGAGCCGGTCGCTGCGTCCTCCTCGCCCGCGCCAGCCTCGGTCATGCCTGACGGCATTCCGGCGGGCGAGGTCGGGTCGCTGGTGCTGAACGATTCGGCCGCCGATATCTGGAACACGTGGGACCACACGTCGCCGCCGGCCGGTGCCGACTGCGAGACGTTCGGCACGGTGGCGCTCGGCTCTGCTGGTCTCGACCTGACCACCGACGGGGAGTTCGGTAACTGCGCGAAGATCACGAGCACGGCCACCTACGGATACGGCATCTTCGAGGCGCGGATCTGGGTTCAGGCGAGCCCTGACGGCACCATTGCCAACTGGCCGGCGTTCTACCTGGCTGGCCCGGACTGGCCCGTCGGCGGCGAGATCGACGGCTTCGAGGGAATGGGCGGCTATGACAGCGCTAGCTTCCACTACAGCGCCGACGATGCCATGCTCACCGAGCAGGACAGGGCGCTGAGGCCGGGCTGGAACGTCGTCGATGTCGTCTGGAAGCCGCAGACGCTCGTCGTGTACTGCAACGGGCAGAAGTTCGTGGCGTGGGACTCGCCCGTCATCACGAGCCAGCCCATGTGGATCACCTTTGACATCACGACCGGCACCGACGGCGACACGACCGGTCAGCCGTCCAGCATGGCCGTTGACTACCTGCGCATCTGGAGGAATGCCTAGCGCGCTCGCGTGCGCGGCGTGACGCCTGCCTATATAGTTAGCTCTGTGAACGATCTATCGGTCGCGGCGGCCGGCGACCTGCTGGACGCGATCAGCCTCGTCCGGCGGACCGCGCGACGCGCGGTCCGGCTGGCCTGGCGCCAGGAGCCACTGCCGCCCGCACAGTCCGAGCTGCTCCGGCTGGCGGCGGCCAGACCGGGCATCACCGTCGCGGACGCCGCCCAGGAGCTGCGACTGGCCCCGAACACCGTGAGCACCCTGGTCGGCAAGCTGACCACGGCCGGCCTGCTACGGCGCAGCCGTGGCGCGGCCGACGGCCGCACCGCGTTGCTGAGCCTCACGGGGCGCGGGCTGGCCCGGCAGGCCGAATACCGGGACCTGCGGGCGGAGCTCGCCCGGCAGGCCCTGACGAAGCTCTCGACCGCCGACCAGCGGGCGCTGGCGGCGGCGGTACCCGCCCTGCTGCGGCTCGCGGAGGGGATGGACGCCGGTGAGCGAGCTGCGTGACGGCGGCCCGGTCGCGACCGGCACGATCGGGACGGCGCTCGTCGCGGCCGAGGCTGCGACCCGCGACGGCGCTCGTCTCGCCAGCGCGATCGTGTGCTCCGGCCTGACCTACCGGTTCGGCACGCACACCGCGGTAGACCACGTCGACCTGCGGATCGAGCGCGGCGAGACGTTCGGTCTGCTCGGCCCCAACGGGGCCGGCAAGACGACCACGATCCGCATGCTGACCACGCTGCTGCGGCCGATGGGCGGCACCATCAGCGTGCTCGGCGTCAACGTGGCGGAGCGGCCCATGCTGGTGCGCCGCATGATCGGCTACGTGCCCCAGCTGCTGTCCGCGGACGCGACGCTCACCGGCCGGGAGAACGTCGAGCTGTTCGCCCGGCTGTTCGACGTGCCGCGCTCGCAGCGGCGCGACCGGGTGGAGAGCGCGCTGACGGCCATGGGCCTGACCGAGCCCGCCGGCCGGCTGGTGAAGACCTACTCGGGCGGCATGATCCGGCGGCTGGAGCTGGCCCAGGCGCTCGTCAACTCCCCCAGCCTGCTCGTGCTGGACGAGCCGACCGTCGGCCTGGACCCGATCGCACGCACCGACGTGTGGGAGTACATCGCCGCGCTGCGTGCGCAGGCGAATATGACCGTCCTCATGACGACGCACTACATGGACGAGGCCGACACCTACTGCAACCGGGTCGCGCTCATGCACGCCGGCTCGATCCGCGCGACCGGGTCGCCCGGCCTGCTCAAGGCCATGCTCGGCGACGGCAGCACGCTGGATGACGTGTTCCGCCACTACACCGGCGGCACGCTCGATGACAACACCGAATCGGGAGGCATCCGTGACGTCCGTCGCGCCCGGCGCACCGCCCGCCGCCTCGGCTGAGCCACTCGGCGCCGCTCCGGCCATCGCGCTGGTGCCGCCCGACAC
>JASHPF010000073.1 GCA_030038295.1 Streptosporangiaceae bacterium
CGGGCCAGCAAGCCGGGTGGTCGGCCGCGACCGTGACGCGGCCGCAGTGCCGGGGGAGGCTGTGTCGCGTGCGAGGCCGCGCGGACGGAGCGCGGCTTCGCCGGCTCACGACACTGCGTCGGCCGGCATGTGCCCGCGCCCTCGCTGGGTGGGGGGTTGGATCCGGGAGGGGCCTGGGGACCCAGTAGACAACGGAAACTGCCCGGCGGGCAGCTTCCGGTCCGAAGGATTCCCAGGCCCCCTTCCCTGTCCGGGCGCGGCTCAGTAGCCGAAACCGGCGCCGCTGGACGCGCGGCGCCCTATCAGTGGCAGGTCAGCAGGCGCTATGCACTCTTGCGCTGGCGGGATGGCCGGCGCTCCGGGGTCGGCGGCTGCTCACCACGCTGGCCCCTGATGACCGCGAGTCGCTCGGCGAGCACTTCCTCGAGGTCGGCCACGCTGCGCCGCTCCATGAGCATGTCCCAGTGACTGCGCGGTGGCTTGACCTTCTTGGGCGTGGGCAGGTCGCCGGTGGACGTCACGGCGAGCGCGCCGCATATCCGGCATTCCCAGTTAATGGGCAGTTCGGCTTCAGCCGAGAACGGCACGGAGAACCGGTGGCCCTTCGGGCAGTCGAAGGTCACCTCCTGGCGTGGCGCCAGGTCGGTGTTACGGTCGTTCTCGTAGCTGGTAGCTCCGAGCCGGGTGCCGCGAAGTGCTCGCTCGGCCATCTGTTACTGCCTCCCCAGGCGCTGCGCCGTCTTCCTAACCAACGGTCAGGTCTCGGACAAGATTCCCGGTCAGGGCCCTGTCCAACCGCACACATCCCGGCTGATCTGAGGAAATTCCGGCCTAGCCGCCGCTTCTGGGCCGCCACTCACCGCGGGCCACCAGGACGTCGCGCAGCAGCGCGGTCTCGTCGGTCATGATCCCGTCCACGCCGAGGGTCAGCAGGCTGGTCATGAGGGCCCGCTCGTTGACCGTCCAGGCGTGCACCTGCAGCCCGGCTGCGTGGGCTCGGTCCAGGAACGAGCTGGTCGCGAGCCGCGCCGGGATCTGCGCGCACTGTACGGACCGGGCGGCGAACCGCGCGGCCAGCGCGCGGACCGGCAGGCCCGTCTTGATCAGGCCGATGTCGGCCGGCGCGGTGGCCGAGCAGACCGGCCGGTCAAGCAGCCGCCGGGTCGCCTCCAGCCGCCGCCCGGAGAACGAGGTCAGGCACACCCGGTCCCAGCAGTTCGTCCGCCGCAGCATGGCTATCAGCGGCGCGATGGCCAGCGCGTCCTTGATGTCGAGGTTGAACCGCACGTCCGGCCAGGCCATGAGGAGATCGGCCAGCAGCGGGATCGGCTCTGTCCCGCCGATCCTGGCGGCCGCGACCTGCGAGGCAGTCAGCAGGGCGATCCGGCCGGTCCGGTCGGTCACCCGATCGAGCGTCTTGTCGTGAAAGGCGACGAGCGTGCCGTCGGCCGTGGCGTGCACGTCGGTCTCCAGGTACGCATAGCCGAGCGTCACCGCGTGCTCGAACGCCTGCCAGGAGTTCTCCGGGAAATGGCCGGCGCCGCCGCGATGGGCGAAGGCCAGCGGTCGCGGATAGTCGAGGTAGCCGGACGGCACGGGCCAGAATCTACGGGAGGGAACGGGGTCCTTGTCTGCCGGTCTGGCTTGTCCATTCTCGGCGCCGAACCTCCGCCAGGCCGATCGCCGCGGCGGCAGCCACATTGAGCGAGCCCACCCGGCCCGGCAGCGGGATGTAGGTGACCACGTCGGCCGCCGCCAGCAGCGCGGCCGAGCAGCCATGATCCTCGTTCCCGAGCGCCAGGCAGATGTCGCCGGCGAGCGGTGCCTCGTGCAACGGGATCGAGTCGCTGGCCAGCTCCACGGCTACCAGCCGGTATCCGGCGGCAGCGACCGCGGCGGCTGCCGACGCGGCCGACGGATGGCGCTCGAACGCGACCAGCCGGTCGGTGCCGAGGGCGGTCTTGCGCGCCGACGGATGACCTGGCGGCGCGGTGCTGCCGCACAGCCAGACGCGCTCGACGCCGAATGCGGCGGCGGTGCGGATGATGGCGCCGACGTTGAATGGCTGACCGACGCCATCAAGCAGCAGGCCGAGCCTGGCCTCGGTACGGCGCCGCCAGTCGCGGTTGAGCCGCTTCACCTCGGTCATGCCCAGTTGCTGGGCCGGCCCGTGGGGACGACCGTCCGAACTCCCGCGCCCAGTGGTCAACGCCGCACCTCCAGTACCCGGTAACCGGCCCGGGCGGCGAACCGGCTGGCGGTCCAGCCGGCCTCGGCAAGCCAGCGCTGCAGCGAATCCGACCCCAGGTTGCGCTGCACCACCAGGTACGCAGCGGCGCCCGGCGCCAGTCGGCCGAGCCACGCCGTCAGCAGGCCGTGCAGCGCCGGCTTGCCGACCCGGATCGGCGGATTAGACCAGATCAGGTCGTAGCGGGCGGGCAGGCCGGGGGAGTCAGGACCGGCTCCCGCTACCGCCACGCAGCGTACGTTGGCCAGCCCCGCGCTCGCGGCGTTCCGCGCGCAGAGGTCGAGCGCTCGCGGGTTGATGTCGACGGCCCAGACGCGCGCCGCGGGGGAGCGGCTCGCCTGCACGAGCGCGAGCGGGCCGTAGCCGCACCCGAGGTCGAGCAGATCGCCGTCGGCAGGCGGCGGCGGCGCGACGTCGAGCAGCAGCCGGGTACCAGGATCGAGCCGGCCGGCGGAGAACACGCCGGAGTCGGTCGCCAGCGTCAGGTGGACGTCAGGGAGCACGACGTGCACCGTGCCGGCCCGGTGCGCCGCGGTCGGCTGCTCAGCGAAGTACTGGCTGCTCACTGGGGCCGATGTCGGCCTGCGCCAGCACCGGGGCGATGTAGGTGCGGCGCACCCAGTGCTCGACCACGAAGGTCAGGATCGGAATCGTGCCCGCCAGCAGCACGATGATCGTGGCGGGGCTGGCGACCTTCATCCGGACGGCTCTCGTCATCGCGAAGGCGACGACGATGTAGATGATGTACAGGATGCCGTGCAGCGTGCCGACCACGTCGACGGGCTTCGCGTTGTCTCCCCACACCTGCAGGGGGACGCAGATGAAGACCAGGATGCACAGCATGGTGCCGGTGACGTAGGCCATGATGCGGTACCCGCGTACCGCCAGGCGAACCACGTCAGGACGCACGACCGACCACCTCCGTGATGGCTGTCATCGGGTGGCAGGCCGTGAGTTCAGCCTGGCCAGGTACGCATTGTAGGCGGCGAGCTCAGGGTCGTCGGCGGCGTCATCGTCGGTCACGGCGGGGGTGTGCGCGCGGGCCGGCAGCTCCGGGCCGGTGCCGATGCCCGGCGCCGGCTCGGTGATCTCCCGGCGCGCCGCCGCGCGAGCGGTCTGCTGATGCCACTCGTCGACGATCGTCTTGCCCCAGAAAATCACGCCGAAGATCGTGAAGATCGGCCATTCAAACGTGTATGCCCAGCTCAGCGCGTTGCCGCCCTCGGCGCGGTGGAACTGCCAGTCCCCGAGCCAGAGCATGCCCCACGCGGCGACGACTGCGAAGGCGTGCCAGGCCAGCCATCTCGGGCTGACCAGGAAAAGCCACCGCGGGCCCGGCTTGCCGCTGGTCATGACAGGAGCCTAGCCCTACTACGCGGCGTAGGGCACAGCCGGAGGCGCTCTACCGGGTGATGCGCCACACCTTGCTGATGCCCGAGTCGGCAGGCGCGGGCCCGAACCTCCGCTCGGGCCGGGTCTCGACGTGGGTGTAGCCGAGCTTGACGGGTACCCGCTCGCTGGCGAGGTTGCGCTGATCATGGTGAATCTCGACGTGGTCTACCCCGGGCAGCGTGAGCGCCGCCTCGGTCAGGGCCGACGCGGCGGCGGTCGCCACACCCTGGCCGGTATGGGCGGGGTGTACCCAGTAGCCGATCTCGAGGCCGCCTGGATCGATCCTGGCGTGCAACCCGGCAGCGCCGGCTGGCTCGCCACCCGACAGGATCAGGTAATTGAAGGCGGTTCCCTCGGCCCAGTCCGCCTCGCAGCGCTGTACAAAATCCTGCGCGACCGCCAGGTCATAGTCGCTGGTGGCCCACGGCATCCAGGGCCGGAGGTGGTCGAGCGACTCGGTGACCAGCCGCAAGCACAACTCGGCGTCCGCGGCCCGCCAGCGGCGGAGGTCGACTGTCCCGCTGGTGAGGTGGTTCGGCGGCCTGTCCATCGGCCGATCATGGCCGTCCGCACACCCGTCACGCAACCGAGATGCGCGCCATGGCCGGCGGGCAGTAACTTTCCGCCGGAGTTCGAGTTACCCAGCGTGACGGCCGGCCGGCCGGTAATAATCGGTCGCATGTCTTTTGCTGATTGGCTCGCCGGTCGCAAGTCGCACGCCGACCGCCTCCCGGACCGGATCGAGGACCTGCGCGGCCCGTCGCGCGGGGTCATCGTGCTGCCACGGCATATGGCGTTCCCCGGCCAGCGGGAATGTGATGTCACCGACGATGACACCAGGCGCAGCATGTACGG
>JASHPF010000418.1 GCA_030038295.1 Streptosporangiaceae bacterium
TGGCCCTGTCGTGCACGGGGTTTCGCGGCTGCTCCCTGACCGGGCCCGGCATCGTGCTCCTTCGATACCGGATCTGATCAGCGCCGCAACTGCTGAACTGGCCGCACTGACGGTGCTTCATCTCGGTAAGGACGGGAACTGCCCGGCTAATCGTGTGCCCCCGGTGATGTCAGCGCCAGGCGGCGGGGCGCCGTTCCCGGTCGGCTGGTGCGCGTCGTTGACGATCTGGAAGACCGGGTAGTACGTGGCGATCTGGCCGAGTTCTTCCAGCGATGGGTCGGCGGCCACGCCGAAGTAGTAGCGGGCCTCGCTGGCTGCGGCTTTGGAGCCAGGTTGCCTGCCGGACCGCTGCAGGTAGGCCCGGATGACGGGAGCCCGCTGCTGCGCAGGCACTTCGGCTAGCCGGGCTGCGCGCCGGTGCCTGGGGCCGATTACCACCCGCCCGCCGGCCGCGCGCACGTTGCGGACCCACTCCGACTCGCCGGCGAGGGCCACCAGGTAGTGGCCGCCGTCGCAGTCGGCCCGGACCAGGGTGGTGCGGTGGATCACGCCGGTGTTGCGGCCAGGAACCTCCAGGACGATCACATCGTGCGGGGCCATCCCCGCGGCGACCACCAGTGGTCCAAGCCATTGCAGGCGCGCGTACATCTCGGGCGGGCGGCGGTAACGGGTCCGGCTGCTGTAGTCGACGGGCCTGAGCAACCCGGCCGCCACCTCCGGTCCGGCGGCCAGCCGGTCCGAGAAAGCACGGACCACTGCCGGCGTCGCCGTCCCGGTCATGGGCGTGCCGTGTCCGGGTGCCAGCACCTGCGGCTCCAGCCCGGCCAGCCGCGCGATGGACTTCGTGGCCGCTGCCCAGTCCCAGGTGGAGATCCGCGGCGGGCCGCAGACCTGATGCTGGCCGGGCAGCACCCCCCACAGTGACCTGGCGCTTACGGTCAGCAGGGCATCACCGGTGACCAGCACCCCGTCTGCCGCGCGGAAGTAGCTGGCATGGCCAGGCGTGTGCCCCGGCGTGGGAATGCACTGCCAGTCCGGGAGCCCGGGGACGCCCGCGCTCGGGTCGAAGGCAGCCGCTATACGCAGGCACTCCCCGAATTGCCCGGCGGGCAGGAGCCGCGCGAAAGGCTCGACGATCCGGCCTACCGGGTCGGTATAGGCCAGCTTGCCGCCCGGCGGCGGCAATTCGGCCGGGTGAACATAGACAGGAACGTGCCAGGCCTGCGCCAGCTCAGCGGCCGAGCCTGCGTGATCGGGGTGCAGATGGGTCAGCAGGAGGGCGGCAGGCGGCGTGTTCACGCCGAACACCATCTCGGCGCTGCGCTTGATGACCTCGTCCTGGTGCGCCCACCCGGCGTCGATGAGCACCCACTGCGAACCGGACTCGACCAGGTAGACGTTGGACTTGCCGGTTCCCCGCACAATCAGGTAGATGCCGGCGGCTACTTCCGTCGGCCGGCTATCGCTTCTCATCGCTGCGCCTCCGCCCGCATCGCCGATGCCTCGCCGCCGTGTCGCCGCCGCCTGCCCTCAGCACCAGACGGCGGGATCCGGGCAGGAGCCGCCGGGCACGTGCCGGCTGTGAAGCTACGCCGCTGACCGCAGGGCCGGCAGGGACCTACGGCCCTAACCCAGGTGCTGGCTGGGCTGTCTCGGGAAGCCCTCCCCACGGGGGAAGCCTTCCCCATGACAATCTCGCCGCGCCTCCCGAATATTGCGAGCATGCGCTCAATCAAATTTGCCGCGGTCGCCGCGGCCACCGCCATTGGCGCCCTGCTGATCGCTGGGTGCAACCCTGCTATCCGCTTCGCTTCGCTGCCTACGGCCACCGCGCCGGTTCCGACCACCACAGGGACCGTCCCTGCAACCGCAACGCCGCGGGCCGTTCCCGCCGCGTCCGCTTCGCAACTCCCGATCTCGGTTGAATCCGACAGCCAGATGCAGGCGGAGGGCAATAACGGCCCGTCCTCGTCAATACTTTTCCCGACTTCGTGCCAGCTGACCGGCACGACCATAACGGCCGAGGGCATGTACACCAATGGCGGATTCGTTCCGAACGTGTATAACCGCTACGGCGACATCATTGTCCTGTACGTATTCGCTGCTCCCTCTCCTGGTTATGCGGAGGGAATGCAGCTGGGGGTGTCAGATGTCAGTGAGTCTGCGGTGCTGGGAAGCCCCGCGCCGTGGCACGTAACCCTCTCCATTTCCCAGCCCGCCGGCGTACCCGCCCGATGCGTCGTAGCAGCACAGCCAACTCATGACGGTCAATTCGCGCCGTGACCGCAGCGGCCGGCGGGACCGCTCAGGATGCCGGCTGGAAGCTGGTTACGAGATGCTGCCACATGCTCGCGTACACGGCGGGCCACTGCCTGACCGGGCCATACAGCTCGATCGCGTAGCTGAGCTGGCCAGGCAGGACGATGAAGGTCCGGTCGATGACTTCGACCTCGACGCCCTGGTAGATGTCGGTGAACTGCCAGTCAGCGGCGTTGTAGCCGCGGTAGCTCACCCGGCGGATCGAGATCTGCCGATACGAGGGAACGGCGGCAGCCTCCTCGGCTGCCTGCTGCCGCCAGTCGGCCAGGGCGTCGGCCTCCGGGTGCGTGCTCCACGCGACCACCACCACGAACCCGGTCGGCGTCCCAGTGAACTGAACCTCGCCGGGCGTCGTCGAGGCGACGGCCCAGCCGGTTGGCAGACCGACGGCAAACCCGCTGGGATCGTCGTAGGTGTGCCAGCGGGACGCCGAGACCACTCGCCCGGCCGCCGTGTGACCCGAGCCGCCCGCATGTGCGCCAGTTGTGCGGCCGGGATGCACGAGAGTGAGGAACGCGACGACGGCCGCGGCCGCGGCAACAGCCGCTGTGGTGGCGATCACCAAGCGCCTGCCGCGCCTGCGGCCCCGGACGGCGTCGCTCCGGCCGGGCGGCTCCTTCGCCCGCGACGGCGCCAGGGGCCTGGTGGCTGCGGGTTCCGCGCGAAAGCTACCAGGTCCGCCGGAGGCGAGGCCGGCTGCCTCGGCTTCGGTTCTGCGGCGCGACGCTCCGGCCGCCACGGGAGCCTCGCGCCGACCGAGGCCGGCTGCGCGCTGGAACGCCGCGGTGAACTCGCCGCAGGTGCGGTATCGATCACGGGGTGACTTGGCCAGCGCGCGGCCGAGGACCGCATCCAGCTCAGCAGGGAGCCCGTGACGGCGAGCGGACAGCGGCGGCGGAGGCTGGGAAATGTGCGCGTTGAGGACGGCCATGACGTGCTCGAGAGGGAACGGCGTCTGCCCGGTGAGCATCTCGACGGCGACGCACGCTAGCGAGTACTGGTCCGCCCTTCCGTCGACGCGCTGTCCGCCGATCTGCTCTGGTGCGCAATAGTCAGCTGTCCCCAGGAACCTCCCGGTGCTGGTCAGCGCCACCGCGCCCGCCGTTGCCTTCGTCAGCCCGAAGTCCGCCAGGTAGACGTGATCCGGTCGGCCCTCGCGGACGTCCATCAGCATGTTCCCCGGCTTGACGTCACGGTGCACCAGCCCGGCGGCGTGCGCGGCGTCGAGTGCGGACGCCACCGATACCAGGATCGCGGACGCCCGATCAACGCTCAGGGGACCCTCGCGAGCCAGCAGCGACCGAACGTCGCCGCCGGCGACATACCGCATGGCGATAAACAGCACGCCGGCCGATTCACCGGCCTCGAACAACGGGATGATGTGTGCGTCGTCGACAGCCGCCGCGGCCCGCGACTCTCGAACGAACCGCTCCCGGAATTCCGGGTCCGAGGCAACGGACGGGGCCATGATCTTCAGCGCCACCAGCCGGCCGAGCTGATCGTCACGAGCCCTGAACACGACCGCCATGCCGCCGTGGCCGATCTGCTGTTCCAGCACGTACTTGCCGATCCGGGAGCCAGGGCCGAAGTGGCTCTCCGCCCACGGCAGGTCGTTGACCATCCCACCTCCGGCTGGCCGCCGTCTGTGCAAGCCACGTCATTGTCGCGCATCGAGCGGCCAGGCCGGGACATTCCGGCCTAGCAACTGAATCCGGGCGGCGAGTTAGACCAGCGTCAGGTGGTGGGCAAGTAGTGAGAACCGGCAGCTAACGAGTCCGGCCTGACCAGAAGACGTGTCCTGGTCAGGCCGGCGTGCGTGGGGGTGCGGTCGCGCGGTCATCACAACCGCGCGTCCACCTCGAGAGCAGGAGTGAACACCGGGTGGCGAGTGCTTACCTCGGGTAGCGCCTCGATGGCGGGCTGCTCGTTGCTGTCGGAGGGCTGCGGTCCCCAGGTTGGGTGCTTGAGGACTAGGTACAGCGGGATCCCGACCCAGGCGGCAAAGAACACCGCGGCGAGCGGCATGTTCATCCAAAACCAAGACATCCTGGCCTCCTCCGGTGCCTGGCCACCGTCCGTCCGGCTGCTGCCGCCGGATCCCGGCCGGTGGAACCACGTGCGCTGAGCATCGCCGGATGGCCTGGTGGTCGTCTGTCACGCCGCTGACACCTCTGGTGTCACCCTGCGGACACTCCGTCGGCGCCCGCTCCCGGCCGAGTGTCAGCGAGCTGACAGCGAGCGTGTATCCGCGGTGACTGACCCGTGCGTTCGCCAAGGCCAGGCTGAAAGCACGCGGCCAGGGAGCACCCCGGCCAGCTGCACAGGCAGGGGACAGCCATGTACACCCATTACGGCATCACTCTCGACGTAGCCCGGGACAGGCGGCGCGAGATGTTGGCAGCGGCGGAGCGTGTCCGCCTGGCTCGGCAGGTTAGGTCGCAGACCCACACAACTCGCCCGCCGCAAAGCCGCCGCCGGGCCCGACAGCTGATCCGGCAGCTCCGGCCGCAAGCCCAGTCGTAACCCCATCATTACCGAGATCGCAGGCCGCGGCTTGCGCCAGCGGGGCCGCCCTTCCGGAGGGGAACGGGCGGCCCCGCTGTGGTGTCTGCCAACTGTGCTCGTCGTGGCACGGCGTCCGGGGCTGCCAGGGCCCGATCTGCACGGCGGGCGCGCAAGATAGGCAGTTCTGCCCATTCACCGCGCCGTTCGCGGGTTCATAGCGTATCCGTGCGGGAGGCTTTCAGCTGATGCCGGCCGATGTCATCGGTGTTGTGCGCGAGACCGAGCTGTTCCGCGCCGTGCCCGCCGCCGACCTGGAGGCGGTGGTTGCGTCGTCCCGGCTGCGCACCTTTCGGCGCGGCCAGATCGTATGCACCACGGGCGACCCTGGTGACACGCTGATCGTTGTCATCGCTGGCCAGGTCAAGATCGTGGCACGGGCGGCCGACGGCGCAGAGCTCACGCTCACCTTCGTCGGACCCGGCGGAACCCTCGGCGAGGTCAGCGTCGCCGACGGCGGCCCGCGGTCCGCCGACGTGGAGACGATGGCGGAAAGTCAGCTGCTGCTCATCCCGCGGGAGACGGTCCAGGCTGTCTGCGCCCGCGTGCCGGCCGCCGCCCAAGCGCTCGCCAGAGCCATCGCCGCCACCCTGAGGCAGCTCACCGAGGCAACGTCTGACCTGGTGTTTCTGGACCTGCCGCGGCGCGTGGCCAAGCTCCTGCTCAGCCAGCCGCGGGGCGACGACGGCGTCATCGGTCAGCAGCTAACGCAGGAGGAGTATGCCCGGCGGCTCGGCAGCACACGGCAGAGCGTCAACATCGCCATGCGCGGATTCGAGCGGCGAGGCTGGATCGAGGTCGCGGACCGCACGGTGACGGTGCGACAGCCGGACGCGCTTGCCCGATTCGCTGAAAGCTAGCGCCATAGGGACGGCGACCACGGCGTCGCCAGGGGCGACCCCGGTCGGGCGCGGCCGGACGGGCGGCCAGGAACGCCCGGCGACCCCGTTCCCATCTTGTTGACCCGAAGTTGCACTCTCCCTTGACTAGGCGGAATTGCCTATACTGCGGCCCAGTGTGCCTATCCTGGCGGCTCGTAACCGCGCTCCCGCTCGCGGCCAGGTGGAGTCGGCCATGTCCGGCGCCGGTAGTGCCTGATTGGGGACGTAGGTGCTGCCCTCGTGGAGGGCAAGCGCTGCGAGGGATCAGCGTGGGTGGGGATTGGCGCACACAAACGCCGCCAGGCTGCTTGAGCGAGCGGAGCAGCTGAGCGGTTTGCAAGCGACCCTCGCGGCCGTGATCAGCGGTTCGCGCGGCGCGACCGTCCTGGTGACCGGCGAGGCCGGAATAGGCAAGACGACGCTGCTGCGCCACTTCGCGGACAGGTCCGCGAGTTCCGCGCGGTTCTTCTGGACGGCCTGCGACCCGCTTTTCACGCCGCGGCCGCTCGGGCCGTTGCTCGAGCTGGCGGAGTCAGCGGGTGACGGTCTTGTCGAGCAGATCGCCGCTAGCGTCAAGGCCTTCGACGTCGCCACGACGCTGCTCGAAGAGCTGCGGCGGGCCGGGCCGACCGTCGTCGTGGTCGAGGACGCGCACTGGGCTGACGAGGCGACGCTCGACGTCCTGCGGCTGCTGGCCCGCCGCATCGACACGGTTCCCGTGCTGCTCGTACTCAGCTACCGCGATGAACTCGACCGCGCGCACCCGTTGCGCGTCGTCGTCGGCGAGCTGCCGGGCGATGGCAGACCGGTGATTCGCATCGCGCTGGCAGGGCTGTCGAGGTCCGCGGTGGCCGAGCTGGCCGGCGCAGGGGTAGACGCCGCGGCGTTGTTCGAGCGCACGGCGGGCAATCCGTTCTTCGTGACGGAGGTGCTCGCAGGGGACGCCGGCCAGATTCCGAATTCAGTCAGGGACGCGGTGCTGGCACGCGCGGCCAGGATCAGCGCTGCGGCGCGGGACCTGCTGGACGCGGCGGCGGTCGTGCCAGGACAGATCGACCGCTGGATGCTAGAGGCGCTGCAGCCGGCGCCCCCCGGAGCCCTGCTCGACAGCCTGGATGAGTGCATCGGCTCGGGAATGCTCACTGCCGCCGACGGACGGGTCGCCTTCCGGCACGAGATCGCGCGGCTGGTGATCGAGCAGTCGCTGCCACCCGGCCGCCGCACGATGCTGCACGCCAGGGCGCTCTCGGGACTCCAGGGCAACGAGGAAGCTCCGCCCGACTGGGCCCGGATGACGCATCACGCCGAGGCGGCCGACGACCAGGCCGCAGTGCTGCGCTACGCGCCGGTCGCCGCGCGCGCGGCCGCCGCCGCCGGAGCTCACCGCGAAGCCGTTGGCCTGTACGCCCGCGCACTCCGGTTTGCCGACCGGCTGCCGCCCGAGGAACGAGCGAGGCTGCTCGAAGCGTTTGCCGAGGAGTCGTACCTGACCACGCTGGGCGCCGAGGCCGTTGCGAGACTCACCGAGGCGCTCGACATCTACCGCTCTCTCGGCGATGTGCTCGGCGAGGGCCGGACACTACGGCAGCTTTCCCGGCACCTGTCTCGCAACGGGAAATACGCCGACGGCCTGACTGCTGCCCAGCGGGCGATCGCCGTACTCGAGCAGCTGCCGCCGACTCCGGAGCTGGCGGTGGCCTACATGCACCTCTCGGGGGCGTACGCGGTGGCGCGCCACCCGGACGCGATCAGCTGGGGCGAAAAGGCGATCAGGCTGGGCGAGGAGGTCGGCTGCCCGGCGGCGGTCTACGACGGGCTCAACAACATCGGGACCATCGAGATCATGCGCGGCGACCTGACGGGTGTGCACAAGCTTGAGCGCAGCCGCGACCTGGCCGAGCAGGCCGGGGACAGCTCCGGGGTGGCCCGCGCCTACCTGCACCTGTGCTGGATGCTCGCCTTTCGCCGGGAGTGGGAGCTGATGCAGCGCTACCTGCCAGGGGCGCTGGACCACTGCCGCGAGCACGGCCAGGAGCTGTGGCTGGACCAGCTGCGCGCGTTCCAGATCCAGGCCGACCTGGCGGCTGGCCGCTGGGATGCGGCGGCCAACGCAGCGGCCGCGGTCGTCGCCCGGCCACGGCCGTCGCCTGTGGTGAGCCGCTGCAGTGCGCTGCTGGTGCTCGCGCAAATCCGGGCGCGGCGCGGTGAGCCGGGCTACGCGGCGCTGCTGGAAGAGGCCGGCCGCCTGGCGAAGCTGCCCGTGGCCGGGCACCTGGCGGCCTCCGTGGTCGCGGCGACTGCCGAGGCCGCGTGGCTGGAAGGGCGGCTCGCCGACGTGCTGGCCCAGGTGCTTCCGGAGGGCGCGGCAGCCGAGGGCACGGCGGCCGAACGGGATCCCCTCGGCGCCGTGGAGCTGCGCTGCTGGCGCCGGCGTGCGGGTGCTGACGATGACGGCGACGACCTGCCCGAGCCGTACCGGATGCTGCTGAGCGGTGACTGGCACGGGGCCGCGGAGTGGTGGCGGCAGAGGGGCAACCCGTACGAGGCCGCGCTGGCGGTGTCGGGGTCTGGTGACCTGGTCGCGGTGCGCGCCGCGACCGGGACGCTGCGCGCCCTCGGCGCGGGCGCGGCGGTGGCGGTGCTCGGCAAGGAACTCGGCGAGCTGGGCGATCCCGGCGCGACCGGAGAGCGGCGGACGGTGACGGCCGCGCTTCCGGCGGGCCTGACGCAGCGTGAGTGGGAGGTGCTTCAGCTGCTGACGGGCGGGATGCGCAACGCCGAGATCGCCGCGCGCCTGGTCGTGTCGCCGCGGACGGTCGACCACCACGTGTCGGCGGTGCTGTCGAAGCTGCACGTGCGTACTCGCAGCGAGGCCGTCGCGGCGGCCATCCGACTGGGTCTGGATCAGCCGTAACCGCCGCCCGCCTGCTCGGTCACATCGGCCACCGTGGCCTTGAGCATCGCGAGCACATCCTCGGCGCGCACCGCGACAGCCACGCCGTGCTCGCCGGCGCCCAGGGTGATCTCACGGCCGAGCACGCGCTCGTCGGTGATTACCGGCCAGGCCGTCGTCGATCCGAGCGGCGTGATCGTGCCGCGCTCGTAGCCGGTGGCCTCCGCCGCCGCCCTGGCGTCGGGCAGCGACAGGCGGCTGACGCCGAGCAGGGCGCGCAGTTTGGGCCAGGAGATGGCCCGGTCACCGGGCACAAGCACGAAGACGTAGTCGCCCTCGCCGCGGCGGACCACCATCGTCTTCACGACGTCGGCAGGCTCGACGCCGCGGGCCCTCGCCGCCTCGGCCAGGCTGGCCACCGGGCGATGCCGGATGATCCGGTAGACGATGCCGGACGAATCGAGAGCGTCAAGGGCCGGGCTGGGCACGGTCGATTATCTCCCGCTGCCGTCGGCACGAAGGCCGGCTGCGCCAGCGAGAAGTCCTCCGGTGTGGGCTGCGCCCGCTCGGGTCGACGGTGCGAGCTATTCGCGGATGACGGGTTCGCCGGTGTGTGGATAGGGTCGGCCTGTGGCCGAGCCCTCTTACCTCCGCTACCCGCACCTTGCGGGCGATCTCGTCACGTTCGCCGCCGAGGACGATGTCTGGCTTGCCTCGCTGAGCGAGGCGGCGAGCGGCCGAGGCACCAGGGCCTGGCGGCTGACCGCCGACCGGGCCCCGCTGCTTCATCCGCGGCTGAACCCATCGGCGACGCACGTCGCGTGGACCTCCACCCGTGACGGCACCCGGTCGCTGGGCCGGACCGCCCCGCGGGAGGCGTATGCGGTTCCCGTGGACGGCGGCCCGATCGCCCGGCTCACTTACTGGGGTGACCGGTTCGCGGCCGTCCGAGGCTGGGTCAGCGACGACGAGGTGCTCGTGCTGAGCGGGACCGGCCAGCACGCGAGCATGAAGACCTGGGCCTTCGCCGTGCCGCTGAACGGGCCGGCGCGTCGGCTCGGCTATGGGCCGGCGGGCGACGTGAGCGTGCGCGACGGAGCGGTGCTGGTTGGCAGCGCGCTGTACGCCGAGCCCGCGCGGTGGAAGCGTTACGGCGGCGGCACCGGCGGCAAGATCTGGTACTCGCCAGACGGCACGCAGTACGCACGGATCCTCGCCGGGGTGGGTAACCACCTGGTCAATCCGATGTTCGTCGGGCCGCTGGTGGTGTTCCTGTCGGACCATGAGGGGACCGGGGCGCTGTATTCCGCGCTGCCGGATGGCTCAGACCTGCGCCGCCATACTGACCTGGGCGAGTACTACGCCCGGCACGCGACGACCGACGGCCAGCGGGTGGTGTACCAGCAGGCCGGGGAGATCTGGCTGCTGGAGTCGCTGGACGCCGAGCCGGTGCGGCTGGACATCCGGCTCAGCGGAGGCCGCTCCGGGCGGGCCTCGCATCCGGTATCGGCCAAGTCGCAGCTGGGCTCGTTCACGCTGGACTCCACCGGCCGGGTGCTAGGCGCGGAGGTGCGTGGCACCCTGCACTGGCTGCCGGGACGGGACGGGCCTGCCAGGGCACTGCTCGCCGAGCCGGGTGTGCGCGGCCGGATTCCGGTGGTGATCCCCGGCACGGACGCGGTTGTCTGCGCGTCGGACAGCGGCGGCGAGGACGGCCTGGACGTGATCCCCGCTGATGGCTCGCCTGCAAGGCGGATCGGGCACGGCGAGTTCGGCCGGATCCTGGAGCTGGCGGTGGCGCCGGACGGGCGCCTGGCAGCGGTCGCCTGCGCGGACGGCCGGCTGGTGACGGTGGCGCTGGCAGGCGAGCCGGTGCTCACCGAGATCGCGCGCAGCGCCAACGAGGAGGTTGCGGGCCTTACCTTCTCCCCGGATTCAGCGCTGCTCGCCTGGTCGCAGCCGTGGCGGCCCGAGCGCGGTGCGTCGCAGATCCGGCTGGCCCGCCTGGCGGACGGCACCGTCACCGACGTGACGCCGCCCCGGTTCGACGACACCTCCCCGGCGTTCACCCTGGACGGCAAGTACCTGGCGTTCCTGTCCAATCGGGCATTCGATCCGGTCTACGACGCGCATCACTTTGATCTGGCGTTCCTGCCCGGAGTCCGGCCGTACCTCGTGACGCTGCTGGCCACGACGCCGTCACCGTTCGCTCCGCAGCTGAACGGTCGTCCGGTAGAACCTGAAGCGCCTGGCAAGGCTTCCGAGGCGCAGGGCACCGACACCGAACCTCCGGCTGTCGGCCTGGACGTCGCCCAGCTGGCCGAGCGGATCGTGCCGTTCCCGGTTGAGGCCGGGCGCTACGACAAGCTCCGCGCGGTTAAGGATGGCGTGGTCTGGCGGGAACTGCCGCATGCCGGGGAGCTTGGCGAGTCCATGATCGGCGCGGCCGAGGAGCACCCGAAATCCCGGCTGGTCCGTTACGAGCTGACCAAGCGCAAGCGCTCGGTCGAGGTCGAGGCACTGGACGACTACGCGGTCTCCGGCGACGGAGCCCGGCTGGCTTACCGGATCGAGGAGTCGCTCGAGATCAAGCCGGTCAACGGGAGGCCCGACGGCCACGACGGCGAGGGCGAGGCCGTCAGCGTCGACCTGGACCGGATCCGGGTGACGGTCGAACCGCCGGCCGAGTGGACGCAGATGTACCACGAGACGTGGCGGCTGATGCGGGACAACTTCTGGCGTGCCGACATGGCCGGCGTGGACTGGGCCGCGATGGGCGAGCGCTACCGGCCGCTACTCGACCGCATCGGCTCGACGGACGACCTGTACGACGTGCTGTGGGAGCTTCAAGGCGAGCTCGGGAGCTCGCACGCATACGTGATGCCGCATCCCGCGGGCGGCGACCCAGCCCTGGCCCAGGGGCTGCTCGGTGCCGACGTCGATCGCGGCGAGGACGGAACCTGGCAGGTCGCGCGGATCCTGCCCGGCGAGTCGTCGGTGATCGGCGCGCGCTCCCCACTGGCTGCCCCGGGCGTTGCCGCGGCCCCGGGCGACGTCATCGTCGCGGTGGACGGACGGCCGGTAGACCCGGATCTCGGGCCGAACGCGCTGCTGGCAGGCAAGGCCGAGAAGCCAGTCGAGCTGACTCTCCGGCGCGACGGAACCGACCGGCGTGCCGTCGTCGTCCCGCTGGCCATCGAGTACCCGGCCCGCTATTACGATCTGGTCGCCCGGCGGCGAGCGGCGGTTCGCGAGGCCTCCGGCGGGCGGCTCGGCTACCTGCACATCCCGGACATGATGTCGCCGGGGTGGGCGGAGTTCCACCGGGACCTGTACGCCGAGTTCCGTCGTGACGGGCTCATCGTGGATCTGCGGGAGAATGGCGGCGGCCATACCTCGCAGCTCGTGGTCGAGAAGCTCGCCCGCCGCATCATCGGCTGGGACGTGACCCGTTACGAGGAGCCGTCCAGCTACCCGGCCGAGGCACCGCGCGGGCCGGTGGTGGCGATCGCGGACGAGTACGCGGGCTCCGACGGCGACATCGTGACTCAGGCGCTGAAGTCGTACGGCGTCGCTACCGTGGTCGGCACCCGTACCTGGGGCGGCGTGATCGGCATTGACCTGAAATACGAGCTGATCGACGGGACCGCGGTGACCCAGCCGAAGTACGCGTTCTGGTTCGAGGGCGTCGGCTGGACGGTGGAGAACTACGGGGTGGATCCGGACGTCGAGGTGCCGATAGCGCCGCACGACTATGCGGCCGGCCGCGACCCCCAGCTCGACACCGCCGTCCAGCTGGCGCTGGAGGCGCTTCAGCAGCGCCCGCCCGCCGCTCCGCCCACACTGTGAGCCGTCATCGGGTGGCCCGCGCCGGGAGCTCCGCGACGATCCCAGCCCGTCGGCCGGCGAGTTCGCTGTAGACGTGTTCTGGTCGCTGGCGGTTGCTGGCGGCGCGCCGGCGTCAGGCCGCCGTCGCGGCACCGGGCGGGAAGACGAGCGGCAAGGTGTCGAGCCCGACCAGCCCCGTCGGCCACTCGACCCGCGGCGTGAAGCCCGGCGCCAGTTCGTAGTCGGGAATCCGGCGGTGCCACTCGGCGAGCACCTCGCGCATCTCCATCCTGGCCAGGTGCGAGCCCAGACAACGGTGTGGCCCGCCGCCGAACGCATAGTGCCGCTCCTGGCGGCGCAGGTCGATCTCGTCGGGGTCGACGTGCTCGGCCGGATCCCTGTTCGCGACTGCGATGGCGACCTGCACCTCCGAGCCCGCTGGGATGGTGTGACCGCCAAGCTCGATGTCCTGGCTTGCGACCCGCGGCAGGAACACGACCGGGCCATCCATGCGCAGCAGTTCCTCGACCGCGCTCGGGATGACCGACGGGTCGGTGGCGATCTGCCGCCTCAGCCGTGGCTGGGCCGCCAGCGCTGCGAACGCGGTGCTGAGTGCGGAGGTCACGGTATCGAGCCCGGCCAGGACGAACAGGAACGACAGCCCGAGTAGCTCGTCATCGGACAGCCGTTCGTCGCTGGTGTCGGCTAGCAGGCGGCCGAGCAGGTCCTCGGCACCGTCGAGGTGCCGGCGCCGCTTCTCGATGTGGTCGACGAGGTAAGCGAACAGCTCGGCCCCAACCCGGATCATGTCTTCGGTCGGCTGGCCGCCGCTCAGCATTGGGCTGCCGAGCAGGCCTTCCTTCCATCCGATGAGCCGGTCGCGATCCTCCATGGGCAGGCCGAAGAGCGTCAGGAACACCTCGGCGGGCAGCGGGACGGCGAGCTCCGCGACCAGATCGCAGTGCCCGCGCTGCACGAACGAGTCCATCAGCGTACCGACCAGCGACCGCACCCGCGGCTGCCAGCGAGCAGTCTTGCGTGGCCCGACGAACGGCTGCAGGATGCGCCGGTACCGGGTGTGCTCTGGCGGGTCGAAGGCAATTGGCACCATCGGCAGCGGGCTGCCGACCAGGTCGAACGCCCGCTTCGACGAGAACAACTCAGGATGTTTCAGTGCGTACTCGACATAATCACTGGAGCTGAGGACGTATCCGCGACGGCCTTTGAAGACCGGGCCAGCGTCTCGAATGAGCCGGTACGCCTCTGTCCGGTTTTCGGACATCGGCAGCCGCGCAAAGCGCGGCATCCCCTGGGCTGGCGAAGGATCCTGGTTCATCATCTCTCCGGCGCGCCGGGCCAGTCGTCCACGACGAGTGGCGGGCACCACACTATCCGGAGCCGGCCACCCGCTGAGCGGCGCGCGGTCGGCCTTCGCGCCGCTCCGGGCCGCTCCGGGTCGCTCCGGGCCGCGCGCGAGCGGCGCCGCTAGCTCGGAGCCAGGACGCAGAACTCGTTGTCATCGGGGTCGGCCATCACGATGCCTGACGGCTCGCCTTGTCCGATGCCGATCCGCGTGGCGCCGAGCGACAGGAGGCGCTCGACCTCGGCCCGCTGGTCGCCGTCGGGCGGCGGCGCCACGGCAAGACGCAGCCGGTTTTTCCCCCGCTTTGGGGGCAGCGGCGGACCACCCCACGTGATGAACTGTCCGGCACCGTCCGGCGCGCGGATCGCGGTCTCATCGTCCTGATCCCAGACCAGCGGCCACCCGAGCGCCGCGCTCCAGAAGTACCCCACGGTGCGGGTTCCGTCGCACGTGAGGGATCCGAGGCGACTCGCGCGGGAGACGAAGTTGTTGCCCGGCTCGAGGACGCAGAACTCGTTGCCCTCCGGGTCGACCAGAACGACGTGATCGGCGTCCGGCCCCTGGCCTATGTCGATCTCGCTGGCGCCGAGCTCGATCAGGCGGGCCACGGTTGCGCGCTGGTCCTCGACCGAGCGGCTACTCAGGTCAAGATGAATCCGATTCGCCCTGACCTTCTCCTCCGCCGCAGTCACGAAAGCGACAGTGAAACGGGTGCCGTCCATCGGCATCAGACTGACCCTGCCGCGCGTCTCGGCGTGGATCTCCCACCCGAGCGCCGCGGCCCAGAACCTCGCGAGCCGCGACGGGTCGTGCGCGTCCCACGTCAGGCTTGCAAGCTCCAGCGTCATCGCGGCATCAGCCCCCCGTCGGCCCGCGGCATCGGCAGCCCCGGTCGGCGTGACAGGTTCCCGGGCATCGATGCTACGACGGGGAACGGCTCGCGCCGGGCGGGCTCCGAGGTCGGGGAGGGTCGCTAGGCAGCGACCACTGCCTCGTCGGAACGCGCCAGGATCTGGCTGACCGTCTCTGCTGCAGTCAGCCGGGAGGTGTCGAGCCACAGTCCGAATGACGTCATCCCGGCGCGCATGTCGGCGTCGAGATGGTTCCACATGTCGAAGACATGCTTCTGCCTCGCGCCATCGCGCAACCGGATGACTTCCAGACTCGGGGCGAGCTGAACGAACAGCAGCGGCCTGCACCGCAGGCCATCGACATAGCCCTCGAGAACACGGGGTGACACCACCACATCGTCAATGACGGGAACGAAGCCAGCCTCGGCGTAAGAGTCCGCCAGGGCCCGCATGTTGCTCCTCCGGAGCTGAAGCTGCCGCTCTGCTTCGTCCGCGGGTGGCCCCTGCGGCGGCACGAATCCGCTCACGATGAACTGCTCGCCGACAAGGTCGCCTTCGATGTGCGCTGAGCGCGGGAACCGGGTGGCCAGCACGCGGGCAACGGTGGTCTTCCCGGCACCGGGAACTCCCGATATCAGAAAGGCTTGCACGCTCTCGCACCCTATCCGGCTGCCCGCGCGCACGGCTTGCTGCTGGCCCGCCTCGCGGTAGGGACCGGTGGGCTACTCCGGCGGCGTGAAGCCGACCCCGTCGTGGAGCCGGGACCGGCGGGCGCCTGGCTCGGCCGCGGCCGGGGTTGTTGGCGGCGGGGCGACGCCGCGGACTATCTGCTCCGCCATCCCGTACAGCAGCGGCAGCGCACCAGCTACGACGCCGCCGACCCGGTTGATGTGCGCCACGCCAGGACCGATGACCTTCGCGTGGTCGTCGATCTCGCGGACCAGGTCGGCCGAGTCTTCGACGTTTGTCGCGATGCGGTTGAGCAGCGTCCCGATCCAGAAGAGGTAGAGCGCCAGCCCTCCGGTGAGCACGGCTATGGCGGCGACCGTGAGGACCACCAGGCGTCTCATCACTGCACCTTCCCGAGCACCCGGCCGAGGAACAGGTGATGCTGCAGGCCCTCGGCAAGCACGGCATCAACGCCGTCGGCCACCTCGGGGATGAGGGCGGCCTCAGCCGTAGTCGACTCGGCGGCGCGGAGCGTGTCTCGCACCTCGACCACCCGCAGGTCTATGCGCTGCACCTCGTAGACGAGCAGGCTCAGCAGCGCTGCCACCGCAACATCGACGACGAAGCCGGCGGCTATCGCCCGCGCCCATTCCGTTCGCGTGTATCGGGACATCGCTAGCCGCCCAGCCTGGCGCGGCCGCGCTGGAGCCCGCCGACAATCGCGTCGGCGTCCTCGATGGTGGTGTGCAGCGCGCCCAGCGGCGCGGTATTACGCTCGGCATCCCTGAGCGCCGCGCTGATCTTCGGCGCCTCGTCGCCGATCGAGCGCGCGTAGGCCAGGATCGCCGACACGAGCGCGACGACAACCGCCACGACGGCGGTGCCGATGGCGTAGCCGGCTATCCAGCCCGGCTGGCGGGAGCGGGCGGCACTTGGTCGGGCCCGGACGCGTCCCTGCATGGCGTTCACCCCTCAGACCTGCTCAGACGGTGTCGCAAAAGTCACGGACCGGCTTGAGGCTGGCGTTCACCGACGTGAGCCGGTCCGGCACGGTGCTGGTCAAGTCCGCGACGGCCTGGGTCGCATCGGTCGTGGCCGCGAGATTGGCCTGGATGGCCCGCAGGTGAAAGATCACGCGGATCAGCCCGACTGCCGTGATGCCGATGATCAGCGTCGAAGCTGCGAGCGTCGACTGGGCGGCTGCTCGCATGGACACCACCTCCTCCGGTTAGCCCAGCAACTTGGCGACCGAGCCCGCGTATCGAGTCGCCCCGGTGGCCACATCCCTGACGGTCTGGTCGGTGGTCGCGAGCGCCTCGGGCACGCCGCCGAGGTCACTCACGAGCTCCGTGCCGTCGGCCACGATCTCGTCGCTCGCGAGCCGGATCCGCTCCAGCGCTGCCAGCACTCGGTTTAGCAGGTAGATCACCAACGGCAGCACCAGCAGCATCAGGATGGCGTTACCGATTCGCCACCAGCGCATGACCACACCTCCCCGGCTCCGCGCCGAGCGCGATGAGCTGCATCCCCAGGGGTGTACCCGGGAATCTGCACAGCGCACGCTTCGGGGACCGTGGGATGCGCGGGCGCGCCGAAGTCAGGGAGTGCCGGCGCCGACCTGGCGGAACGCGGGCCCGGCCGATTCGGTCCGCAGCCTGCCGGCCAGATCGGTCAGCATCGCCAAAACCTGATCGACCCGGTCCGCCTCGAGGTCGCCGAGCGCCCGCCGCAACAGGTCGTCGGCGTCGCGCGCGCTATGCCTGGCCACCTGGTCGAGGTGCTTGGCTGTGAGCCTCACCAGGGTGCGCCGGCGATCGGCCGGGTCGGCGCTGATCTCCGCGATGCCTTTGACGCGCAGTTTGTTGACCGACTCGGATACGTAGCTCTGCGGCAGCCCGGTTCTCGCGGTGATGTCCGTGATCGAGCTGCCCGGATGAGCGAGAACGTCGCGCATGACGACCAGCGCGCCGGCCGGAAGCGCAGCCCCGTAAGGGACTGGCCCGTCGTCCTCGGGGTTGCCGCCGCGCATGGCGCGCTCGCCGATCCGGGTCAGCTGCCTGCCGAGGAGGATGAGATCCAGGGCGTCCATGTCCGCATGTTACATCGTTAAAGATGCATCTAGTGTGATGTACCGCGCCTCGGGCCCGATCGCGCGTGGGCACAACGCGGCTGCCTGCAATACACTGTGGCGGGTCCGCCTGCGCTCGTAGCTCAACGGATAGAGCATCTGACTACGGATCAGAAGGTTGGGGGTTCGAGTCCCTCCGAGCGCGCCCAGGTCACAGCCTGTTAATGACCATCTGATGCATCGGCGCCCGGTCCTGGCGCCGAAACCGGCACCGCAGGACACCTCAACCGCCGTCCGCCGCGGGCGCGCGCTGCTGACCACGCTGACAGACAACACGGCCCGGCCGGAGATGTCAGTGTCGTTCTCCAAGATCGCCTTGTAGGTGCGGTCGAGCTCCAGCGACCCGCGATGGCCGAACTCAGGCACCGCGAAAGCTACTCCCAGCGCCCTCACACAAGGCACACAGGGTTCCTTGCCATGATCCTCAACGAGCTTGGCCGGTAGGGCGGCAGCC
>JASHPF010000074.1 GCA_030038295.1 Streptosporangiaceae bacterium
CAGTCCCTCTTCATCTCGGTGGCCTCCGGGGCGACTACGTACACGACGAGCTCGACCGGACCATCGGGATCCCCGAGCCCCACCACGTCCCCGACCTCGTCCCCGAGCCCGACCGCGTCCCCGTCCCCGACTACGTCGCCGACCTCGTCCCCGACCCCGACGACGACCACGTCCTCGAGCCCGACCACGTCCCCGAGTACGACCGCGTCCCCGACGAGCACACCCACCGCGCCGGCGACCAGCTCCAGCCT
Organism: Streptosporangiaceae bacterium; assembly: GCA_030038295.1. Taxonomy (GTDB): domain Bacteria; phylum Actinomycetota; class Actinomycetes; order Streptosporangiales; family Streptosporangiaceae; genus JAJYUU01. The sequence continues at coordinate 252 of JASHPF010000074.1, forward strand.
TCCTTCGGGTGCTCCGCAAACGGGTGCCGGCGGAGCATCGAGTTCCGGTCCTAGCCCGCTGCTGATTAGCCTCGGCGCCACGGCCCTGGTTGGGTCCGCGGTGGCGACGGGCGTGGCCATCCGGCGTCGGCGCGGGCTGCCAGGGGAGGAGCATGATGACGGCGGACCGGGCGGGACTTGGTGAGCTGGCCGGCATCACCGCCGACCGAGCGCCGGCCCGGCCGCTGGTGGCTGGTGGCGATCGTCTTGCTGCTTGCCGCCGCGGTGACCTTCGCGCTTGGTCTTGCCGGCCAGCGCTCGCTGCCCGGTCCCGTTGACACGGCCGGCAAGCCTGGAGGTGCGCCTGGGGTCAGGACTGTGGCCCGCTCGGTACCGCTCACCCTGAGCATCCCGGCCATTGGCCTCAGCGTGTCGCTGACCGAACTTGGGCTGAATGCGAATGACACGGTCCAGGTCCCCGCGGACTTTCAGGAACCCGGCTGGTACGAGTACGGCCCGTCACCCGGGCAGCTGGGTTCGTCGGTCATTCTCGGGCATGTGGACTCCTACCAGGGTCCTGCGGTGTTCTTCCGGCTGCGGACCTTGCAGCCGGGGGACCGCGTCAATGTGACGCTGGCCGACGGCGTGATCACGCACTTCGTGGTCCGGCAGGTCGCCATGTACCTGAAGGCGAATTTCCCGACCGTGCAGGTCTACGGTACGCACGGTTACAGCGCGCTGCAGCTCGTCACCTGCGGTGGCGTATTCGACAGCCAGACCGGGCACTACCTGTCCAACGTCGTCGTCTACACCAGCCTGGTGTCGACGAGCTGAGGCTCGATCCGCCTCGCGGCAGCGCACATCGGGCCCTGCCTGGTCGTGTTTCACGAGGCCGCCCACTGGTTCGTTCGCCTACTGCTCACCGCGAGTATGTTCTGGATTTGAGTTGTGCGAAGTATGGTTTCTGGCCAGGCCAGTAAGTCAGATATCTCGGGAGCTCTGCGCAACGTGACAGTCAGATGGCGACCTGCTCGGACAATCCGTCGCGCGGTCTTGCCCCTCGCGGTGATCGGGATGATGGCCGGGAGTGCGGTCGTGACCGCTGGGCCCGCGCTGGCGGATGTCGGCTCCCAGCCGGGCAACCTCATTCTCAGACCGGCCAGCGGTGCGGCCAATCTGACGCCCACCTGGTCGACCACCGACGGCTGCCCGGCGGGCTACCGCGGGTCGGCGGTGATTTCGATGTTCACCTCCCGCGGGAAGTTCCTCAGTCTCATCTCGTCGACGGCCTACGACCTGACGAAGGCATTCGGCGGGACGCTCGACGGCAGCATGGCCGCGATCCTTCGGTTCGCCCAGGTCAAGGCTGGCGGGACGCTGGAATTCGCGGTCGGGTGCTACACCCAGGTCGGCGGGACGGGCCACTACAAGTACATCCAGTCAACGATCGTCACCCTGTCCTCGTCCGGCACGTCGTACAAGACCAGCTCGCCCAGTGCCAGTTCCTCAACCGGACAGCAGGGATACACCTCGGGCTCCGCCAGCAGCGGACAGCAAACCACCAACCACATACCAGGCGCGCTCGCGTCCGATACGAGCGGGATGGGCTCGACCGGGGAGGCGGCCTTGATCGCCGGCCTCTGCGTCCTCGCGATCGCGGCCGGTGCACTCGTCTGGCACCGTCGCCGGGACCGTAGCCGGCTCATGTAACACAGCGAGCGCGGCGGACGGCCGACGTTACCCGCCCAGCACGCGGGTGACACCGGAGAAGACGAACGCTGCCTCCGGCACACCGGATGTGGCCTGCTCCAGCAGGCTCAGCGGGAGCGCGCTCAGCCGTGGCAGCGCGCCGAGCGCGAACCAGCCGACCTCCACCGACTCCGTGTCGTTGACCCTTGCCTCGCCGCCGACCGCCCGGCACCGGAATACCAGGTCCAGGTACTGGACCTGATCGCCGTTGCCGTACGTGATCGACGGCGGAACGGTCACCGCGACGAGACGCTCAGGGACGGCGATGACACCGGTCTCCTCGAAGATCTCCCTGACTGCAGCGTCGGCGGGCTCTTCGCCTGGGTCGATGATGCCGCCCGGCAGCGCCCAGCCGCCCGTGTCGCTGCGGCGTTCGAGTAGCACCCGACCGTCGGCGTCGAGGACGACGCCCGCTGCGGTGGACAGCCACAGCAGGTCGTGGCCGATGTGGGCGCGAAGCCTGGTGACGAAGTCGGGAGTCGGCACGGCGGCGACACTACCCGGCCGATGGGACCGGTCTGGCTCAGTCGGCATCCAGGACGGCGGATCCGAGCGCGGCCGGCGGCACGGGCGGGTCGGGCTCGGTGAGGCCGAGCAGCGGCTCGTCTGCGGACCGGATGTCGGCCGTCGGCAGGCCGCCGGGGTACAGCTTGCGCACCTTCGCCACGACGGCCAGGGCGATCTCGACGTGCTCGCGCCGGGATGCCGCGTAGAAGTCCTGCGCCTCGGTACTGAGCTTGGGACTCGCGTGCAGTGGTTTGTCGCTGATCGCGAGCAGCGTGGCGGTCGGTATCCGGTACCGGAACCCGTTCGCGGCGACGGTCGCCGATTCCATGTCGACCGCGATTGCCCGCGACAGCCGCAGTCGCTCGGCGACCAGGCCCAGATTCAGCTCCCAGTCGCGGTTCGCGGTGGTGAACACGATGCCCATCCGGCTGCGCAGCTCGCGCGCGGTGACCTCGTCGAGCAACAGCGTGTTGAGCGTGTGGTTCGAGACGACCGGAACGCTGAGCGGCAGGATGTCGTCGAGCACGCGATCGTCCCGCATGTATGCGGTCGCGAGCACGAGATCGCCGATCTCCTGATGATTCCGCAGCCCGCCGCAGTGCCCGATCATCAGCACGAGGTCGGGGCGCAGCACCGCGAGGTGATCGGTCAGCGTCTTGGCGTTCGACGGCCCCACGCCGATGTTGACCATGGTCAACCCGGCCCGGTCTGGCAGCGGGTAGTGCCACGCGGGCATCTGCCGGTCCGGCGTATCCGGCCCGATGCAATTCGGCAGCGCGGCGCGGAACTCCGCTACGTGCCACGCGTAGTTGGTCAGCAGCACGTACCGCTGGAACGACTCGGCCGTGGTACCTGTGTAGTGCCGCAACCGGTCGATCGACAGCGCCATCCGCTCCGGGGAGAACAGGAACAGCTTCTTGCGGCGCGGGTCTGAGCTGGCCTCATCGAGGGCCGGGCCGAGCGCTGGGTCGTGCAGGTCGACCGCTGGCCTACCGGGCCCGACCGAGATCGTGGCGCCGGCCGCGGCCAGTCGGCCGAGTTCGCGCTCCAGGTACCAGCGGATCGCGGCCGGGGCGGCAAACTCGCCCTCGAGCACCGGATTGTGCGCCGACCACGGCCGCTCGACGGTCAGCCGCGAGTACCGGCCGACCCGGTCGGCCGCCGCCATGGCGTCGCACAACCGCTCGACCTCGGCCCGGCGCGCGCCCGCTGGGATAGCCGAGAAGTCCAGCGACATCGTCGTCATCTCGTCATCATCCCGCGGCCGGGGCGGGGCGGCGACGACCAGGAGGGGAACGGGGTGGTCAGGGG
>JASHPF010000419.1 GCA_030038295.1 Streptosporangiaceae bacterium
TGCGGGCGCACTACGGCGCCGCCGCGGACGGCGCGGACGGCGCTAGCGGCTGACCGGCTCGCCGCGCGGCGTAGCGGCCGCGGCAGCGACCGCGGTCGGGCGGAAGCTAGCGAGCAGCCGGTCGAGCATCTCGACCTGGCGCTGCGGCGTTACCCGGTCCGGGTAGAGCACCCGCTGGGCGCTCAACCCGTCGATGAGCACGACGAGCTGGTGGGTGGCCACCGCGGGATCGCACCAATCGGCCAGTTCGCCGCGGCCGGCCGCCTCCAGCAGGTGACCGTGCAGCCGCCGGCAGAGCAGGTCGAACTCCGAGTGCTGGAGCTCCCGCAGCCGCGGGTTGCCCAGCGCCCGGCCCCAGAAGCTGATCTCGATCTGCGCCTCGAGGTCCCGCCGCCCGTCCAGCGGCAGCGCCTCCAGCATCACCACCCGCAGCGCCGCGAGCCCGGTCAGCCCCGCCGCCGCGGCGGACATCCGTGCGCCGACCCGGCGGTGCGACAGCAGCAGCGCCGACCCGAGGATGTCCTCTTTGTCGTCGAAGTAGTGGCCGAGGATGCCGGCCGAGCAGCGAGCCTCCTTGGCGATAGCCCGGATCGTCGCGCCCTCGATGCCGTCCCTGGCGATGACCCGCCAGGTCGCGGACAGAATCTCGTCCCGCCGCTCATCCCAGTCCACGATCTTCGGCATCGTGCTCCCGCTCCCGCTGTGCCGCAGCTGGCACCGACCGGTTACATCCTAGGACTGTTTTTTTATCGGACGTCCGTCTAACATCCCCCCATGGATGCCAAGGCCGAACTGCGCGCCGCGAGGGAGCAGCTCGTCCGGTATGGCGGCCGGCTGGTGGCGGATGGGCTCGCGGTGGGCGCGGCGGGAAATCTGAGCGTCCGCGTGGGCGACCTCATCGCGATCACACCGTCCGGGATCGGCTACGACGAGCTGACGACGGCCGACATCTGCGTGGTAACGCTGGCCGGGGACGAGGTTGAGGCCGCGGAGACGCCGTCGAGCGAGCTCCCCATGCACCTGGCCGTTTACGCGGCCACCGGCGCGGGCGCCGTCGTGCACACCCACTCCGCCGAGGTGGTCGCGCTGTCCGCCACCTGCGCCGAGCTGCCCGCCGTGCACTACGCCATCACGAGCCTGGGCGGCCCGGTGCGGGTCGCGAACTACGTGCGGTTCGGTTCCGCCGGACTGGCCGACGCCGCGGTGGCCGCGCTGGTCGGCCGGCAGGCGGCGATCCTGCAGAACCACGGCGCGATCTGCTGCGGGCCTACTTTGCCCGCCGCCTACGATCGGGCGGTGCTGCTGGAGTGGCTGGCGAGGGTGTACCGGCTCGCCCGCAGTCACGGCGAGCCGCGCATCCTGTCGCAGGCCGAGCTCGACGAAGTCGCCGCCGAGGCTCGGCGGCGCAGGTACGGACTACGGCGGGGCCAGTGACCGCCGTTCCGGCCCTAGGACGGGTCGCGGTGATCGGCCCGCACATCCTGGACGTGCTCGGCCGGCCGGTCGAGACGATCCCGCCGGGCCAGGGGAGCGTGCGGCTGACGGAGATCCGGGCCTCGGCGGCCGGCACCGCCGCCGGGACCGCCGTCGACCTGGCGAAGCTCGGCGCGTCCGTGCTGACGTTCGGCGCGGTCGGCGCGGACCTGCTCGGCGACATCGTGCTGGCCGCGATGGGCGCGCACGGGGTCGACACGACCGGCGTGATCCGGACCACCGCGGCGCAGACGTCGGCGACCATCCTGCCGATCCGGTCCAACGGCGAGCGGCCGGCGCTGCACGTGCCGGGCGCAACCAGGCTGCTGACGCGCGCCGATCTCGACCTGTCCCGGCTGGCTGGCTGCGCCGCCGTGCTGCTGGGCGGGCCGGACGCGCTGGCCGGGCTGACCGCGAACGACCTCGCGGCGGTCGTCGGGGCGGCCCACGCGAGCGGCGCCCTCGTCGCCGTCGACGTGCTGCATCCCGCGCCCGACCTGGCCCGGCTCGCCGGCGTGCTGGCGCGCACCGACTGGTTCTGCCCGAACTACGACCAGCTGCTGGCGCTGACCGGGCGCAGCGACGTGGACCGTGCCGTCGTCGACGTGCTGGCGCTCGGCACCGGCGGCGTGGCGGTCACGCTCGGCGCCGACGGCTGTCTGGTCACGGACGACCCCGGCCAACTGGTCCACGTGCCGGCCGTCGCCGCCGACGTGGTGGACACCACGGGGTGCGGTGACGCGTTTACCGCGGGATTTCTCGCCGGGCTGCTGCTCGGCTGCGGGCCGGTCGACGCGGCCTGGCTCGGCGTCGCGTGCGGCGCGCTGGTGGCGACCGGTCTCGGATCCGACGCCGGGCTCACCGACCTCGGTCAGGCCGTCGAGCAGGTGCGCGTCGCGAACGACGCGGTCGCCGGCCGGATCGAGGTTTGCTGCCATCGGGTCGCGGAAGGGAAGTTACTCGTATGACCGATCAGCTTGTCGCAGATCGCGACAGCAGGCCGCGGGCCGCCGACGCCGCGCTGCGCCGCCGCGCCGCCGCGGTCATCCCCGGCGGCATGTACGGGCACCAGTCCGCCGGGCCGCTGCCGCCGGAGTATCCCCAGTTCCTGCGCGCCGGATTCGGGGCGCGAGTCTGGGACGTCGACGGCAACGAGTACGTGGACCTCATGTGCAGCTACGGCCCGGTCGTGCTCGGTCACCGCCACCCGGCGGTGGAGGCCGCCGCGCGGAGTCAGGCGGCGCTCGCGGACTGCCAGAACGGGCCGGGATCCGTCCTGGTCGAGCTCGCCGAGCTGCTGGTCGGCACCGTCCGGCACGCTGACTGGGCGATGTTCGCCAAGAACGGCACCGACGCGACAACGATGTGCTGCACGATCGCCCGCGCGCACACCAGACGACGGCGCATCCTGGTGGCCCGCGGCGCCTATCACGGCGCCGCTCCGTGGTGTACGCCGCGGCTCGCGGGCGTGACGCCGGAGGATCGCGCGAACCTGGGCTACTACACCTACAACGACCTGGCCTCGGTGCGGGCCGCGGTAGCAGAGGCGGGGGCGGACCTCGCCGGGATCATCGTCAGCCCGTTCCAGCACGACGCCGGCTTTGACCAGGAGCTCGTCGACCCGGAGTTCGCGCGCGGCGTGCGGTCGATCTGCACGGACGCGGGCGCCGCGCTCATCCTGGACGACGTGCGGTGCGGGTTCCGGCTGCACCTGGGTTCGAGCTGGGAGCCAATCGGGGTGCTGCCGGACCTGTCGGCGTGGAGCAAGGCGATCGCCAACGGTTACCCGCTGGCGGCGGTGCTGGGGTCGGATCCGTTCCGCGACGCGGCGGCCAGCATTTTCGTAACGGGGTCGTTCTGGTTTTCCGCCGTCGCCATGGCCGCGGCCATCGCGACGATCGGCGCGCTCCGCGAGGAAAACGCTCTCGCGGCCATGGAGCGCGCGGGGACCGCGCTCAGCGCAGGGATTCTCGCGCAGGCCGCTGAGCGGGGCCTCGAGGTCAGGTACACCGGGCCGCCCGTGATGCCGTACCTCACCTTCGCCGGGGACCGCGACTACTCGCTGGCGTCGACCTTCGCCGCCGCCGCGGTCCGCGCCGGGGTCTACCTGCACCCGCGGCACAACTGGTTCGTCTCCGCGGCGCTGACCGACGCCGACATCGCCCAGGCACTCGCCGGGACCGACGCCGGGTTCGCCGCCGTCGAGGCCCGCCTGGCGCATCACGACTAGCAGAGCCACGATAAGGGAGAAAGGGGTCCGCACATGAGCGCTGAGGAGTCAGCCGGGACCGTCGCGGCCACCGTGCCGGACGAGGCCGAGCAGATCGTCGCCAGGGCCGGCTACCGGCCCGAGCTGCGCAGGTCGCTGCGCTTCTTCTCGATGTTCGCCATAGCCTTCTCGATCATCTCGATCACGACGGGAATCTTCCTCAACTACGGGTTCGGGCTGACGTACTGGGGCCCTGCCTCGATCTGGACCTGGCCGATCGTCGGCGTCGGCAACATGATGATCGCGCTGGTCGTGGCCGAGCTCGGCACCCGCATCCCGCTGGCCGGGTATGCGTATCAGTGGAGCTCGCGGCTGGTGAACCCCACCTACGGCTGGTTCGTGGGCTTCGCCGGGCTGCTGTACATGAGCGTCGGCGGCGGGGCGATCATGCTGGGCGTCGCGTCGCCGCTGCTGCTCAGCGAGTTCAACGTGACGAAGCCGTCCGCGCGGCTGGTGCTCGCCGTCGCGCTGATCCTCATGGTGCTGCCGGTGATCATCAACATCATCAGCATCCAGGTGGCCGCGCGGGTCAACAACGTCGCGGTGTTTACCGAGATCATCGGCACGGTAGTGTTCGGTGTGCTGCTGCTAGTCCTGTGGGGGGTGAAGGCCAAGCCGTCGCCGTACGGGGCGAACATCCTCTTCAACACCACCTCGGTGCTGCACAACCCGACGATCTACGCGTTCGCGCTGGCGGGACTGCTCGGCGCGTTCACGCTGGTCGGCTTCGAGCTGGCCGCGGACATGTCCGAGGACGCGGTCAACCCGGTCCGCAGCGTGCCGCGCGGCGTGCTCTGGGCGGTGGCCGGGTCTGCGGTGCTCGGCATGATCGCACTGATCGGGTTCACCGTCGCGATCCCCGACCTCAAGGCGGTCGAGTCGTCGTCGCTCCCGCTGCTGACGATCGCGGGCTACTGGCTGCCGTCCTGGCTGGTCAAGGTGTTCGTCGCGTTCGTCATCTTCTCGATGTTCGCGATCCTGGTCGTCGGCGCGGGCGCGCAGGCGCGGCTCGCGTACTCGCTGTCGCGGGACAACATGCTGCCGTTCTCCGGCTGGCTGCGCCGGGTCAACCTGCGCACCCAGACCCCGATCGTGGCGCTGCTGGTGTTCGCCGTCGTCGATATCGCTGTGACGTGGTACGGCTACCTGCAGGCGAGTGCGTTTGCGACCCTGGTCGGCGCGACCGCGATCATCCCGTACATCATCTACTTCCTCATCACCGCGGGGTACGCGTACAAGCGGCGCACGCTCGACTCCATCCCCGGCGCGTTCTCGCTCGGCCGGTGGGCCTGGCCGGTGATTATCTTCGTGCTGCTCTACAGCGCGCTGATCATCGTCGTGCTGTCGGTGCCGGGCCCGTTCCACGCGGCCGACAAGGTCGTGGGGTACGGCGCCGGGGTCGCGGCGGTCTGGTACCTCGCCGTCCTGGTGTGGCGCCTGCGGCGCGGCACGGCCGGGGTTAAGCCAGTGGAGGACCTCATCGACTGACGCGTCGCACCCTGTCGCTCGGCGGTCCGGTCTGGCTAGGACGCGGCGCTCAGTGTCTGCACCCGGGTGATCATCCCGGCGATCACGGTTGCGGCCGCCGGGGTGGCGGGCATGGACGTCTGCACCCCCGTCCGGACCACGCCGTAAACGTCGTCGCTGCTGACCACGTACAGCAGGCCCGCCGTCCCCACCGTGGCGCCGTTGGCCACTGCGGTGCCCGCGACCTGCATGGCCTGCCCGCCGCCGATGGGTGCGATGTTCGCTACGCCGTACGTCACCTGCACGGATTCACCGGACTGCGTGTCGGTGAACGACTGGCACCGGCTGTAGGCAGCCCTGAGTCCCTGGATGAACGAGACAGCCGCGCTGGGGCCGGGAAACTGGTAGATGAACTCGTCATACGTCTGAGACGACTGGCCTCCGGTCGCGCGGTCGAATTCCGCCCAGGCGATCGCGTCCTGACCGAGCCAGGTCGCATACGTCATCTGTGTGCTGAAGCTCGGACACGACATCGTCGCGACGTTGTACTGCGTCGGCAGCACCTCGAGACTGGTGCCGGTGTTGTACGCATCCTTCGCGTTCGCGGTGAAGCCGGGAAAGGACGACGCCGGTGCCAGCGCGGAGTTGAGCTGCACCCCGGTCAGCTCCGTTCCCTCAGCCAAGCCCGCCGTCGCGGACGCGGCAGGCGAGCTGGGCGACCGCACGCTGGCCGTCGGCGAGTGCGCGGAACACGCAGCCATGCCGAGCACGGCCGCGACGACCGCCGCGCCTGCGGTCGCGATCCTCCGCGTCGTCATCACCAAACCCCGGCCTCCCGCTGGGCGGGATCGTGCAGCCACCCGAAACAGGTGAGTTCGGACTGGTCGGGTATTGTGACGCACGCGCCAGTGAGCGTCAAGATGCCGGGGCACCGGCTCGGCCGGGGTACCCGCATCGGCGCGCGGCTATTGTTAGCCCCGATGCGGATCGCTACCTGGAACGTCAACTCCGTCAAGCAGCGCGTGCCGCGGCTGCTGCCCTGGCTGGACGAGCGCCAGCCGGACGTGGTGTGCCTGCAGGAGACCAAGCTGGCCGATGACGCGTTCACCGAGCTGCTGGGGAAGGACCTGGACAGCCGCCGGTATGAGGTCGCCGTGTACGGCGAGCCGCGGTGGAACGGCGTGGCCATCCTCTCCAGGGCGGGCCTGGACGACGTCACGCGAGGCCTGGCCGGCGCGCCGGGTTTCCCCGAGCCGGAGGCGCGCGCGATCGCGGCGACCTGTGGTGGCGTCCGGGTCGTGTCGGTGTATGTGCCGAACGGCCGGGAGCCCGGGTCCGAGCACTACCGCTACAAGCTGACCTGGCTAGCCGCACTCGAAGAATCGATCCGCACCGCGCCGCAAGAGACGATCGTCTGCGGCGACATGAACATCGCGCCGGCCGACACCGACGTCTTCGATCCGGCGGCCTACGTCGGCCAGACGCACGTCACCGAGCCCGAGCGCGCCGCGCTCGCGAGCCTGCAAGCCGCCGGCAGCCTGCACGACGTGGTCAGGGAGCGCTGGCCGGACCGGCGCGTGTTCACCTACTGGGATTACCGCGCCGGGATGTTCCATCAGGATCTCGGCATGCGCATCGACCTCGTCCTCGCGACCGGCGCGGTGGAAGACCGGGTCAGGGCCGCCTGGGTAGACCGGCAGGCGCGCAAGGGCACCGGGCCCAGTGACCACGCGCCGGTGATCATCGACCTGGATGAGGCCCCGGACGGCGACATCGGGCCCGTCGTGCCGCCGCCCTCGGCGCCGGGCGCCAAGAAGAGCTCCTTCAGGTTGCCGCAGTCTCGCTGACCGGTATGTTCACCTCGTGACGAGTGCCGAGGTTCCTGAGCCAGAACCGCCGGCGTTCCGGCAGCGGCGCTTCGAGCCGCCGCCGGGCGCCACCGACCTCTTCCTGATCCGGCACGGCCAGTCCGCGCCCTATGTCGACGGCACGCTATTCGCCCTCATCGACGGCCAGGGCGATCCGCCGCTATCGCCGGAGGGTGCGGCGCAGGCCCAGCTGGTCTGCGCACGGCTCGCCACCGCTGGCATAGCGGCCATCTACGTCTCGACGATGCGGCGCACCGCGCAGACGGCGGTGCCGCTCGCGGACCGACTCCGCCTGTCGCCCGTCGTGGAGGCCAGGCTGCGCGAGGTACACCTCGGCGACTGGGAGGGCGGCGTGTTCCGGAAGAACGTCGCGCAGGGCCATCCGGTGGCGCTTCGGATGGCGGCCGAGGAGCGGTGGGACGTCATCCCCGGTGCCGAGCCCGCCGACGCCTTCGCGGCTCGGGTCAGGGCCGCGATCGAGCGAATGGCAGCGGACCACCCTGGCCAGCGCGTCGCGGCGTTCACCCACGGCGGCGTGATCGGCCAGGCGCTGGCGCTCGCCGCCGCGGCCCGGCCGTTCGCCTTCACCGGTGCCGAGAACGCCTCGATCTCCCGGCTCGTCATCAGCGCGGACCGGTGGATCGTGCGGGGCTACAACGACACCGCGCACCTGGACGGCCTGGCGTAGGAGAGCATGGGGGAGTCCTGTCTGGCCGCCGAAGGGACCGGTCATGATCGAGCCGTATCAAGCGGTTGGCTTGGTGCCCACCATGCGCGGCATCCGCACCCGCGCGGACATCCGGGTGAACCTCGACCACATCTCGCACCTCATCAAGGCCGCGTCGTGGCTGTCCAGCCTGGACCTGCCGGTCCGTCTCATCGCCATCCCTGAGGGGAGCCTGCAGGGCTTCAACGACGAGGTGCTCGACCTCGACCACGAGGAGTTCGCGCGCGAGTGCGCGATCGACATTCCGGGCCCGGAGACCGACTACCTCGGTGGGCTGGCCCGGCAGTGGCGCGCGTTCGTGATGGCCCAGGCCAAGGCGCGGCATCCGGAGTTCCCTGGCCGGTTCTTCAACGTCGGCTTCGTGCTGGATCCGGACGGTGAGGTCATCCTGCGCCATCACAAGGTCGTGCCGCTGCTGCC
>JASHPF010000420.1 GCA_030038295.1 Streptosporangiaceae bacterium
GACGCGGACCACTTCATCGTCGCTTACCCGCAGGCGCTGATCTCGGACGGGACCGGCTACGACTGGAACATCCCCGGCGTGCCCATGGTCAACGGAAAGTTCCCGCCGGCGAGCGCGCCGAGCGACGTCGCGTTCCTGACCACGCTGGTCCGCGATCTCGCGGGCCGGTACTGCGTCAGCCTGAGCCGGGTCTACGCGACCGGCGTCTCCGGCGGCGGCCGGATGGCCAGCCAGCTCGCCTGCGACGCCAGCAGCGTCTTCGCCGCGATCGCGCCGGTGGCGGGCCTGCGTTATCCAAGCCCGTGTCCGGCGTCCCGGCCGGTTCCCGTCATCGCCTTTCACGGCACTGCGGACACCATCGACCCGTTCAACGGGTTCGGCTCTGGCTACTGGACCTATTCGGTACCGACGGCCGCTCGCCTGTGGGCCGGTCACGACCACTGCGCCGCGAGCCCGCAGACCACCGCCGGGCGCGGCTATCGCCTGACCCGCTACTCCGGCTGCGCCGGCGCCACACAGGTCGAGCTGTACGCGATTACCGGCGAGGGCCACGAGTGGCCGGGTGGCCCGCCGATGCCGAAGGCGATCACGAGCGTCCTGGGCCCGCAGAGCGACGCGGTCAGCGCCAACGCGCTGATGTGGGCCTTCTTCCGCGCCCATCCGCTGAGTTAGTCGCTGAAACCACAACATGCCAGCCATCGTGCAAGCTCACAGCTAACTGGCTGAGCGGAGGACGGCCCAGCTGCCCCAGTGCGCCTCGCTTTCGATCGCATCCCAGACCCGGCCGGTGGCTGCCGTCATTACCTGGGCAACGAGCTCGGTGGGAAGGAAGAACGGGGCCTCACGTCCGAGCGCATTCGACCACACCAGGACCGCGTCCTGGGTCATGATCCGGGCCACCTCGGCCGCGAACAATGGCCCGTCACCGATGATGACCGCATCCACGCTCCGGCTGGCCAGAGGCAGGTGCGCGGCATCGGCCTGGATCCGGTGGGCCGCCGCCGAGCGCGTCAGCATGCGGTACGACAGATCCACCGCGATCACCGTCGGCCACCTGGCCTGGACCTGAGCCGTCAGGAGGCCAGTTCCCGACGCGATCTCGACCGCCAGACCTGGCCGGAACGGTCCGCCGCGGGCTAGCGCGTCGGCGAGGACGGGCCGGCGGTAACCACCGCGCTCAGCGTCCCACCGGGGCGCGGCCTCGTCGAAGTCCGCCCGCATGGCGGCCGCCTCGCGTCTGTCCCAGGTGCCAGGGTGCAGCGCCAGGCGGACGGCACGCTGCTGGCCCCGAGCGGCCTCCGCCCGCACCGGCTTGCCCGGCGGCGCCGCGACCACCCTCGGAATCTTCTCGATCACCACGCCACCGTGCCCGTGGCCATGCCTGCCCCACCGAACGGCGGGCCTGGCCTCGCGCTGATTACCCGTGAGGTTCAGGTCGCAGACCAACGAACGCCGCGCCGCGGCTGCTCACCATCGCCCGGCAAGGCGGCTCAACGCCGAACCTGCGCGGTCCCGTCGAGGTGCCGCAGTCCCTGGCCCACATAGAGCTGCCGTGGGCGGGAGATCTTCTGCTCAGGGTCAGTCGTGCCCTCCTGCCACTGCGCCAGCCAGCCTGGCATGCGCCCGATCGCGAACAGGACGGGGAACATGGCCACCGGAAAGCCCATGGCCTGGTAGATGATGCCCGAGTAGAAGTCCACGTTCGGGTAGAGCTTGTGGCGGATGAAGTAGTCGTCGGCCAGCGCGATCCGCTCGAGCTCCAGCGCCACGTCCAGCATCGGGTTGCGCCCCGTTACCTCGAACACCTGGTCCGCGACCTTCTTGATGATCGTCGCCCGCGGATCGTAGTTCTTGTAAACGCGGTGGCCGAATCCCATCAGGCGCAGTTCCCCGCGCTTCACTCGCTCGATGTAGGCGGGGACGTTGCCGACCGAGCCGATCTCCCCCAGCATCCGCAGGACCTGCTCGTTCGCGCCGCCATGCAGGGGGCCGAACAGCGCGGCTGCGGCCGCAGCCGCCGCCGAGTAAGGGTCGACCTGAGAGCTGCCCACCACCCGCATGGTGCTGGTGGAGCAGTTCTGCTCGTGATCGGCATGCAGCACGAACAGCACGTCCAGCGCCTGCTCCAGCACGGGATTGGGCGCGTACCGCGGCTCGCTCATCTTCCGCATCATGTTGAGGAAGTTCCCCGTGTAGGACAGCTCGTTGTCGGGGTAGGCGTAGGGCAGGCCCATCGCGTGCCGGTAGGCGAAGGCGGCCAGCGTCGGCATCTTCGCGATCAGGCGGACTATCTGCTCATGCTGCCTGGCCTGGTCGGATACTGCCTTCGCCTCCGGATAGAAGGTGGACAGCGCCGCGATCGTGCTGACGAGAATGCCCATCGGATGGGCATCGTGATGGAAGCCGTCGATGAACTTCTTCACATTCTCGTGCACGAACGTGTGGTGGGTGATCTCGTCCGCCCAGCCGGCCGACTCATCCTTGCCGGGAAGCTCCCCGTGCAGGAGCAGGTACGCGACGTCCAGGAACGATGCCTGGCCGGCCAGTTCCTCGATCGGGTAACCGCGATAGCGCAGGATCCCTTGGTCGCCATCGATATAGGTGATGGCGCTACGGCAGCTAGCCGTGTTCAGGAACGCCGGATCGTAGGACAGCAGGCCGAAGTCGTCATCGGACACCTTGATCTGGCGCAGGTCGATCGCGCGGATGGCACCATCGACAACCGGAATCTCGTAGCTGAGGCCGGTCTGAGAGTCAGTGATCTGCAGAACTCGAGTCGTTCCCATGGCTTTCAAGCTCCTGACAGCCCCGCCTTCGAGCAGCCATCGCTGCCGGGCCGGAGGGCCCTTTGGCCTCACTATCAGGCCTTCGTGGTGAGAGGTGACGGTGCCGCAGGGCCCATGCCTCCGGGACCTATGTCACTGGTTCTTTCGGTATCCGCGGCAGGACCTCGGACCGGCCAATACCTGGCCTACGTCCCTGCTGGCGGCCGCCATCGCCCGATGAGACTGAGCCCTGCCCGCTGGGAGGTAGCCATGACCGACATCCATGACGTGCGCCGGTACGCCGACGCGGTGATTTCCATGATCGAAGAGGATCAGGACAGTGGCCAGATTCCTGGTGATGTCCTATCCGTCGACGAGCTAGACAACTACGTGGACATTGAGGACTACTACCGGCGCGTCGGTCTGCACAGTGGCGATGACGACACGGCCGAGTTGCGTGCTGCCGTGGGCGAGGAGATAGGAAGACGCCTGGCGGCGGCGCAGGGCGGTCCCTGGCACGTCATCTGGCGGGGCCCGGATGGCGTAACCCAGGACATCGGCAGAACTGCGGGGTATGTGACGCAGGCGGAGGCACAGGCGATCGGCCGCGAGCACCTGCACGCGCACGGCGGAGGCTTCCACCTGCGCCGAGAGTGACGGTGGCTGCCCCCTGGGAATGCCATCCGCAACTCCTGATGAATTCCTAACCCAGCAACGGGGTGGGTCGGGTCGGGGCCACGGCAACGGTCCGCGCTGGGCTTATTGCGCGCCGGGCTGACGGGCGGCATTGGTAGCTGCGGCCATTGATCCGGAAAGGTGGGGTCTTATGGCCCGGGTTTTCGGGGGCCTTCGGCGGTGCTGCCGGGCGGCGGGGCGGCGGGAGACTGCGGGTGTCAGCACAGGACTTACCGGGCCCGGCAAGGGCCAGGCGCAGGAAAGGACAAGACGATGCGCCGCAACACGTTTGACAAGCTTCTGGGGATCGCCGGGGTGA
>JASHPF010000075.1 GCA_030038295.1 Streptosporangiaceae bacterium
CGCACGCTGACGGGGATGCGGTGAGGCGCACGGGTTCATCCGCCTTTTTGGCATTCGGCTTGACCTTGCGCTCTGACCGGCCTACCGTCACTGTCCGTAACCGTCACTTTTAGCTACGACAGGCCAGGGGACCGTAACGATGGCATCTGACTACGCCAAGACCCTCGGCGCGAGGCTGCGCGCCATCCGCACCCAGCAGGGGCTCTCGCTACACGGCGTCGAAGAGAAGTCCCGTGGCAGGTGGAAGGCCGTCGTGGTTGGCTCCTATGAGCGTGGCGACAGGTCGGTGACGGTCCAGAAACTCGCCGAGCTTGCGGAGTTCTACGGAGTGCCGGTCTCCGAACTGCTGCCTGGTGACGTGCTGCCGACGGTGATCGCGCCAGCGCCCAAGCTGGTGATCGACCTTGAGCGAATGGCCACGCTGCCCAAGGACAAAGCGGGGCCGCTCGCGCGCTACGTGGCCACCATTCAGAGCCAGCGTGGTGATTACAACGGGCGAGTGCTGTCGATCCGGCAGGAGGACCTGCGCTCACTGGCCGTCATCTACGACAAGTCCCCGACCGATCTGACCGAGGAACTGATCAGCTGGGGCATCCTCGACGCCGACGCCCGCGGCGCGGTTGAGGCCTTCTAGCCGCAGCTCAGGCCTTCTAGCCGCAGCTCAGGCCGTCTAGCCGCCGCTCAGGCGGGTGGGCCGCCGCTCAGCCGGGTGGGCGCAGCCGGCGCGTCGCCCGCGTCCAGCCACCACCCGCGCAGCGGCTCCGCTCCCCCGCCCGGACGCCGATGCTCCCCGCCCGCACGCGATCAACCCGCGGTCAGCAGCGGCAGTGGCTGCTGACCCACCGACACGCCCAGCGCGCCCTCTGCCAGCGACACGAACGTCCCGGCATCCCGCAGCAGCTCATCGGCCTCGCTCGCGGTGACGGCGCGCGGCAGCCCAGCCTCGGCCGCCGCGCGCTTCGCGGCACCCGCGGCGAAGAACGCCGCCCACTCCCGCAGGGCCGGCTCGACCTTGGGCAGCAACTCCCAGACGCTCTGCGGCCTGCGCCGGCGAGCGCTGGGAGGTTCGGCGCGGGCCGCCACGACGGCGGCCGCCGCCCGCAGCGCCGCGAGATGCGCACCCACGTACCGAGCACCGGGGGTCGGCTCGTCCTCGGCGGCTGCCAGGCCATGCCGGGCAGACTCCAGCAGCGCCAGAGCCGACGGCGCGACCCGGCACTGCTGACCCCGCTGGAGCGGTCTCACCTCAACGATCGGGCTCATGGAAGCTCCTTCACGCGGTGCGCTGCCGGGTGAGGCGCTTCCCCACACCTCACCCGGCCCGAGCGAGCGGCCACGGCACGGACCGGCCGATCGATCGCACACCACTATTCGAACATATATTCGCTGTACTGTCTACCTGTTCTGCTGCGTTCGAACGTACCTGAAGGGTCTGACAAAACGCGGCTGGCCGGGAGCGAGTCTCAACCGGCCCCCGCCACGCGGCGGCGACGTCACCGGCCGCGCAACCGCGCCGGGCAGCTCGACGGCGCTAGCGCGTCAGCCAGACCGCAGGTGCGCGGTGGCTCGCACCCCTGGCGCCCACCGCTGTCACCACCCACCAGATCGGTGACCCGTGGTCGCGGCGACCAGGCAGCGACGGCCAGCGCCGCTAGGCTGTGCTAGTGCAGGAAGCCGTCGCCATAGCCGAGCTCGACCGGCCGGGCTTCCAGGCCGTGATCGATCAGCTCGTCGCCATCTACGGCGCCGCGATGCGCGCGGGCCTGGACGAGCTGCCAGCCCGCCGCGCGATCATGGAACGGCACGTGGGCAACCCGGGCTTTCGCGCGCTCGCGGTGACCGCGGACACCTCGGGCCAGGTCGTGGCGTTCAGCTACGGTTTTCGCGGCCTCCCCGGCCAGTGGTGGCACGACGTGGTGCTGGCCGGGCTGTCCGCCGAGTACGGGCTTGCTGCCGCCCGGCAGTGGCTCGATGACGTGCTGGAGGTCGCCGAGGTGCACGTGCATCCCGACTACCAGGCACGCGGCATCGGCAGGCAGATGGTCCTCACCCTGACGGCCGGCCGACCTGAGCGCACGGCCGTGCTCTCGACCCGCGACGCCCCGACGCCGGCCCGGCGGCTCTACCGCAGCCTCGGCTTCGCCGACCTGCTGACCGACTTCCTGTTTCCCGGCGGCGGCCCGCCGTACGCGGTGATGGGCGCCGCGCTGCCGCTGGCAGGTGGTGCGGCTGGTGCGGGCGGAGCGAGCACCCGAGACGCCTAGCGTCCTGCCGGGCGGCGGTCACGACTCGGCGGGCCCCGACCCGCGCCGCCGTGATCGCGAAGGTCCGGGCCTATCGCGGGGCGTTCCCCTGCTCACGGCCGGAGGAGCCGTCCCGCGAGCCATCCACCGGGCCGGTCCCCGAGCCGGGCCCGAGGCCGAGCACCTGGTAGATCTCGCGCGTGGCCCGTGACCCGTTCAGGGTGTAGAAGTGCAGGCCGGGCACGCCCTCGGCGAGCAGCGTCTCGCACATGCTGGCGGCGAACTCGACGCCGATCTTGCGCACCGCGGCCTTGTCGTCGGCGTGCGCGCGCAGGTCGCCAGCGAGGTCAGGCGGGAACCGGCAGCCGGACAGCAGCACCGCCCGCTCGATGCCGGGAACGCTGATGATCGGCATGATGCCGGGGATGATCGGCACGTCGCAGCCGCGGGCGGCCACGGCGTCCCGCAGCCGCAGGTAGTCCTCGGGATGGAAGAACATCTGGGTGATGGCGAAGTCTGCCCCGGCGCGGACCTTGCGCACGAAGAAGTCCACGTCGGAGTCCCAGCTCACCGACCTGGTATGGCCCTCGGGGAAGGCCGCGACGCCCACGCAGAAGTCCCCCGACTCGCGCATCAGCCGGACAAGCTGCTCGGCGTGCCGCAGCCCGTTCGGATGCGCGACCCACTCCGCCCCTGGGTCGCCCGGCGGGTCGCCCCGGAGTGCCAGCATGTTGCGGACGCCAACGTCCGCGTAGCTCCCGATGACGTGGCGCAGCTCGGCGACGCTGTGGTTCACGGCGGTCAGGTGGCCCACCGGGGTCAGCGTGGTCTCGGCCGCGATCCGCCCGGTGACCCGGACGGTCCGGTCCCTGGTCGAGCCGCCGGCCCCGTAGGTCACCGAGACGAACGTCGGCCGCAGCGGCTCGAGCTGGCGGATGGCCAGCCACAGCCGCTGCTCCTCCTCCTCGGTCTTGGGCGGCATGAACTCGAAGGAGTACGAGTGCCGTCCATCGGCCAGCAGGTCTCTGATCACCGGGGCAGGGCTGACAGGCATGCCGAGAAGGCTATCCGCACCCGGCGGGCGACGCGGGGCGGAGCCC
Source organism: Streptosporangiaceae bacterium (assembly GCA_030038295.1). Taxonomy (GTDB): domain Bacteria; phylum Actinomycetota; class Actinomycetes; order Streptosporangiales; family Streptosporangiaceae; genus JAJYUU01. The sequence goes on from JASHPF010000075.1 coordinate 3,344, forward strand.
GGCCGGAGCCCAGCCCGCGCGGGGATAGTCTGCGAAAACGTGGCTACTGACCTCGCCGCGCCCGGCCCGGCCCGGCTCGACCATATCCGGGCCGGCGTGGCCGACGCCCTCACGGGGTTCCTGGCCCGCCAGCACGAGGTGCTGGCCGCGATCGGCCCGGACGTGCTGCCGTGCCTGGACGCAATCCGCGGCCTGCTCGCCGGCGGAAAGCGGCTGCGGCCCGCGTTCTGCTACTGGGGCTGGCGGGCGGCCGGGGGCCAGGACTGCCCGGAGATCTTCGCCGCGGCGGCCGCCCTCGAGCTGCTGCAAGCGAGCGCCCTGGTCCACGACGACGTCATGGATGACAGCGATCTCCGCCGTGGGCAGCCCGCTGCGCACCGGCGGTTCGCAAGCTGGCACGCCGACACCGGCCGGTCGGGCTCCGCCGAGCGATTCGGCGCGGGTGCCGCGATCCTGATCGGCGACCTGCTGCTGGCCTGGACCAACGAGCTGTTCGCCGGCAGCGGCTTCGGCTGGCACGCGCTGGAGCGCGCCGGGCGCGTGCTCGCGGCCATGCAGACGGAGCTGGCCGCCGGCCAGTACCTTGACCTGCTCAGCCAGGCCAACGCCAGTACCTCGGTCGACGCCGCGCTCCGGGTGATCACGTACAAGACCACCAAGTACAGCACCGAGCGGCCGCTGCAGCTCGGCGTCGCGCTGGCCACGCCCGTGGGCAGCGACGCCGATACCGGCGCGGCCGTCGGCGGACGCGAGCTCACCGGCGTCTGCTCGCGCTACGGCGCCCCGCTCGGTGTCGCCTTCCAGCTCCGGGACGACATGCTCGGCGTTTTCGGCGACCCGGCCCGGACCGGCAAACCGGTCTGCGGGGACATCGCCGAGGGCAAGCGGACCGTCTTGATCGCGCTTGCCCGGGAGCGCGCGAGCGCCGCGCAGGCCGCCGTGCTCGACCGGAATCTCGGCCAGCGCACGCTGTCCGACGCGGCCGCGGCGGAGGTCAGGGCAGTGCTCACCGACACCGGCGCGGTCGCCGAGTGCGAGCACCTGATCGCCGCCTGCCGCAAGGAGGCCATCGCCGCCCTGGACGGCGCGCCGATGACCGGGGACGCCAGGTCGGCCCTGGTGGCCCTCGCCGAGTACGTCACCAGCCGGGACGAATAACCCACCCAGGACCGCACCGGCCGATCAGGAGGGAACGGGGTCGCCCGCCCGCCTGGGCCGGATGCTCTGCTGACCGCGGCATGCGGACCGCCCGCGGCCAGCTAGCGCAGCCGGGCCGCGAGCCGGGCCGCGGCGATGCCGGGCTCGGCCGCCTCCGTGATCGCCCGGACCACGACGATCCGGGTCGCGCCCGCGGCGAGCACCTGACCGAGGTTGGCCTCGTCGATGCCGCCGATCGCGAACCACGGCCGCGACGTGTCCAGGCCGGCCGCGAACCTCAGCAGGTCCAGGCCGGGTGCCGGCCGGCCGGGCTTGGTGGGCGTCGGCCAGACCGGCCCGGCGCAGAAGTAGTCCACGGTCGGCTCGGCGGCGGCCGCCGCCGTTTCCTGCTCGGCGTGCGATGACAGCCCGATGACCGGGGCCGACCCGAGCAGCGCGCGGGCGATAACCGGCGAGAGGTCATCCTGGCCCAGGTGCAGCACGTCGGCGCCCGCCGCGTAGGCCACGTCCGCCCGGTCGTTGACGGCCAGCAGCGCGCCATGCCGGGCACACGCGTCGCGGAACACGTCCAGGTAGCGCAGTTCCTGGCTCGCTTCGAGCCCCTTGTGCCGGAGCTGGACGATGTCGACACCGCCGGCCAGCACCTCGTCGAGGAAGCGGGGCAGGTCGCCCTGGCGCTCCCTGGCGTCCGTGCACAGATACAGCCGGGCGTCCGCGAGCCGGGCGCGCAGCCGATCAGAAACGGGCACGCTCAGAAGGCTAGTGCCTGCGCCCGCCTGTTCACCTCGGTGCGCCGGTGCGCGGCCAGGGCCTGCACCGGCGTGCCCGGCAGGCTCTCGTCGGCCGTGAACAGCCAGCTCAGCGCCTCGGTGTCGGAGAACCCGCAGTCGAACAGCAGCGTCAGGGTGCCGCCGAGGCCGGAAATGACCTGGCCGCCCTCGACGAACGCCGCCGGGACGGCGACCTGGCCGCCCGGCCGCTGGACGGCGAGCAGCTTCCGGTCGCGCAACATCTGCTTGACCCTGC
>JASHPF010000421.1 GCA_030038295.1 Streptosporangiaceae bacterium
CGTGCTGCCCATCGGGCTGTGGCTGCTCGCGGCCGCGAGCACCGTGACGTTCGGGCAGCGGGTGGTGGCGGCGCGGCGGTCGGCTGCCCGGCTCGAGGCCAAGTCGGGTGAGGCAGCCGACGGCACGCGGGCGCCCGGGCTCGATGGCGGCGCGAGCGGAGGGGTCGACGGCGGGGCGGCTGGGGGGCTTGATGGCGGCGCGGCCGGAGGGGTCGACGGCGGCGCGTCCGGGGGACTTGACGGCGGGGCGGCTGGGTCCGGCTCGCCCGCCCGCGCCGGGCGAGGCGCCTCTGCCGCACCCACTGGAGACCACCGGGATGCGGCGTCCGGAGGATAAGAGGATGCCGGGTCTGAAGGAGCGGCTCATCGACGTCGGCTACGGGGCGGGCTGGCGCCTGGTGTGCCGGCTGCCCGAGCGGTGGATGGAGCGGCTGTTCCAGTTCGGCGCCGACATAGCGTGGCGTCGCGAGGGACCGCGTGTGCAAGTGCTCGAGGCGAACCTCGTGCGCGTGCTCGGCCGCGACGTCGATGGCAAGACGCTGCGCAGGGCGTCGCGCGAGGTGCTCCGGCGCTACGCCCGGTACTGGCTGGAGATCTTCCGGCTCCCGGTCATGCCCACCGACCGGCTAGTAAACGGCCTGATCGACCCGACCAATCAAGTGAAGACGATCTTTGACATACTGGCAACCGGCCGCGGCGTGGTCGTCGCGCTGCCCCACATGGGCAACTGGGATCAGGCGGGGGCCTGGTTCATCGCCCGTGCCGGGTCGTTCACGACGGTCATGGAGCGGCTGAAGCCCGAGCCCGTCTACGAGCGGTTCGTCGCTTTCCGTGAGGGCCTGGGCATGGAAGTGCTACCTGCCAGCGGCGGCACCCGGCCGTTCGGAATACTGGCACAGCGGCTGCGATCAGCGAAGTTCGTGGCCTTGCCCTGCGACCGGGATGTCACGGGCAGCGGTATCGAGGTGGAGTTCTTTGGCGAGAAGGCCAAGATGATGGCCGGGCCCGCGGCGCTTGCCGTGCAGACCGGCGCCGCTCTCGTGCCCGTGGTGCTGTGGTTCGCCGATGACGGCCGGTGCGGGGTGAAGATTGGCGCCGAGATCCAGCAGCCTGCCGACGGCACCAGGCCGCAGAAGGTAGCCACGATGATGCAGGAGCTCGCGGGGTTCTTCGAGCAGGGGATCAGGGAGCACCCCTACGACTGGCTGATGCTGCAGAAGGTGTTCGTCGCTGACCTCGATCCAGAGCGGCAGGCCGCGGCCAGGGCGCGCGCGGCGGCCAACGGCCAGCATGACGGGTACGGCCTAGCCGACCCTAGGACGCGGTGACGACCGCCATGCGGGTCGGCATTGTGTGCCCCTACGCGTGGGACGTGCCGGGCGGCGTCCGAGAGCACGTCAGCGGCCTCGCCGAGGCGCTGATGGACCTGGGGCACGAGGTCTCGGTGATCGCGCCGGCAGACGACGACGCCATCCTCCCGCCGTACGTGGTGCCGGCGGGGCGGGCCGTCCCGGTGCCCTACAACGGCTCGATCGCCAGGCTCTCGTTCGGCTTCCTGTCCGCGGGCCGGGTCCGACGCTGGCTCAAGGACGGGAACTTCGACGTGCTGCACGTGCACGAGCCCGCCGCGCCGAGCCTGTCGCTGCTGGCGTGCTGGGTGGCGGACGGCCCGATCGTCGCCACCATGCACGCCGCGCTGCCGCGGTCGCGCGCGCTGCACGCCGCAGGACCGATCCTCGCCTCTGCGCTGGAGAAGATCAGCGGCCGGATCGCAGTCGCCGAGGCGGCCAGGAGCACGCTCGTGGAGCACATGGGTGGCGACGCGGTGCTCATCCCGAACGGGGTCAACGTCGGCAGGTATGAGAAGGCCGAGCCGCTGCCGGGCTTTCCCGGCACCGGCGGCACCCTCGGCTTCCTCGGCCGGATGGATGAACCGCGCAAGGGCCTCGACATTCTGCTGGCGGCGTTCGCTCAGCTGGCAGCGGAACGGCCAGGGCTCCGGCTGCTGATCGCGGGGCGCGGCGACCCCGACGACGTGCTGTCACAGGTCCCGGCCGCCTACCGCGATCGCGTCGTGCTGCTCGGGGAAGTCAGCGACGACGACCGGGTGCGCATGCTGCATTCGGTCGATGTGTTCTGCGCGCCCAACACCGGCGGAGAGAGCTTCGGGTATGTGCTGGTCGAGGCGATGGCCTCGGGCGCGCCGATCGTGGCCAGCGACATCGACGCGTTCCGCCAGGTGCTCAGGGACGGCAAGGCAGGCGAGCTGTTCGAGACCGGCAACCCGGCCGGGCTCGCCGCTGCCGCGGGCCGCCTGCTGGACGACCCGGCTCACCGCGCCGCGCTCGCGACGGCGGCGGCTGCCGCGGTGCGGGAGCTGGACTGGTCCGTGATCGCCCGCGATGTCGTCCGGGTCTATGAGGCGGTCGTCCCGGCGGCCGGGCGGGTGGCCGTCGCGCTATGACCGGCGTGATCGTCCTCGTCGTCATCGGCGTGCTGGCCGTGCTCGGCGTCTACATCAGCTGGCGCGCCGGCCGCCTGGACCGGCTGCACGCGCGGGTCGACGCGGCCAGGTTCGCGCTCGATGCGGCCCTGGTCCGACGCAGCTCGGTCGCGCTCGAGCTCGCCTCGTCCGGCCTGCTTGACCCGGCCACCAGCGTGCTGCTCGCCGGCGCCGCGCACGACGCCAGGTCTGCGCAGGACGCCCGTGAGATGCCGGAGAGCGACCTCACCAGGGCGCTGCGAGCCGTATTCAGCCAACCCGATTTCCGCATGCTGCTGGCCGGCCGGGAAGGCGCCGAGGAACTGCTCGCGGAGCTGGAGAGCGCGTCGCACCAGGTATTCCTGGCCCGCAAGTTCTACAACGACGCCGTGGCCGCGACCGTGATAGCCAGACAGCGCTGGCTCGCGATCGTGCTGCGCCTCGCCGGCCGGGCGCCGAAGCCCGAGTTCTTCGAGATCGATGACTCGCTCGTGGCCAACGGCGGCCTGGGCGGCCCGACCGCCGACATCCCGCACCTCACCGGCTGACGCGCTGGCCGCGGACGCGGTCACGGTCGCGGCGGCGGTGCTGCCGCTGCAGCCGCTATCCGCCCTCGAGTCCTGGCCGGTCGGCAGCCCCAACTGCTATCGTTATTTATGGTGGCCAGCGATAGCGCTTCTGGTAGAAGCGTGGAAGCGCTACGCCGCGGCCGACGCTCGCCGGCGCCGCTGACAGCGGGGGAGCGGGGCGCTAGCGTCCCGCCCGCAGCCGCCTACGATGAAATCACCGTCACCCAGCGCAAGTGAGGTTTGTCGTGTCCGTCCAGAATGCACCCAGTGGTCCCGAGCACCCGGTCAGCTCCGGCACGGCGGCCGTCAAGGGCACCAGCCGCGTCAAGCGGGGCATGGCCGACATGCTCAAGGGCGGCGTGATCATGGACGTCGTCACGCCCGAGCAGGCCAAGATCGCCGAGGACGCCGGAGCGGTCGCGGTCATGGCCCTGGAGCGGGTGCCGGCTGACATCCGCGCGCAGGGCGGCGTGGCGAGGATGAGCGACCCGGACATGATCTACGGGATCATCTCCGCCGTGTCGATCCCCGTCATGGCCAAGTGCCGGATCGGTCACTTCGCCGAGGCTCAGGTGCTGCAGGCGATCGGCGTCGACTACATCGACGAGTCCGAGGTGCTGACGCCGGCCGACGAGGCGTACCACGTGGACAAGTGGGCCTTCACCGTCCCGTTCGTGTGCGGCGCCACCAACCTGGGCGAGGCGCTGCGCCGGATCACCGAGGGCGCCGCGATGATCAGGTCCAAGGGCGAGGCCGGCACCGGCAACGTCGTCGAGGCGACGCGGCACATGCGCGCGATCCGGACCGAGATCCGCAGGCTCGGCACGCTGTCCGCGGACGAGCTCTACACCGCGGCCAAGGACCTGCAGGCGCCGTACGAGCTCGTGGCCGAGGTCGCGGCCGCCGGAAAGCTGCCGGTCGTGCTGTTCACGGCCGGTGGCATCGCCACCCCGGCTGACGCCGCCATGATGATGCAGCTCGGCGCCGAGGGCGTGTTCGTCGGCTCGGGCATCTTCAAGTCCGGTGACCCCGCGGCCAGGGCGGCGGCGATCGTGAAGGCCACGACGTTCTATGACGACCCGGACGTGGTCGCGAAGGTTTCCCGTGGCCTCGGCGAGCCGATGGTCGGCATCAACCTCGACACGCTCGCGCCCGAGCAGCGGTACGCAGGCCGCGGCTGGTGATGGCTGCGGACCCGAGCGTGGCCGTCGTCAGGCCCGCGGTGGGCGTGCTGGCGCTGCAAGGCGACGTCGCCGAGCACCTGCGCGCGCTGCGCGAGTCGGGCGCGGCCCCCGCCGTGGTCCGGCGGCCCGACGAGCTCGACCGCGTCGACGGCCTGGTCATCCCGGGCGGCGAGTCGACCACGATGTGGAAGCTCATCGACGTGTTCGGGCTGGCCGAGCAGCTGCGCAAGCGCATCTCCGGCGGAATGCCGGTGTTCGGGTCGTGCGCCGGCCTCATCTTGCTTGCCGACCGGCTGCCCGACCCCGCGTCCGGTCAGCAGACCCTGGGCGGCATCGACATGACCGTCCGCCGGAACGCGTTCGGCCGCCAGGTCGACTCGTTCGAGCGCGACCTGGTGGTGGCCGGCCTGAGCGGCCGGCCGTACCACGCGGTCTTCATCCGCGCCCCGTGGGTCGAGGACGTCGGCCCCGGCGTCGAGATACTCGCGACCGATCCCGGCACGAGTAGGATCGTCGCCGTTCGCCAGGCCCGGGCGCTGGCCACCTCGTTTCATCCCGAGCTCACCCCGGACCGGCGCATCCACCAGATGTTCGTCAACATGGTGAGGGATCAGGCATGAGCGGCCACTCCAAGTGGGCAACCACCAAGCACAAGAAGGCGGTGGTCGACGCCCGGCGCGGCAAGCTGTTCGCCAAGCTGATCAAGAACGTCGAGGTCGCAGCCCGCAGCGGCGGCCCCGACCCAGTTGGCAACCCGACCCTCTATGACGCCGTCCAGAAGGCCAAGAAGAACTCGGTCCCGAACGAGAACATCGACCGGGCGATCCGGCGCGGCGGCGGGCTGGAGGCCGGCGGCGCTGCGTACGAGTCGATCACCTACGAGGGCTACGCCCCCGGCGGGGTCGCGGTGCTGGTTGAGGCGCTGACCGACAACAGGAACCGGGCCGCGTCCGACATCCGCGTCGCGTTCACCCGCAACGGGGGCTCGATGGCTGACCCCGGCTCGGTGTCCTACCTGTTCAGCCGGCGCGGCGTGGTGATCGTGCCCAAGGCCGGCGGCGTCACGGAAGACGACGTGCTCACCGCCGTGCTGGACGCGGGCGCGGAGGAGGTCACCGATCTCGGCGAGTCGTTCGAGGTGATCAGCGAGCCAGGCGACCTGGTCGCGGTGCGCACCGCGCTGCAGAACGCCGGGCTGGACTACGAGTCGGCCGAGCGCCCGTTCCTGCCGTCGGTGGAGATCGACCTGGATGAGGACAACGCCAGGAAGGTGTTCCGGCTCATCGAGGCCCTCGAGGACTCCGACGATGTGCAGGACGTCTACGCCAACTACAACGTGTCCGACGACATCATGGAAAAGCTCGGGTGAGCCGCTGACGGGCATCCAGATTCGGCCGCTCGGCCCTGGCGACGACATCGACGCCGAGCTCGACCTGCGGCGTCGCGCGTTCGGGCCGGTCGGCGCCGCGCACCTGGCGGCCTGGCACGCGAGCGTCAGGCACAGCATCGACCAGGGCGCGATACTCGGTGCTTTCGACGACGGCCGGCTGATCGGCAGCGCGCGCTATCACGTCATGCGGCAGTGGTGGCACGGGCGCGCTATGCCCATGGCCGGCGTGGCTGGCGTCAAGGTCGCCCCTGAGCACCGCGGTCGCGGTGTCGGCACCGCCATGATGGCCGCGCTGCTCGCCGACGTCGCCGACCGCGGCTACCCTGTCTCGGCGCTGTATCCGGCCACGGTGCCGCTGTACCGCACGTTCGGCTGGGAGATCGCCGGTGGCACGTATCAGGCCGTCGTGCCGTCCCGGTCGCTGGCGGCGCTGATCCCCGCGGACGCGGCCGGCATCACCGAGCGCGGCGGGTCCGGCGGCGGGACCGGCGGTGGGTCCGGCGAGCGCGGTTGGCCCGGCGGTGCGGCCGGGCTGCGTCGCGCCACCGCCGACGACGGTCCGGCCATCGTGGCCGTCAAGGGCCGGGTGCACGAGGCGCTCCGGCACTGCGGGCCGAACACCCGCGAGCCGCAGGAACTGCGTGACTGGCTCGATAAGCCCGATCATTTCTGCTACCTGGCCGCCGACGGGTTCCTCAGCTACCGCTGGGCCAAGGGCACCGAGGAGGTCGCCGTCGACGAACTCCTCGCCGCCTCTGCTGCCACCGCGCGCGCGCTCTGGCAGATCCTGGCGTCGCACGCGTCCATGGCCGGCCAGGTGCGCGCCTGCCTGCCGCCCGACGACACCGTGCAGTGGCTCACCAGGGAGTCAGACGTGCAGCTCCGCCGGACGAACGCCTGGATGCTGCGGATCGTGGACGCCCCGGCCGCGATCGCGGCCAGGGGCTTCCCGGCCGGGGTGACGCTGTCGGTGCTGGTCGAGATTGCCGATCCGGTGCGGCCGGCGAACTCGGGGCGCTGGCGGCTCGAGGTGGCGGGCGGCGGTGGCTCGCTCCGGCGCGCCGACACCGAGGCCACGGTGGTGGACCCGGTCCGGCTTGGTGCGCGCGGCCTCGCCGCGCTGTTCGCCGGCGCGCCCGCCGGGGCGCTGCGGCTAGCCGGCCTGCTGGCTGGCGGCGACTGCGGCACCGACGACGGGCTGGACGCTGCGTTCGGAGCTGCCGCGTTTCTTCTCGACACGTGGTGAGGGAACGCCGGGCGCCGGGCGCCGATGCCGTGGCCGGCGCGCCGCCGCACTCGCCGCCTCGGCGGCCGTTAGTGTTGCCGAACAGGTGTTCGCAGCCGCGGCGCTGGCGCCCTAGCAGGCGGTGCCTCGGCAGGCGGTGGCTCGGCAGGTGGGACGGTGGCAGATGCGCGTGCTCGGCGTGGATCCTGGCCTGACCCGCTGTGGTCTCGGGGTCGTGGACGGCGCACCGGGCCGCCCGCTCCGGCTGGTGAGCACGGACGTCATCAGGACCCCCGCGGACGCGGAGATCGGCGCCCGGCTGCTCGCCCTGGAGGCCGAGCTTGACCGGTGGCTGACCCGGCTGCAACCGGACGCGGTGGCGGTGGAGCGCGTGTTCAGCCAGCACAACGTGCGCACCGTCATGGGCACCGCGCAGGCGGGCGCGGTCGCCATCGTGTGCGCCGCGCGCCGCGGCGTCCCGGTCGCCCTGCACACGCCGAGCGAGGTGAAGGCCGCGGTGACCGGTACCGGCACGGCCGGCAAGCAGCAGGTCGCGACCATGGTCTCGCGGCTGCTGCGACTGACCGACCCGCC
>JASHPF010000422.1 GCA_030038295.1 Streptosporangiaceae bacterium
GGCATGTCGCCGTTCCGGCTGGCGTCCAGCCTGACCCCCGACGAGGTCGCCGGGCTGCATGCGGTGATCGTCGGCACCCTGCGCGACGCCATCGGACGGTCCGACGGGCTGACCGCCAGCGACCTGAAGCAGGAGAAGAAGGCCGGCCTGCGGGTGCACGGCCGAACCGGTCAGCCGTGCCCGGTCTGCGGTGACACGGTCCGCGAGGTCTCGTTCGCGGACTCGGCGCTGCAGTACTGCCCCACCTGCCAGACCGGCGGCAAGCCGCTGGCCGACCGGCGGCTGTCCAGGCTGCTGAAGTAACCAGTCAGCAGCGCGGCACGCGCGGCTGGCTAGCCGAACACGTGCCGCAGCTGAGCCCAGCGCTGCAGGTCGCAGCCCCCGTCGACAATCGTCTCCGCGACTGGCTTGCCAAGGTAAGTGCCCTGGACACTCGCGCGGGCGCCAGCGACCAGGATCATCGGGCAGGCCATGTGCGCCGGAAACGGTGCGAACAGGCTAGGCCCCGCGAGCAGCCTGGCGCACGCGGCGGCCGGATCGGGCACCGTGCCGCCCGGCGGCTCGCAGCGCAGCACGTAGTGGCTCGGCGGTGCCGTGAGCGACGAGTAGATGGTGACGTTCAGCGCGATCTTGGCCGCTGAGGAAGTGGGGCTCGCCGCGGCGCCGACGCCGGGCTCCTGGCCCGCGGCGGTCCCGCACGCGGTCACGAGCAGCAGGCACGCGGCGGCGCCGCACCACGACACGAGGGCTGGCGGTGTCATGACGGTTAGACGCTAGCCAGCGGGCGGCGGTTCCACCGTGGATGACGGCCGCGAGACCGGGTCGCAGCGCCCTCGCGGGCAGGTTTGCGCAGTTGGCGGGCCAGCCGCTGGAACAGGTGGGACGATGAGGCCGTGAGCTGGATGCGGGCGGCGAGGCGAAACGACGCCTCGGTCGACCCCGCCCGCTCGGTAATCGAATGCGCGGCCGACGCGATCATCGCGCTCGGCCCTGACCGCCGGGTGACGGTCTGGAATCCGGCCGCCGAGCAGCTGTTCGGCTGGCCCGCGACCGAAGTCGTCGGCCGGGAGCCGCCGTTTGTGCCGGAAGAGCTGCGGGCCGAGCACAACGCGGTGCTCGAGCGCGTCGCCAGCGGCGGCCAGGTTTCCTTCGCGACGCGCCGGAGCTGCCAGAACGGCTCGGTGGTCGACGTGCGGATCGACGCGAGCGGGATGCGTGACCCGGCAGGCGGCCAGCCGGGCTGGGTCTTTGTCTGCCACCAGAACAGAGATGACGAGGCGGTCCGGCATTACATGGCCGAGCGGGCCAGGCTGGTGCGGCGCCTCGGCGACGTGGTCGCGGACATGAATGCCCAGCTAGACCTGGAGTCGGTGCTGGACCGGATCGCCGCCAGCCTGCGCGAGCTGACGCGCGCCGACGCCGGCGGCTTCGTCGTGATCGAGAAGGACCGGCTGCGGCTGGTCAGCCTCGACGGCTTGCCGGCGGAGCTGCGCGGCCGCACGGCGGACCTGCAGAGCAGCACCGTCGGCCAGCTCATGCGGTCCGGCAAGACGGTGCTGATGGCGACGAGCGACTCCAACGGCTTCGACGACCTGATCTGGGCGGCGCTGCCCGGCCTGCACACCATCGCGCTCAGCCTGTCACACGTGGCCGGCCGTCCCTACGGCGCGCTCTACGCGCTGTACAGCGGGCGCCGGGTCGGGCACGTGGAGCTTGAACTGCTTGAGCTGCTCGCCGGCCACGCCAGCGTCGCGCTGTCCAACGTCACCGCGTTCGAGGAGGTGGTGCGTCAGCGTGCACATGAGCGCGCGGTGATCGACGCGAGCGCCGACGGCATCGCAGTGCTGGACGCCGACGGGCTGGTGCGCCAGTGGAACCCGGCGGCGCACCGGCTCACCGGGTTGTCGCCCGAGCTAGCGATCGGCCGGCTCCCGCCGTTCCCGCTGCCCGAGCCGGGCGGCAAGATGACGCACCGGCTCGCCAGCGGCCGCTGGATCGACCTACTGTGCACCGGGCTGTCCGGCCGCGGCGAACGGGTGCTCGACTTCCGTGATGTCACCGCGGCGAAGGAGCTTGAAGAGGCCAAGGATCTCTTCCTCGCTACCACCAGCCACGAGCTGCGGACGCCGATCACCGTGGTCCAGGGCTTTGCCAGCACGCTGGCGAGCCGCTGGGACAAGCTGGCGGACGCCGACCGGCGGTCGGCCGTGCAGACGATAGCGGAGCGCGCCGGCGCGCTAGCCCGGCTGGTGGAGCAGCTGCTGCTCGGCTCCCGGGCCGGTGCCGAGCAGCTGCAGGTCAGCAACGGCGCCTTCGACCTGGCCGGGCTACTCCGCGACGCGGTGGCCGCGTTCGGGCCGCTCTCGGAGCGGCACACGCTGAGCATCGAGCTGCCCGACGACCTGCCGCAGGCGCATGGCGACGCGCTCGCGACCGACATCATCATCGGGCAGCTGCTGGAAAACGCGTTCAAGTACTCACCTGACGGCGGCGCCGTCAGCGTGAGTGCCCTGGTCGCCGGCGGCGCGATCGACGTAGTCGTGGCCGACGAGGGCATCGGTATCCCCGCGGCGGACCGGGAGCGCGTCTTCGAGCGGTTCGTCCAGGGCGAGGCCGGTGACCGGCGCCGATTCGGCGGCATCGGGCTCGGGCTGTACATCGTCCGGCAGCTAGCCAGGGCGCAGGATGGCGAGGTAACCGCCGAGGGCCGCGAGCCGGGCGGGACGATCATGCGGCTGCGCCTTCGCCGGGCCGCCGTGGCCGAGCCAGCCACGGTCGAGCCAGCCACGGCCGAGCCCGCCACGGCCGAACCCGCGGTGGCGGGTGCGCCGGCCGAGGTTGCCGAGCCCGCCGCCGAGGCTGCCGAGCCGGCCAGCGTACCTGCTGAGTCGGCCAGCGTGCCTGCTGAGCCGGCCGAGGCCTGACGCTGGCGAGCTCGACCGCCGTCAGGAGGCAGCGGCAGTGCCCTGCTCGGACTTGATCCGCCGCCGGGTGACCGGGTGGCGAAGCACCGGCTCCCCGCCCGAGGCTGCGATGTACCGGTCGACGACGCTGATGACGTCCTCGCTCTGCTCCACGATCTGGCCGCGCTCCAGCCAGATGACTCGGTTACAGGTCAGCTCGACCTCTTCGAGGTTGTGCGCAACGAGGAAGACGGTGCCAGCCTGATCCCGCAGCTCCTGGATCCGGTTGTGGCTCTTGACCCGGAACTCCGCGTCCCCCGTGGCCAGCGCCTCGTCGATGAGCAGCACTTCATGGCTCTTGGCCGCCGCGATGGCGAACCGCAGCCGCGAGCCCATGCCCGAGGAATAGGTCTTCATCGACAGGTCGATAAAGTCCCCGACTCCGGAGAAGTCGACGATGTTCTGGTACTTCTCCTTGGTCTCCTGCTTGGACATGCCCATGGCGAGGCAGCCAAGAACCACGTTGCGCTCCCCGGTGAGGTCCTCGAGCAAGGCAGCGTTGACGCCAAGCAGCGCGGCGTTGCCGGTCGTGTAGACGTTGCCCTTCTCGGCCGGGAGCAGGCCGGCGACAGCACGCAGCAGGGTCGACTTACCCGAGCCATTGCGGCCGATCACGCCGATGGCGTCGCCGCGATTGACCACGAACGACAGGCCGCGCAGCGCGTGGACCTCGCGAATCGACGCCCGCCGCCGCCGACCGAGGATGCGCAGCAGCGAGGCGGCCGCCGTTCCCCGGTCCTGCCCGCGGCCGTACACCTTGTACACCACGTGCAGGTTGTCAACGATGACCATCGGATCAGCCACGGCCGTACCTCGTCTCGGCCCACCAGAAGAAGAAGAACCCCGCCACCAGGGCGAGCACCGCCCAGCCGGTCGCGTAGTACCACAGGTGCCCGGGGTTGATCGCGCTGTGGCAGTACGCGCTGTCGTACAGGTACCTGGTCGGCGCGCGACTCTTCTGGCCCAGCGTCTGCCAGACCGTGCACAGTGCCTTGTTGTACGGCTTGCTGCCGGGGGCGGATTCCCGCTGGGTGGCCATCAGCGCGTTCCGCGTCAGCGTGATGTAGAGCGCAGCCGGGTTGACCTGCAGCAGTGACTTCGCCCAGCCGCTCACGTCGAGCGTCGAGATACTGAAAATCACTCCGGACACGTACAGCCAGGTCCGCATCAGGAACGGCAGCAGCTGGCTGAAGTCGTTGAGCTGCGAGCCGAGCCGCGCCACGGCCAGGCCAGAGCCGACGTTGAAGATCGTCTGCAATGCCAGCACCGGGATCAGAAGCAGCCAGTGCAAGGTCAGCGGCTCTCCGGTCGCCAGCAGGATCGGGATGAGCACCACGACCGACAGCAGCATCTGCTGCAGCTCGATGACCACGTAGCCGAGCGGCAGCGCAGCGCGCGGGAACTGCAGCGCCCGGATGAGATCCAGGCTCTCGGTCATCACCGTCGAGGTCGAGATGAACGAGCGTTGCGTGAAGTTGAAAACAAAGACGCCGGTAACCACGAAGCCGAGGTAGTTCGGGATGCCGCGCGAGATGTGCAGCAGCTCGCCGAAGATCAGGAAGTAGACGCCCGCGTTCAGCAGCGGCGTGAGCACCTGCCACAGCTGCCCCAGCTTGGCCTCGGTGTACAGGGCGATGTTGCGCGCCGTGGCGAAGGCGATGATGAAGTGTCGGCGCTGCCACAGTTGTGCCACGTATTCGGGTGCGGGCGGGCGCCTGGCGCTCGGCCGCAGGCCGTACCGGCGGGCAACCTCGGCCAGCGACTCGCCGGTCTCGTCCGCGGTTACCGTGACGTCACCCGACTGAAGCTGGCCGGGACCGGCCATGCGACCCGCATCGGCGTCGCCACGGGCGCCCTGGCGCGCGCGGAGCGGCGTCTTCTGGTTCGTCACGCTGTCCCCCTGCTGGAGGGTGAGTTGTGCGGGGCAACTTTCACGCCGAGACTGTACCACCAGCTTGGTTGTGCGGTACAACTGTTGCTATGGCCAACATCCCACCCGAGGATGCCGAGCTGGAGCTTCTGCTTACCCGGCTGCTGCGGATGGTATCGCCCGCTGTCACGGCCGACAGCAGCGCGCGGGCGGACCCGTCCGGCTCGGCCTCGGCCGGGGACGGAAACGCCGCCACTGCTGAGCCGGTAATGCCCGCGCGGGCCGACGACAATCTGACCTGGCCGCCGGTCTCAGCCTCCGAAGCGCGGGCGCTGATCGAGCTCGCGTCGGCTCGCGGTATCGCCCAGGGCGAGCTGGCGACCGTGCTGCACCTGGACAAGAGCACCGTGAGCAGGCTCGCCGCCGGCCTGGAGCGCAAGGGCTGGCTCCGGCGCGGCCGGGACGAGGACAACCAGCGGTACGTGCGGCTCTACCTGACGCCGCAGGGCGCCGAGGTGGCCGCTCGGGTGTGGCAGGCCTGGCAGTCCCGGCAGGCCAGGATTCTGGCAGGCCTGTCGGCCGACGAGCGCGCCGGACTGACCGCGGGCCTGCGCGGGCTCGTCCGGGGGCTCGCCGCGGAGGGCCTGCTGGGGGAGCAGGCGGCGCCTCGCAGCTAGCTCCGGCACCGGTTTCGCTCGCGCGGGGCCGGGCATCTCCGCCGCAACGGCTTCGCACGCCAACCCAGGCGTCCAAGGTTTGCCTGCGCGGGGAGGTGAGGGCGGCGGGGACGGTACTTCTACCCTGGGCACCAGCGAGCGTCGCGGTCGCCCGCAGGCGGCTCGCCGCGGACCTGGCCGCAGCCGGGATCTTCGACGCCGCCGTCGGTGACGCGGTTCTCGTCGTCAGTGAGCTCCTGAGCAACGCCATCCGGCACGCGAGGCCGCTACCCGGCGCGAACGTTCAGGTCGCGTGGGCGGTTGGCGAGGGTGCGGTCGAGGTTGCCGTCAGCGACGGTGGTGGGCCGACCATGCCGGTGCGCGCGCACGCGACGGTGTCGGCACTCGGCGGCCGCGGGCTAGACATCGTGGAGTACCTGGCCTGGCGCTGGGGGGTCAGGTCGGACGACTCAGGACAGACCGTATGGGCCGTGCTGGCTGCCCCGGCCGTGCGGAAGACCGGTCGGGAGGCTGCCTCGGCGGTCGGCCGCCGCTGAGGCCGAGCAGGCGTAACCCCGCACGCTACCGGCAATACCTCTCTACAGCGGAGCTGCGAGCCCGGCGGGGACGGCGCCATCGCGCAGCGGTGGCGACGCCGGGATCGCGCAGCGGGCGGTGACGGCGGGGGGATTCGTGACTGAGGTCCAGGGCGCGGATAGTGAGGTCGGCCAGCTCCACACCGTGCTGATGCACAGACCGGGACCGGAACTCCAGCGCATGACGCCGCGGCACGTTGGCAAGCTGCTGTTCGGGACGCTGCCCTGGGTGAGCAAGGCCCGCGAGGAGCACGACGTGCTCTGCGAGTGGCTTCGTAACCAGGGCGTGCGGGTCCTCTATCTGATGGCCCTCCTGCAGGAGACGCTCGAATATCAGGCGGCGAGGGACGAGGCGGTGCGACTGGCGGTCGCCGACGCCAGCCTGGGCGACGAGCTGAGGCTGCAGCTTCGTGCATACCTGGAGAATCTGGACTCCGAGCGCCTTGCCCACGTCCTGATCGAGGGCCTCACCCCCGAAGAACTCCGGCTCGGGCACGGTGTGGTGTTCGAGCTGCTCGATCGCCACGACTTTGTCCTGGATCCGCTGCCGAACCTGGTGTTCACGCGAGACTCGAGTTTCTGGGTCGGCGACCGGGTCGCGGTGGCCAGCCTGCCCCCGGTCCGGCGCCGGGAAGCCGACCTGATCGGGGTGGTGTACCGCCACCATCCGCGATTTGCCGGTGTCCGGTGGCTCTATCAGCCCGATCTGGAATACGTCGACGGCGGCGACGTCCTGCTTCTTGGCCGCGGCGTGGTCGCGGTCGGCGTTGGCCAGCGGACCACGCCCGCCGGAACGGAGCGGCTCGCCCGACGGCTCTTCGGGGCGGGCCTCGCTGACACGATCCTGGCGGTTCCGATCGGTCGCCAGCGCCTGCCCGGCCTCGGCGGTATGGGCGGCCTGGCTCCGACATCGGCCGAAGGCGCCGGTTACCTCGACACGATCTGCACGGTTATCGACAGCGGCACGGTGCTCATGCACCCGGCGGCGGCCTACACGCTCACGGCACACACGATCGGGCCGCGGCCCGAGGGCCTGCGCGTGTCCAGGGCGCAGCCGTTCCTGGAAGCCGCGGCACAGGCACTGGGCATCGAGCGGGTGCACGTGATCGACTCGGGCACGGAACCCAGCTGGGGCCCGGCCGGGCGGTGGGACGATGGCAGCAACGTCCTCGCCCTCGGGCACAGCGTAGTGATCAGTCACGAACGGAACTCGGACACCAACGCTCGCCTCGAAGCAGCAGGCGTTTGCGTGATCCGGGTGCCCAGCAGCGAACTTGGCAGCATCCGCGGCGGTCCCCGGTGCATGACGTGCAGCATCAGCCGGGACCCGGCGGCGCGCGGGGAACAGCCAGTCCCGGAGCCGGCCATCCGCTC
>JASHPF010000423.1 GCA_030038295.1 Streptosporangiaceae bacterium
GCCGCCACCGCCCGCCGCCGAGCCGGACAGCCCGTGGTGGCCGAAGGCCGCGTCGGCCGGGCCTACGCCGGGCTCGATCGGCTGGCTGTGGCCAGAGGAAACGGGGACGCGAGGGGGCGGCGGCCGGTGGAAGCCGCCGGGCCGCCGGCGCTACCGCACTGCGGCGCTGGCCGCCGCGGGGGTCATCGTGCTGGGCGGCGCGGGGGTATTCATCGGCATGGCCCTGCACTCCACGCCGGTTGCCGCCCTCGGACCCGCTAAGTCGAGCGCGAGCGCGACCGGGCAGCCGAGCCCCTCCCCAGATCCCGTGCCCACGATTTCGCCGACCCTGAACCCCAACGCCGCCGCGCTGACCGCAGCGGCCGGCTGGATCACCCAGCAGGTGGCTCCCGGCACGGACATCGCGTGCGACGCCTCGACGTGCGCCGCGCTGACGGCCGCCGGGTTCCCCGCGGACCAGGAGGTCCAGGTCGGCATCAATACGCAATCGCTGTCGGACGCCAGCCTGGTCGTCATGACCCCAGAGCTCAACACGTTCTTCAGCGCGGTGAATCCCGGCCTCGGCAGCGAGGTCGCTCCGGTGGTGCTGGCCAGCTTCGGGCAGGTCAGCATCGAGGTGATCGATCCCGCTGGAGCGGGGGCGTACGAGAACGAGCTGAGCCAGGACGTGCAGGCGCGGATACAGGTCGGTGAGCAGCTGCTGGATAGCGGGCAGGTCACGGCCTCGCCGACAGCCGAGAGCGAGCTGGCCGCGGGCGACGTCGACTCCCGCGTGCTGCTCGCCCTCCAGGCCCTCGCCAATCAGGAGCCGATCGACATCCTCGACTTCGGTGACTCCGGTCCCGGTGCCAGCCCGGGCGTCCCGTTCCGGACGGTGGACCTGGCGGAGATGGACCCGGGCGTGTCAGCACAGGGGTACCTGCCGACGATCGCGTCGGTGCTGAAAGCCCACGCCACGTTCCCCCTCTACCAGCACGTCGGGCCGGTGACGCTGGCCGACGGCCAGACCGCCATCGAGATCCAGTACTCCGCCCCGAGCCCGCTCGGCCTGCTGAGCCCCTGATAGCGCGGCAGGAGCGCAGGAGCGGAGGTAGCGCGCCCGTGGGAGCCACGGCGCCACCAGGCTGATGGCTGCTCAGCAGCGGGCATCTGGGCCCAACCGCCCGTGGCACCGGGGGATATGCGGTACGCTGTTCTCCGGCGTGCCGGATGGGCGCGTGCCTCGGCACTTGGAGCAGGGCAGGAATTCAGCTGTGAGTCCCCGTACACACCTGGTACTTATTATCCCGTAGCGCGAACCCGCCCAGGGTTCGCGCTACCACCTCTTTGCCGGACGGCAGGGAGGTTTTTTGTTGGCCCGACAGCACAGACAGCACCCAAGGAGCACCCAGTGGAAGAGCTCACCGGCGCCCAGGCCCTCGTGCGCAGCCTCGAACGGCACGGCGTCGAGGTTGTCTTCGGGCTTCCCGGCGGGACAATCCTGCCGACCTACGACCCGCTGCTGTCCTCCCGGCTCCGGCACGTGCTCGTCCGGCACGAGCAGGGCGCGGGACACGCGGCCGAGGGCTATGCCTGGGCGACCGGCAAGCCGGGCGTGTGCATGGCCACCAGCGGCCCCGGCGCGACGAACCTCGTCACCGCCCTCTCGGACGCGTACATGGATTCGGTGCCGATGGTCGCCATCACCGGCCAGGTCGGGCGCAGCCTTATCGGTACCGACGCGTTCCAGGAAGCGGACATTACTGGCATCACGCTGCCGATCACCAAGCACAACGAGCTGGTGACCGACCCGGAGCGGATCCCGGCGGCGATCGCCGAGGCGTTCCACATCGCCACCACGGGCAGGCCAGGGCCAGTGCTGGTCGACCTGCCGAAGGACGTCCAGCAGGCAACCGCGCCCTGGCGGGTGACCGACTGGCCGCCGCCCATGGACCTGCCCGGCTATCAGCTGCCCGCGCCGCCGAGCCGCGCCGCCATCGAGGCCGCCGCGCGGCTGCTGCTCCAGGCCCGCCGTCCGGTGCTGTACGTCGGTGGCGGCGTGATCAAGTCGGACTCGCACGCCGACCTGCTGCGGCTGGCCGAGCTCGCGCAGGCGCCGGTCACCACCACGCTGATGGCGCGCGGCGCCTTCCCCGATACCCATCCGCTGGCGCTCGGCATGCCGGGCATGCACGGCACGTACCCGGCGGTCGCCGCGCTGCAGGAGGCCGACCTGATCGTGGCCCTCGGCGCCCGGTTCGACGACCGGGTGACGGGCAAGCTCGCCGACTTCGCGCCGCGGGCGCGGATCGTGCACGCCGACATCGACCCGGCAGAGATCGGCAAGAATCGCGCGGCCGACGTGGCCATCGTCGGCGACCTGCGGCTCACCATGGCCGGGCTGGCCGACGCCGTGGCCGCGCTCACCGGCGGCCCGTCCGACGCGGTGCAGCCGGAAACGGCGGACTGGCGGGCGGTTCTCGACGGCTGGAAGCGGCAGTTCCCGCTCCGCTACACCCAGCACTCCGACGGCCCGCTCAAGCCGCAGTACGTCACCGAGCGGCTGTCGGCGCTGACCGGCGGCAACGCGATCATCGTGGCCGGCGTGGGCCAGCACCAGATGCACGCGGCGCAGCACTACACGTTCACCCGCCCGCGCAGCTGGATCAACTCCGGCGGGGCCGGCACCATGGGGTTCGCCGTGCCAGCCGCGATGGGCGCGCAGGTCGGTCGGCCTGGCGAGACCGTCGTGGCGATCGACGGCGACGGATGCTTCCAGATGACCGCGCAGGAGCTGGCCACCTGCGCCATCGAGAAGATTCCCATTAAGGTGCTGATCTTCAACAACGGCTTCCTCGGCATGGTCCGGCAGTGGCAGGAGCTCTTCTACGACGAGCGGTACTCCTCGGTCGAGCTCGGCACCGCCATCCCCGACTACGTCAAGCTGGCCGAGGCCTACGGCTGCGTCGGGCTGCGGTGCGACCGGGCCGACGAGGTCGACGCGGTGCTGGACAAGGCGCTGGCGAAGAACGACGTGCCGGTTGTGGTCGACTTCCGCACCCACGACAGGGAAGGCGTGTTCCCCATGGTGGCCGCCGGCCGGCCGAACGACGAGATCGCGCTGGGCCCGGAGTTCAGCGCCGACGAGCAGCGCGCCGCGACGCGCAGGGAGATGGAGCTGCGATGACCACGCACACGCTGTCGGTGCTGGTGGAGAACAAGCCCGGCGTGCTGGCCCACGTCGCGGGGCTGTTTTCCCGGCGGGCATTCAACATCGCCTCGCTCGCGGTCGGGCCGACGCACGACGAGCGCGTGAGCCGGATGACCATCGTGGTTGACGGCGCCTCGACCTCCGTCGACCAGGTGCGCAAGCAGCTCGAGAAGCTCGTCAGGGTGCTCAAGGTCGTCGAGCTGGCGGACGGCAGCGCGGTCGAGCGCGAGCTAGCACTGATCAAGGTCAGGGTCGATCCCGCGCTGCGCGGCCAGCTGCTCGAAGTGGCCGGCGTGTTCGGCGCGAACGTCGTCGACATGAGCCCGACGACGCTCGTCCTCGAGTCGGTCAGCAGCCCCGCCAAGCTGGACTCACTGCTGGCCATGCTGGCCCCGTACGGAACCTGCGAGCTGGTCAGGACGGGGCGTATCGCGCTGGCCCGCGGGGCTAGCGTCATCACCGACGAGCCAGCCGCGCCCGGGCTAGGAACGGCCGCGGCCGGGCGGGCCGAGGCGGCCGCCTGACCACCCCGTTCCCCAGCAAAAGTTCTTGATCTTCAAACCGAGAGGACTCATCGGACATGGCCACCGTGTACTACGACAGCGACGCCGACCTCGGCCTCATCCAGTCCCGCAAGATCGCCGTGCTCGGCTACGGCTCGCAGGGCCACGCGCACGCGCTGAGCCTGCGCGACTCGGGCTGCGACGTGCGGGTCGGCCTGCCCGTGGGCTCCCGGTCGCGCAAGCGCGCCGAGGCGGCCGGGCTGGACGTGACGACGCCGGAGCGGGCCAGCTCGTGGGCAGACCTGATCATGGTGCTCACCCCCGACACCACCCAGCGCCGGCTGTACGCCGAAGCGATCGAGCCGAACCTGCGGCCGGGCGACGCGCTGTTCTTCGCGCACGGGTTCAATATCCACTTCGGCTACATCACCCCGCCCGACACGGTGGACGTGGCGATGGTGGCGCCGAAGGCACCAGGGCACCTGGTCCGCCGCCAGTACGAGGAGGGTCACGGCACCCCGGTGCTGGTCGCGGTCGAGCAGGATGCCACCGGCAAGGCCTGGGACCTGGTCAAGTCGTACGCGGCGGCGATCGGCGGCACCAAGGCCGGGGCGCTGGTCACCACCTTCAAGGAGGAGACCGAGAGCGACCTGTTCGGCGAGCAGGCCGTGCTGTGCGGCGGCGTCACCGCGCTGGTGAATGCCGGGTTCGAGACCCTGGTCAAGGCCGGCTACCAGCCGGAGGTCGCCTACTTCGAGTGCCTGCACGAGCTCAAGCTCATCGTCGACCTCATGTACGAGGGCGGCGAGTCGTGGATGCGCTACTCGGTGAGCGACACCGCCGAGTACGGCGACCTGACCCGCGGCCCGCGGGTGATCGGTGACGCGACCCGCGAGGCGATGGCGAAGCTGCTGGCCGACATCCAGTCCGGCGAGTTCGCCCGCGAGTGGGTCGCCGAGGACGACGCCGGGCGGCCGAACTTCGAGCGGCTGCGCGCGGCGGCCAAGACGGCGGAGATCGAGCAGGTCGGCAAGCCGCTCCGGGCCATGATGAGCTGGCTCGGGTCGGCCGCGAAGGAGATGGACGAGTAATGGCGGGGGAGGTAGCCGGCCCTGGCGTAGCGAGCGCGGAGGCAGCCGGGGGCGGCGTAGCAGCGGGGAACGCCGGTCGTGATCGGGTGCACGTGATCACGCACCTGCCCGGTGACGGGGTCGGCCCGGAGGTCACCGAGGTGGCCAGGGTGTGCGTGGACGCGGTCGCGGCGCAGCGCGGATTCGGCGTGGAGTGGCGTGGCTGCCAGCTCGGCGGGCGGCACTACCTGACCACCGGTGAGGTACTGCCCGATCCGGCGCTCGCGGAGCTGCGGCAGTCGGACGCGATCCTGCTCGGCGCCGTGGGCACGCCGGAGGTACCGCCCGGCGTCCTCGAGCGCGGCCTGCTGCTCCGGCTGCGGTTCGAGCTCGACCTGTACGTCAACCTGCGGCCGTCCAAGCTGCGGCCCGGCATCGGCGGGGCCGTGGGCAAGCACGGGTTCGACGATCTCGACCTCGTGATCGTCCGGGAGAACACCGAGGGCCTGTACGCGGGCGCGGGCGGGACCGTGCACCGCGGCACGGAGTTCGAGACCTCGACCGAGGAGTCACTCAACACGTGGGCGGGTATCCGGCGCTGCGTGCGGTACGCCTCGCAGCTGGCGGCGACCCGATCCGGGCGGCTGACGCTGGTGCACAAGACCAACGTGCTGACCCACGCCGGCGACCTGTGGTACCGGGTAGCCCGCGAGGTCGCCGCCGAGGACGGCGTCGAGCTGAGCTACGCGCACGTGGACGCGGCGTGCCTGTGGATGGTGGACGACCCGAAGCGGTTCGACGTGATCGTCACGGACAACCTCTTCGGCGACATCCTGTCCGATCTCGGCGCGGCGCTGACCGGTGGCCTCGGCTACGCGCCGAGCGGCAACATCAACCCGGACCGCACCGTGCCGTCGATCTTCGAGCCGGTGCACGGCTCGGCTCCGGACATCGCCGGCAAGGGGCTGGCGAACCCGGCGGGAGCCGTGCTGTCCGCTGCGCTGATGCTGGACCACCTGGGCGAGAGCGCTGCGGCTGCGGACCTGGAGTCGGCCGTGAACGGCATCCTCGCGACGGGCGCGCCAGCCAGCACCGGCGAGTGGGAGAAGGCGCTGCTGACCAGGCTCGCGGACGGGGGGAGGCTCGGATGAGCGCCGAGGGTGCCGCTTTGAGGGTGGAGATGTACGACACGACGCTGCGGGACGGCTCGCAGCAGGTCGGGCTTGACCTCACGGTCGCCGACAAGGTGCGGGTGGCGCTGGCGCTGGACGCGCTCGGCGTGGACGTCATCGAGGGCGGCTGGCCGGGCTCCAACCCGAAGGACGCCGAGTTCTTCGCGCGGGTCAAGGAGCTGGAGTTCCGCAACTCCACGCTGGCTGCGTTCGGGGCGACGCGGCTGCCCGGCCGGTACGTCGAGGACGACGCGTCGCTGGCCGCGCTGCTCGCCGCGGAGACCCCGATCGTGACCCTGGTCGGCAAGTCGTGGACGCTGCACGTCGACGAGGCGCTGCGCACGACGCGGCCGGAGAACGTCGCCATGGTCGCGGACTCCATCGCGTACATGGCGGCAGCAGGCCGCCGGGTGGTGTTCGACGCCGAGCACTTCTTCGACGGCTACCGCGCTGACCGTGGCTACGCGCTCGAGGTACTCGCGGCCGCGGCCGACGCCGGTGCGGACACCCTGGTGCTGTGCGACACCAACGGCGGCACGCTGCCCGACGACGTGGCCAGGATCGTGGCCGACGTGACGGGCCTGTTCGGGCGGACTGGTACCTCCGTCGGCGTGCACTTCCACAACGACGCCGCGTGCGCGGTGGCCAACTCGGTCGTGGCGGTGGGGGCCGGCAGCGTGCACGTGCAGGGTGCCGCCAACGGCTACGGCGAGCGCTGCGGCAACGCCGACCTGTTCTCGATCATCGCGTCGCTCGAGCTCAAGCGCGGCTATTCGCTGCTCCCTGAGGGCCGGCTGGCCGCGCTGGCGACCACCGCGCGGGCCATCGCCGAGGTGGCGAACCTGCCGTTCGAGGCCAGGCAGCCGTACGTGGGCTCGTCGGCGTTCGCGACCAAGGCCGGGCTGCATGCCTCGGCGATCGCCCGGCGCCCCGACGCGTACTCGCACGTGTCGCCCGCTGCCGTGGGCAACAAGGCGCAGGTGCTGGTCAGCGAGCTGGCCGGGCGGAGCAACGTGCTGGCCAAGGCCGCCGAGCTCGGCCTGGACCTGTCGGCCGACCCCGGCCTGGCAGGCCGGGTGCTCGACCATGTGAAAGCGGCCGAGCACCGCGGGTACGCCTTCGAGGCCGCCGATGCCTCGTTCGAGCTGCTGGTGCGGCGCAGCGCCGGCGTGCTGCCGTCCTGGTTTGAGCTGGAAGGCTACCGCGTCGTCGTGGAGCGAGACGGCTCGGACGACCGCAGCGAGGCGATCGTCCGGCTGCGCCTCGGCGCTGGGCGGGTGGTCGAGGTCGGCGAGGGCGTCGGGCCGGTGCACGCGCTCGACCAGGCGCTGCGCCGCGCGCTGTCCGAGATGTATCCGGAGCTTGCGGGCATCCACCTGGTCGACTACAAGGTGCGCATCCTCGACGGCCGCGCGGCAACCAGCGCGGTCACCAGGGTCATGCTGACTTCCGCCGACGGAGACGGCGAGTGGACTACGGTCGGAGTGTCCGACGACATCGTCACCGCCTCCTGGGAGGCGCTCACCGATGGCGTGGCGTATGGGTTGCTGCGGGCCGGCGCCGAGCCGCTCGCGGAGAAAATATCGGAGGCTGTTTAGATGACCTACCCGACCCAGCCCGCAAACCTGCCCAGGCCGCGATCTGGCCCGCTGACGACCGGGCCGTCCCGCGCGGCCGCGCGCGCGATGCTGCGCGCGGTGGGGCTGTCGGAGGAGGACCTCGAGCGACCGCAGGTTGCGGTCGCCTCGTCGTGGAACGAGGTGACCCCCTGCAACGTGCACCTGAACGGGCTCGCGGCGGCGGCGAAAGAGGGGGTGCGACAGGCCGGGGCGGTCCCGCTGGAGTTCGGCACGATCGCTGTCTCGGACGGCATCTCGATGGGCAGCGAGGGCATGAAGGCCTCGCTGGTGTCCCGCGAGGTGATCGCCGACTCGGTCGAGCTCATGGTGGAGGCCGAGCAGTTCGACGCGCTGGTCACCATTGCCGGCTGCGACAAGTCGCTGCCGGGCATGCTGATGGCCGCCGCGCGGCTGGACATCCCGTCGATCTTCCTGTACGGCGGGACCATCCTGCCTGGCTGGGTGCACGGCAAGTCGGTCACCATCCAGGACGTGTTCGAAGCGGTCGGTGAGCACTCGGCGGGCACGATGTCGGACACCGAACTGCTCGCGGTCGAGCGCGCGGCCTGTCCAGGCGCGGGGTCGTGCGCAGGCATGTACACCGCCAATACCATGTCCACCTGTGCCGAGGCGCTGGGCATGACACTGCCAGGAGAGGCGTCCGCGCCCGCCGTGTCGGCCGAGCGGACCGACCTCGCGCGGCGCACCGGCGCGGCCGTGGTCGCGGCGCTGGCGGCCGGGTTGCGGCCACGGCAGATCATGACCAGGGCCGCTTTCCTCAACGCGGCCACCGTCGTGATGGCCACCGCCGGGTCGACGAACGCGGTGCTGCACCTGCTCGCCATCGCGCATGAGGCAGGCATCGACTTCACGCTGGCGGACTTCGACGAGGTGAGCCGGCGCACGCCGGTGATCGCCTCGATGCGCCCGTCGGGCCTGTACGTGATGAGCGAGCTCGACCGCGTCGGCGGGGTTCCGGTCATCCTCAAGGAGCTGCTGTCGGCCGGGCTGATCGACGGTGACGCGATCACCGTCAACGGCAAGACTCTCGGCGACAACGTGGCCGACGCGTTCTCGCCCGATGGGAGCGTGGTGCGGCCGGTCAAGGATCCGTTCAAGCCGGACGGCGGGCTCGCGGTACTGCGCGGCTCGCTCGCTCCGAACGGCGCGGTGGTGAAGACGCCGGGCATCGAGGCACTGCGGTTCGAAGGCCGCGCGCGGGTGTTCGAGCGCGAGGAAGACTGCTTCGCGGCGGTCACCGCTGGCCGGGTCGCCAAGGGCGATGCGCTGGTCATCCGGTATGAAGGCCCGCGTGGCGGGCCGGGCATGCGGGAGATGCTCGCGGTCACGGCGGCGATCAAGGGCGCCGGGCTCGGCAAGGACGTGATGCTGCTGACCGACGGCCGATTCTCGGGCGCCACCTTCGGTGCGTGCGTGGCCCACGTCGCGCCCGAGGCGTGGGACGGCGGGCCCATCGCGCTGGTCGCCGACGGTGACCCGATCGTGCTCGACGTCGTCGAGCGGCGGCTCGGGCTCGGCGTCGACGAGGCCGAGCTCGCCCGCCGGAGCGCGGTGTGGCGGCGGCCCGCGCCCAACTACACGACCGGAGCGATGGCCAAGTACGCGGCGCTGGTGTCCGGCGCCGACACCGGCGCGGTCTGCACCGTTCCCGGCACCCGGTAGCCCGGCCCA
>JASHPF010000076.1 GCA_030038295.1 Streptosporangiaceae bacterium
CACGGGTATCCGGTGGGCATCCTGGCGAACGCGCAGGGGATCCTGTTCAGCGCCGAGTCGCAGAAGGCGGCGCAGTTCATCCAGCTCGCCAACCAGGTGGACACGCCGCTGATCTTCCTGCACAACACCACCGGATACATGGTGGGCGCGGCGTACGAGCAGGCGGGGATCATCAAGCACGGCGCGCTGATGATCAATGCGGTGTCCAATTCGGCGGTCCCGCACATCTCGATCCTGCTGGGCGCGTCCTACGGCGCCGGGCACTACGGCATGTGCGGGCGGGCATACGACCCGCGGTTCCTGTTCGCCTGGCCGAGCGCGAAGTCGGCCGTGATGGGCCCGGCACAGCTGGCCGGCGTGCTGTCGATCGTGTCGCGGGCGGCCGCGCAGGCGGCGGGCCGGCCGTTCGACGAGGACGCGGACGCGGCCATGCGGACCGCGGTGGAGGCGCAGATCGAGGCGGAGTCGCTGCCGATGTTCCTGTCCGGGCGGATCTACGACGACGGCATCATCGATCCCCGAGACACCCGGACGGTGCTCGGGCTGTCCCTGTCGGTGATCCACGGCGCGCCGGTGCGCGGTGCGTCGGGCTACGGCGTGTTCCGGATGTGAGGGGGATGCCTGGTTTGCGCCGCAGTGCGGTCGGTGCCCTCCCATTCGCGGTCACCCGGACAGGGGGGGAGGACCGGCTGGCGTGCTGAACCGGGTACTGGTGGCCAACCGCGGCGAAATCGCCCGCCGCGTCTTTCACACCTGCCGGGAACTCGGGGTGTCGACGGTGGCGGTCTACTCCGACGCCGACGCGGGTGCTCCGCATGTGGCCGAGGCGGATGCCGCGGTCCGGCTGCCCGGCACCACTCCGGCCGACACCTACCTGCGTGCCGACCTGCTGGTCGAGGCGGCGCTGCGGACGGGCGCCGACGCGGTGCACCCGGGCTACGGCTTCTTGTCGGAGAACGCCGCGTTCGCCCGCCTGGTGCAGGGTGCCGGACTGACCTGGATCGGGCCGCCGCCGGACGCGATCGACGCGATGGGCAGCAAGACCCGGGCCAAGCGGCTGATGGCCGCCGCCGCGGTGCCCGTGCTGCCCGAGCTGGACCCCGAGTCGCTCACCGAGGCGGACCTGCCGGTGCTGATCAAGGCGTCGGCGGGCGGCGGCGGCCGGGGCATGCGCATCGTCCGCTCGCTGGTGGCGCTGCCCGCCGAGCTCGAGGCGGCGCGGTCGGAGGCGGCGGCCGCGTTCGGCGATCCCGCCGTCTTCTGCGAGCCCTACCTCGCCGCGGGCCGGCATATCGAGGTGCAGATCCTGGCCGACGATGCCGGGACGGTCTGGACGGTGGGGGAGCGCGAGTGCTCCATCCAGCGCCGGCATCAGAAGATCATCGAGGAAGCGCCGTCGCCGCTGGTCGCGCGCGTGCCGGAGATGCGCGAGCGGGTGCTGGCGGCGGCCCGGGCCGCCGCGCTCGCGGCCCGCTATCGCAACGCCGGCACCGTCGAGTTCCTCGCCGACGACGCGGGTCGGTTCTACTTCCTGGAGATGAACACCAGGCTGCAGGTCGAGCACCCGGTGACCGAGTGCACGACCGGCCTGGACCTGGTCGCGCTGCAGCTGCGGATCGCGGCGGGCCGGCCGCTGCCGGCTCCGGTGCCGCCGCCGGCGACCGGCCATGCCATCGAGGCGCGGCTGTATGCCGAGGACCCGGCGGCCGGGTGGCAGCCGCAGAGCGGCACGCTGTACCGGCTCGCCGTGCCCGGCCGGCCGACAACCTTCCGGGTGCCGTCCGGTCGCCGCGCGGCGTCCGTGCCCGCGATCCGGCTCGACTCCGGCGTCGCCGGCCGCAGCCACGTCGGCGTGCACTACGACCCGCTGCTGGCCAAGGTGATCGCCTGGGCGCCTGACCGAGAGCAGGCCGCGGCCGTGCTGTCCGCAACCCTGGCCAGGACGAACATCCACGGGCTGGTGACCAACAGGAACCTGCTGGTCCGGGTGCTGCGGCACCCGGCGTTCCTGGCGGGCGAGACCGACACCGCGTTCCTGGACACGCACGACGTTGCCACGCTGGCCGCACCGCTGGCTACGCCGCAGGCGATCGAGCTGTCCGCGCTGGCGGCCGCGCTGGCCGACGCGGCCGCGCGGCGGGCCGCGGCTCCGGTGCTCGGCGGCCTGCCGAGCGGCTGGCGCAACGTGCCGTCAGACCTGCAGCGCAAGGCCTACGACGTGGTCGGCGCCGGGCCCGCGGCCGTCCGGTGCGAGGTCGGCTACCGGATCGCTCGCGACGGGCTACTCGTCGACGGCCGCGATGACATTACGCTCGTTTCGATGGCGCCTGATGCCGTGCTCCTCACTGCTGGTGGCGTGCAGTGGCGCTTCGAGGTCGCCGCGTACCCCGGACTGATCTGCGTGGACTCGGGGCTCGGACCGGTCGCGCTCCGGCCGGTGCCGCGGTTCGGCGATCCGGTCGGCCAGGTCGCGGCCGGCTCGCTGCTGGCGCCGATGCCGGGCACCGTCTCGCGGCTCGGCGCCGCGGTCGGCTCGCAGGTGGCGGCGGGGCAGCCGCTGCTGTGGCTCGAGGCCATGAAGATGGAGCACGTCATCTCGGCCCCGGCCGCCGGGATCGTGGCGGAGCTGCCCGTTGTGGCCGGCCAGCACGTCGAGGTGGGCAGCGTGCTCGCCATCGTCAAGCCCGAGGAGGACCCGGCGTGAACTTCACCGAGACCGACGAGCAGCAGGCCTTGCGGGCCGCGGTGGCAGACCTCGGCGGCAAGTACGGCTACGCGTACTACACCCGGCAGGCGCGAGCGGGCGGTCGGCTGACCGAGCTGTGGCAGGAGGCGGGCAAGCTCGGCTTCCTGGGCGTGAACCTGCCTGCCGAGTATGGCGGTGGCGGGGCCGGCCTCTACGAGCTCGCCATCGTGCTGGAAGAGCTGGCCGCCGCGGGCTGCGGGCTGCTGATGATGGTGGTGTCACCGGCCATCTGCGGCACGATCATTGCCAGGTTCGGCACCGACGAACAGCGGCGGTTCTGGCTCCCGCGGCTGGCCAGCGGCGCGACGATCATGGCGTTCGGCATCACCGAGCCGGACGCCGGCTCGAACTCCCACCGGCTCGCCACCGTGGCAACCAGGGATGGCGACACGTGGGTGCTGACCGGCCGCAAGATCTTCATCTCGGGCGTCGATGAGGCCGAGGCGGTGCTGATCGTCGGGCGCACGGCCGACGCCAAGACCGGCACGCTGCGGCCGGCGCTGTTCATCGTGCCTACCGACGCGCCCGGCTTCACCTACCGGCCCATCGAGATGGACATCGTGATGCCCGAGAAGCAGTTCCTGCTGTTCCTCGACGACGTGCGGCTGCCCGCCGATGCGCTAGTCGGCGAGGAGTCGGCGGCGCTGCAGCAGCTGTTCGCGGGGCTCAACCCCGAGCGGATCATGGCGTCCGCGATGGCGATCGGCTCCGGCCGGTACGCGCTCGACCGCGCGGTGAGCTACGCGAAAGAGCGGACGGTGTGGAGCGTGCCGATCGGCGCGCATCAGGGCCTCGCGCATCCGCTTGCGCAGGTCAAGGTCGAGCTGGAGCTGGCCAGGCTGATGATGCAGAAGGCGGCGACGCTGTATGACGCCGGCCACGATATGGCCGCAGGCGAGGCGGCCAACATGGCCAAGTACGCGGCCGCGGAGGCCAGCGTCCGGACGGTCGACCAGGCCATCCAGGCACTCGGCGGCAGCTCGATGACGCAGGAGTTCGGCCTCGCGGCCATGCTGGCCAACGTGCGGACGACCCGTATCGCGCCGGTCAGCCGGGAGATGATCCTCAATTTCGTCGCCCAGTACTCGCTGGGCCTGCCGAAGTCGTACTAGTCGCAGCCAGGGAGCGTGCCCATGCCGGACCGGCTCATCCAGTACTCGGTCGATCGCGGCGTCGCCAGGATCGCCCTCGACTCGCCGCACAACCGGAACGCGCTGTCCGCGGCCCTCGTGGGTCAGCTCGCCGATGCGCTCGCGACCGCGGCGGGAGATGACACCGTGCGCGCGGTGGAGCTCACGCACACGGGAACGACGTTCTGCGCCGGCGCGGACCTCAGGGAGGCCAGCCAGGGCGGCATGGCGTCGGGCACCCAGCGGGTCACCGGACTGCTGCGCTC
>JASHPF010000077.1 GCA_030038295.1 Streptosporangiaceae bacterium
CCCGCCCCGCCGTATCCCGGAAGGCAACCAGGTTCTCCCCCAGCAGCCGCACCCGAGCCGGCGCGCACCCCCGCTCCGGAATCTCCGCGCTCAGGCACGCCGGCGTCCAGTACCGGCGCAGCAACTCCCCCATCGGCGTCCCGGCACCAACCCGGCACAGAACCTCGTTGTCTTCCGCACTCAGCACGCCGACCTCCCGTGAGGAGCGGACCCGTATGGGGCGAAAAGCCTGCCCCAATTCTGACTCGGCGGTTCCGGTCGTGCTAGCCCTCGTAGTAGCGGTCGGCCGTCTCCAGGGCCTCGTCCAGGATCGCGAGGCCCTCCTTGGCCTCCGCTTCCGAGATGGTGCACGGCGGCACCACGTGCAGCCGGTTGTAGTTGGTGAACGGCATCAGCCCGCGCCGCCGGCACTCCGCCACGAGCTCGGTCATCGCCTCCGAAGAGCCGCCGTACGGGGCGAGCATCGCCCGCGTCTCCCGGTCGGATACCAGTTCGAGCGCCCAGAACACCGCGGTCCCGCGGACCTCGCCGACCACGGGGTGCCGGTCAGCCAGTTCACGGAGCCCCGGTCCGAGCACCCGAGACCCGATGCGAGCCCCGTTCCCCACGATGTCTTCGTCCTTCATCGCATCGATGGTCGCGACGATGGACGCGCACGCCAGCGGATGCCCGGAATACGTGAGCCCGCCGGGGAAGACCCGCTCGTCGAACGTCGCCGCGATCGGGTCGGAGATGAGGACGCCGCCGACCGGGACGTAGCCCGAGTTCGCTCCCTTGGCGAACGTGATGAGGTCGGGCACGACGTCGTGGTCGGAGAACGCGAACCAGCGCCCCGCCCGGCCGAAGCCGCACATCACCTCGTCGGCGATGTAGACGATGCCGTACCGGTCGCACAGCGCACGTACCCCGGCCAGGTAGCCAGGCGGCGGGATGAGCACCCCGGCGGTCCCCACGATGGTCTCCAGCAGCACCGCCGCGATCGTGTCCGGTCCCTCGAACTGGATCACCTGCTCCAGGTGCGCGAGCGCGCGCTCGCTCTCTTCCGCCTGGGACGTGGCCCAGAAGGCCGTCCGGTAGAGGAACGGCCCGAAGAAGTGGACGTGCCCGATCGCGAACTCGTTCGGCCAGCGCCGCGGGTCGCCGGTCGAGTTGATCGCCGTTCCGGTGTTGCCGTGATACGACCGGTAGAAGCTCAGCACCTTGGTCCGGCCGGTGTGCAGCCTCGCCATCCGGATCGCGTTCTCGTTGGCGTCCGCGCCGCCATTGGTGAAGAACACCTTCTCGAACCCGTCTGGCGCGAGGCCGGCCAGCCTCGCCGCCGCTTCACCGCGCACGTCGTTGGCGTGCTGCGGCGCGATCGTGGCGAGCCGCGCGGCCTGAGCCGCTATCGCGGCCGTCACCCGCGGGTGCTGGTGGCCGATGTTGGTATTCACCAGCTGGCTCGAGAAGTCCAGGTACCGGTTGCCGTCGTAGTCCCAGAAGTAGGAGCCCTCGGCGGCCGCGATCGGCAGCGGGTCAAGCCCGCGCTGCGCGGACCAAGAGTGGAACACGTGTGCCCGGTCCAGCGCGTAGACCTCGGCCCCTCGCTCCGGGTCGGCACGGTGCTGCGGGTCCGGCTGATAGCTGTGCATCGTCGCGAGTCCTTCTACTGGTTGACGGGAAAGCCGAGGTTCACGCCGCCGTGGCTAGGATCGAGCCAGCGCGAGGTCACGGCCTTGGCCCGGGTATAGAAATGCACGCCGTCGATGCCGTACACGTGGGTGTCGCCGAACAGCGACGACTTCCAGCCGCCGAAGGAGTAGAACGCCATCGGCACCGGGATCGGCACGTTGACGCCGACCATGCCGACCTCGACCTCGTGCGTGAAACGGCGCGCGGCTCCGCCGTCGTTGGTGAAGATCGCCGTGCCGTTGCCGTACGGGTTGGCGTTGATGATGGCGAGGGCCTCGGCGTAGCTGCCGGCCCGCACCACCGACAGCACCGGGCCGAAGATCTCGTCCTGGTAGCAGCTCATCTGCGGCGTGACGTGGTCGAGCAGCGTCGGTCCGAGCCAGAAGCCGTCGCCCGCCGCGCCGGTGATCGGGTGGCTGCGGCCGTCCACCGCCAGGGTGGCGCCCTCCGCGACGCCGGTGTCCAGGTAGCCGGCCACCTTGTCCCGGTGCTGCTGCGTCACGAGGGGGCCCATCTCCGAGCTCTCCTGGTCACCGGGCCCCACCGTGAGGCCGGTCATCCGCTGCGTGATCTTCGCGACCAGCTCGTCGCCGATCGGCTCGACCGCCACCAGCGCTGAGATCGCCATGCACCGCTCGCCGGCCGAGCCGAAGCCCGCGTTGACGGCCGCGTCGGCGGCGAGGTCCAGGTCGGCGTCCGGCAGCACGACCATGTGGTTCTTGGCGCCGCCGAGGGCTTGCACCCGCTTGCCGTGCGCGGTGCCCGTCTCGTAGATGTAGCGGGCGATCGGCGTGGAGCCGACGAAGCTGATCGCCCGCACGTCCGGGTGGGTCAGCAGCGCGTCGACGGCTTCCTTCGCGCCGTGCACCACGTTGAACGCGCCGTCCGGCAGCCCGGCGTCGGCAAGCAGCTCGGCCAGTAGCAGCGAAGCCGACGGGTCCTTCTCCGACGGCTTGAGGATGAACGTGTTGCCGCAGGCGAGCGCGATCGGGAACATCCACATCGGCACCATGGCGGGGAAGTTGAACGGGGTGATCCCGGCCACCACGCCGACCGGCTGCCGGATCGAGTACGCGTCCACGCCGGTCGAGACGTTCTCCGAGAAGCCGCCCTTGAGCAGGTGCGGGATGCCGCAGGCGAAGTCGACCACCTCGAGGCCACGGGCCACTTCGCCCGCCGCGTCGGAAGCGACCTTGCCGTGCTCGGCGGTGATCAGCCCGGCCAGCTCGTCCCGGCGGGACTGCACCAGCTCCCGGAACGCGAACATCACCGCGGCCCGCCGCACCAGGGACGTCTCCCGCCAGCCCGGCAGCGCAGCGGTCGCCGCGGCCACCGCGGCATCTACCTCGGTCTTCGTCGCGTAGTCGACGGTGCCGCTGACCAGGCCGGTCGCCGGGTTGTAGATATCGCCGCGGGAGGCCGCCTCCCCGGTCCACGGCTTGCCGTTGATCCAGTGCGTGCGATGCGCCATGCTGCTGCCTCCCTGGTGTTCTTCCCTGCCAGTGTGTCGCCAGAGTGCGGGTGTCGCCAAGTTGGACCTCGAGGGGAACGGGGTCGTGCGGGCCGGCGGGTCTGCTCCGGCCGCGGCCGTCCGGATCGGGCGGTTGCGGCGCCCTTGGCATAATGCGGCGCATGCAGATCGGCGTCGGACTGGACGCACGGCTCGGGCTGCGCTTCGGCGAGCTGCGGGAGATGGCACGGGAAGCCAAGCGCCTCGGCTTCGAGAGCCTGTGGACCCCGTCCGGCGGGGTGCCGGACGCGTTCCACGTGTGCGCGGCGTGGGCGCAGGACACCGGACTGCGGACCGGGATCTCGGTCGTCCCGGCAGCGCTGATGTGGACGCCCCCGGCTCTCGCGGTGCAGGCGGCGACGGTAGCGCAGCTGTCGGCCGGAGAGTTCGTGCTCGGGCTCGGCACCGGCGGCGTCGGGCCTGCGTTCTGGGCCGCGGCCGGCCTGCCGGACCGGCCGATCGCCGTCATGCGCGCCTACGCGACCGCGGTGCGCGCGCTGCTCGCGGGCGAGGCGGTCAGCTCCGAAGGCCTGACGCTCGGACCCCGGCACACCCGGCTCCGGGCTGGCGCGCTGCCGCGCGTCCCGGTCTGCCTGGCCGCCCTCGGCCCGCAGATGCTGCGGCTGGCCGGCGAGGTGGCCGACGGTGCGCTGCTCAACTGGGCGACCCCAGAGCGCATCGCGCTCAGCCGGGAGCTCGTCGAGGCCGGCGTCAGCCGGGCCGGGCGCGACCCCGCCAGCGTGCCGCTGACCATGTACATCCGGGTGTGCGTCGACGACGACGTGGCCGCGGCTCGGCAGGCGTTCGGCGGCCAGCTGCTCAGCTACGCGATGGCGGCGCCCGGCACGCCCAAGACCGCTGGCTATCGCGGCATGTTCGGGCAGATGGGCTTTGACTCGGTGCTCGACGAGCTGGAAACTCGCCGGGACCGCGGTACGCCGCTGACGGAGCTCGTGGACGCGGCCCCGGACGAGCTGCTCCAGGCCGTCGGGTACTACGGCCCCGCGGCGGGTGCGCCGGCCGCGTACGCGCGGCTCAGCGCCGGCCTGGACGAGACGGTGGTCCGCATCATCACCACGCGGCCCGGTCCCGAGCCGGTGCTGGCCACGCTGTCGGCGCTGCGCCCAGCCGCGATCCGCGCAGCCTAGCCCGGCGGGTGTGCGCCGATTGCCGTATGCGGCGTAGTCCGTCCGTAAAGCGGTTACGGTGTCGCTCATGAAGTTTGGCCGGGCTTTGGCGCTTGGGGTCGGCAGCGCCATAGGTCGCCGACTACGACGCACCATGCCCGCCGTCCTGGCCGCGACGGTCGTCGCCCTCGCGGCCGGCTGCTCCTGGATCCAGCCATCGAATCACGTGCTGGCGGAACAGGAAGAGTCCACCGGCCCCTCCGCCGCTGCCAGCTCCTCGCCCGCGGCTCCCGCTGGGCCAGCTTGGGCGGCAGCGCTGGGAGCAGGCGTCGCGGTAACGGCGCCGGCCCCAGCCGCGCCCGGCTATGACTCGCCTGGCGCGGCCGTACAGGGTGACGTGGAGGCGACGACACCGGCACAGCAGTGCGCCTACTTTCCGCCGTCCGCGCTGGCCAGCTGCCAGACGCTAGCGGCTGAGGCGCCCGCCAGCAACAGCGGGACCTTGCAGAACTTCGCGCTGGGATACGTGGCCGTGAATGGCAACGAAGCGCTGGTGGGCAGTACCGGCACGTCCTGCACGCCGGATGCGACGCCCACGTGTGAGTCGAACGACGATCCGGCGGCGATCTTCTCCCAGGCGAAACCGTTCTCGGTGTTGTGGGCCGAATCGGTTGCCGCCGATCTCTCCACGACGAATAGCTACCAGCTCATTCCCTGCGTCAAGGTCGGCAGCAGCTGGTATGTCTACTGGCCCTTTTCAGACGGCAATAACTCAGCCGGCACCATCCCCGTAACCTTGTAGGTTCCGGCGACTGGCCAGCCTTGACGGCCCCACCCGCTGCATTGAGTCCCCCGAGTGTCGAGCCTGGCCGATACCTGAAACCGGGCTCGGCAGGTGATTGCCGGACGCTGCTGACAGTTCTTATTCTACGGAGCGGCTATATTGATGTTTATGGGCTGACTTACGAGCCCGCCTGCCGTGTTGCTGGCGGCGATCGTGAAGGTGCTGGATTCCGCGGATGTGGGCGTGCCGTGGAGGGTTCCATTCGGGTCCAGCGTAAGGCCGGCT
>JASHPF010000010.1 GCA_030038295.1 Streptosporangiaceae bacterium
GGTGTCAGCGGACGGGCGGCCGCGGGCGCGGATGGTGCTGCTGAAGGACTCCGGCCCGGACGGCTTCACCTTCTACACCAACCGGACCTCCCGCAAGGCCCACGACCTGGCCGACGTCCCGCAGGCCTGCCTCCTGTTCCCGTGGCACGCGCTGTACCGGCAGGTGATCGTAGAGGGCCCGGTGACGCCGCTGTCGACGGCGGCCAGCGAGCCGTATTTCCACAGCCGCCCGCGCGGCTCCCAGCTCGGCGCCTGGGCGAGCAGGCAATCGATGCCGCTTACCTCACGGGCCGAGCTCGAAGATCGGTACGCCGAGCTGGAGCGGCGCTGGTCAGAGGGCACGGAGGTGCCGATGCCGGAGTTCTGGGGCGGTTACCGGCTGCGGCCCGAGCGAATGGAATTCTGGCAGGGCAGGCCGAGCCGGCTGCACGACCGGTTCCGTTACGCCAGGACGGCGGCGGGCTGGGAGGTCGGCAGGCTCGCCCCGTGACTCTCAGCCGGGCGGTGGGGAACGGAGTCGATCTTCACGCAGACCTCCGCCGAGACGCGGAGCCTGGCGCTGACAACCTCGGCGGTGAGCTCGCGAATCACTCGTGGCGCGGCACCCGGGCGCCCGCCGATCGCGCCCCTTCTGCCACGGCAGAAGCCTGCCTGACGGCGGCGAGCCCACCCCGGCCCGGCCGGTTCCGCGCCCGGCTGGCCCGGGCCGGTTGTGATCGGTACCCGGTGGCCCCGGTGCGGCATAGCATCGTTTCTGGAGGTAATTGCTAGTGACGGCGCACGGCCTCATCGATACGACCGAGATGTACCTTCGTACGGTCTTCGAGCTCGAGGAAGAAGGGATCGTCCCGTTGCGCGCTCGCATCGCCGAGCGGCTTTCGCAGAGCGGGCCGACGGTCAGCCAGACGGTCGCCAGGATGGAGCGTGACGGTCTGCTGCACGTCGAGGGGGGCCGCATGCTGGCGCTCACCGAGATGGGGCGCCAGCAGGCCATGCGGGTCATGCGCAAGCACCGGCTGGCCGAGTGCCTGCTGGTCAGCGTCATCGGGCTGCCCTGGGAAGAGGTCCACATTGAGGCGTGCCGGTGGGAGCACGTCATTTCCGACAATGTGGAGCGCCGCCTAGTCGAACTGCTCGATTATCCGGTTCGGTGCCCGCACGGAAATGTCATTCCCGGCCTAAACGAGCTTGGCGTTCCGATCGACGCGACTAAGCGCGCTGACGCGGCGAGCGCTGAGGCCGATATCGCAATGACGAACTTCGCGGTGCTAGGCGCCGATCAGGTTGTCGTCAGCCGCATCAGCGAGCAGGTCCAAAGCGACGCTGCGCTCATGCTTAGACTCAAGACCATTGGGATACAACCCGGACGCGAGGTAACGCTCGCGGCCATCGACAGCGGTGTGCGGGTGACAGGTGGGGACAGGGTCGGCGGTGACGCGGCGGACTTGCCGGTCGAGGTTGCCGCGCACGTCTTCGTCACGACGGTGTGATCACCGCCGGGTGAGCCAGCGATGACGCCGTCGGGGTCCCCGGCCCATCCGCAGCTGACCGCCGCCGACGTGCTCGACCACGTCGCCGTCGGCGTGATCGTGACGGACCGGGACTGCGGCCTGCAGTATGCCAACCAGTTCGCCGTCTCGCTGTTCGGCTTTCCTGACGACGCAGAGCACCTGGCCGGGCGCCCGCTGCTGTCGCTCGGCATCGAGCAGGCGGACGCGGCGACCGTCCAGCACATGGCGGAGAACGTGCTCCGGGGCTGGCCCTGGGAGGGCACCTTCGCCAGCCAGCGCATGGACGGCAGCCGGGTCTTTGTCCGCGCCCAGGCCGCGCCGCTACGCGACGGCGACGGCGAGATCACCGGGATCATGATCATGGCGAGGGAGGCGACCCGGCGGGGCGGTCAGCGCGCCAGCGACCGGATCGGCCTGCTGGAGCGGATCGGCGAGCGGCTGTCCAGCTCCCTGGAACTGGACGTGACGCTGCGCCAGGTCGCCGAGACCTTGGTACCGCAGTTTGCCGACCACTGCTTCATCGACCTGCTGCACGGCGAGACACTGGTCCGCCGGGCGCAATTCAACTCCCGTGGCTGGACACCTCCGCCTGGCAGCTGGGCGCTGGTCGGCGAGCAGATCAAGTACCCGAGGGGCCACTTCTGCGAGCAGGCGATGTCGCACCTGGAAACGGTCGTGGTGGCGGACCTGGCCGAACAGGCCTTCCCGGTGCCGAGGCCGGAAAGCCAGCAGATCTGCGACGACATCAGGCTGACCTCCGTTATCGCAGCTCCGCTGGTCGTCCGCGGGCAACTGCTTGGCGTCATGAGCCTGGCCCTGTCCATGCTCACCGACCGCGACGAGCGACACTACGGCGCGGATGACCGCGACTTCCTCAGCGCGATCGCCAGCCGGGTCGCCATCGCCATCGACAACTCACTCCTGTTCGAGGAGGAGCGCCGAACGGCGCTCGCCTTCCAGACCAGCCTGCTGCCCAAGAGCCCGCCGTTCGTGGACGGTCTCGACGTCGCCTACAAGTACGTGCCGGCCAAGCCGCTCGAGACCCACGGCCAGGGCATCCAGACCCAGGTCGGCGGTGACTGGTACGACATCATCCCGCTGTCGGCCGGCCGGGTCGGCATCGTCATCGGGGATGTGGAGGGCCGGGGGGCCCGGGCGGCCGCGGTCATGGGCCAGCTCCGCGCCGCGCTTCGGGCGTTTGCTCAGGACGACAAGTCCCCCGCGGAAATCCTGCGCCGGCTGGACGACTGGGTGCGCTCGCTCGACCTGCCCGCGCCCGACGGCGCAGGCCTCGGCGTACCCGACCCGCCGACCGTGAGCTGCACCTACCTGGTGTACGACGCGTGGTCGCGGACGCTGTCGTTCTCCAACGCTGGACACGTGCCGCCGCTCCTCGTGCGCGGCCACGACGTCAGCCAGCTCGAGATCAGCGACCGGGGCGTGCTGCTCGGCGTGCGCGGCAAGGGCGTGCCTGGTCTGCCCACCTACCGCGAGGAGATGCGATACCTCGCACCCGGCTCCACGCTGGTGTTCTACACCGACGGGCTCGTAGACCGGCGGCAGCGCGCCGACGGCAGTGGCGTCTACACCGATGCCGAGGTTCAGGACATGCTGCGACGCGCCGTGCGGGGCGCTGC
This sequence comes from Streptosporangiaceae bacterium, assembly GCA_030038295.1. Classification (GTDB taxonomy): domain Bacteria; phylum Actinomycetota; class Actinomycetes; order Streptosporangiales; family Streptosporangiaceae; genus JAJYUU01. Next base: position 3,149 of record JASHPF010000010.1, read on the forward strand.
CGACGGCAGCGTGCAACAGGTCGCAGAGGCAGCCGAACGCGCGGTTCCGGGTGAGATCGATGACGACATGGCGGTGGTCGTCGTCCGGACGTCGGAGCTCGACCTCGCGTCCTGGGAGGCGCAGTTCCCCGCCGAGCCCGTCCGCGTGTCGGAGGCACGGCGGCTGGCGCACGAGACGTTCCTCGGCTGGGGCATGGACACCGAGCAGACGGAGCTGGCCTGCCTGCTGGTTTCCGAGGTTGTCACCAACGTGGTGCTGCACGCGGCGGCCACGCCGACGCCGCGGCATGAGTTCGCGCTCGAAGGCGTCGGCCCCGGCCCGCTCGGGATCCTGGGTGACTGGGAGCTCTCGCCCTACGACGAGGCGTTCAGCGCCCCGCCCGGCAAAGACTTCACGCTGCGGCTGCGGCGCGGTCAGGAAGCCATCTGGGTGGAGGTGCTCGACTCCGACCTCCGGCTGCCGAGAATCAGGAGCGCGGGGGAGAGCGACGAAGGCGGCCGTGGGCTGTACCTGGTCGACCAGCTCGCTACCCGGTGGGGCTCGCGGCCGACTAAGGACGGCAAGGCCGTCTGGTTCGAAATGCCGATCAAGGGCGGCGCCGCCAGCCTGCTGCTGTAGCCGACCGGTCAGTGCGTCTGGGTCGCCCACAGCGCGAGCAGCACGATCACCACGCCCACGGTGACCGCGACCCAGGTCTTCCCGGTGACGAGTAGTCCCATCCGCCGCCGTGTCCTGGCTATCGCATAGGCAACGATGAGCGCGATCACCACCGCCAGGACAATGCCCGAGCTTGCCATCGCAGTGCCGCCTCGCCGTGCCGCCCGACCCTCGACCCAGCATAGGGCGCCCCGTGGGCGGCCGGCCCCGCTGAGCCCGTGTCTGATCGAAAGGAACTCACCGGGCACTGCTCGCAGACCCGGCTAAAGATTAGGTGGTTTCCCCGATGCTACGGGCGCGGTGCCTCTGCGAATCTCGGCTTGCGGGTACCGGACGGCGGGCTGGAGGCGAATAGCGTTGGCAGCTGACGATCCGGCCGGCTCCGGCCGGACAGGAGGGGAACGGCCGGTGGTCACCGGGCAGGCCGCACCGCAGGCGCGCGGCCTGCCTGCGGGATCTCTGGTCCTGCGGCTGGTGATCGCCGACACCGAGCCGCTCAGCGGCTGGATAGGACCGCAGCAGGCCGCGGTCGCGCTGGACTTCAGCGGCTGGATCGGCCTGATGAGCGCGATCAACGAGCTGCGGGCCGGCCAGCACGGAGTGACACCCCAGCCCCCCGTTCCGTAAAGTTCCGGTTCGCGGTAATCCGTGCTGCTCGCCTGGCCGTCATTGTCCTAGGAACACGTGCCCTCTTCCGGGGAGGGATCGCGGTGCGGCCAAGCAGCGGCTTGCTGGAGCGCGACGAGGTGACCTCCGCGCTGCGGCGGCTCGTTAACGCGGTGGCGGCGGGCGAGTCGGGCGCGGTGTTCGTGCTCGCCGAGGCGGGGCTCGGCAAGACGTCGTTGCTCGACTACACCTGTCGGCTCGCAACGGCGTCTGGACTTAGGGTCGGGTTCGGCCGTGGCCATCCGATGGAGACCAGCCTGCCGTTCGGTGTGCTGGCCGAGGCGTTGCGCGAAGTGGGCGGAGCGGACGTGCTCGGCGAGGACGAGGCAGCCGGGGCGGCTGGCGACCGGGCCGGCCGGTTTTACGGGGTGCTGCGGTGGCTGCAAGGCCAGGGCGGGCGCGGCGTGCTGCTGGTGCTCGACGACCTGCACTGGGCCGATGCCGACTCGGTCGCGCTGTTCTCCTTCATCTGCCGCCGGCTGACATCGCTGCGACTCGGCCTGATCGCCGCGCTGCGACCGTGGCCGTCAGAGGCGCACGAGGCGGTAGCGAGCTTGGCGCACGAGGGCTGCGGCATGATTCTGCGGCTGGCGTCGCTGACGGAGGCTGCGTCGGGCTTCCTGCTGGATAGCCGCGTGGGCGCGGTGCTTCCAGAGCAGCAGCGGCATCGGGCGTTCGCGCTGTCCGCCGGCAATCCGTTGTTACTGGAGCAACTTGCGCTAGCGGTGCGCGACGGTGGCGCGCTGCCAGAGGTCGGCGCGCCCGGCCACGCGGGCTTCGGTCAGGGCGTTCTGCTTGCCAGGTTCGCCGGGCTGCCGTCAGTGGGCATGCGCTGCGCGCAGGCAGCCTCGGTGCTCGGAGCCAGCTTCCTGCCAGAGGTGGCCGCGGAGGTTGCCGGTCTGAGCGGCGCCGAGATCGACGCGGCGCTGGAGTCGCTCGGGCGCACGGGCCTGATCGGGCAGCAGCCCGGCGCCGAGGCCGACTTCGTGCATCCGCTGTTCCGGCAGGCGCTGTACGACGATCTCGCCGGGCCGGTCCGGGTGCGGCTGCACACGCGAGCGTTTGCCGTGCTACACGCCCGCGGGCTGGACGCGCAGGCGGCGGAGCATGCAGTGCTGGCGCACCTGGCCGGCGACGCAGAAGCGGTCGGCGTGCTCGAGGCGGCCGGCCGCGCCGCCCGGCGGGCGGGCGCGCTGTCGGTTGCCACGACGCGGCTGGACGCCGCAGTTGCGCTGGCCGGCGGGCGGGCTTCCATCGGGCTGCTGCTGGCCAGGGCGGAAGCGCTGCTCGCCACCGGCCAGCTCGACACGGCGGTGCGGGCGTATGAGGAACTGCTCGGCCGCGCCGACCTGTCGGCCGAACGCCGGGTGGAGGCACGGTGGATGCTGGGCCGGGCGCTGATGATGTCCGGTCAGCCCCTCCGGGGCATCGCCACCTTCGAGCAGGCAGCGGCCGCAGCGCTGCCGGAAGACCCGCGCACCGCGGTACAGGTGCTGCTTGACGCTGCGTTTACCTGCTGGATGACGGTGGGGCCCGCGCGTGCACTGCCCCTGGCGGCCCAGGCCAGGGACCTGAGCAGGACGCTAGGCGGCCTGCTAGCAACCCGGGCGGCGGCTGACTGGGGCCAGATAGCGCTCCAAACGGCTAATCCAATGGGCATGGCCGCGGCCGAGCCGGCCGCCCCGTGGAAGACGGGGCCGGAGATGGACTGGTCCGCGGACGCCGTGGCGGCCGGCGGCGGGTGGGGACCGGTCAACAGCTTCGGTCACGCCGCCATCCTGGTCGAGCGGCTGGCTGAGGCGGATAGAGCATTCGCTGCTGTCCGGGCACTCGTGGCCCAGGCCAACCTGCCAGAGGCAATTGCAGCACTGGCCGTGGGCCACGCGTACGCGCTACAGCAACTCGGCCGCCTGGACGAGGCTCTCGCGGCTATCAGGGTCGCCGAGCCGCTGGTCGAGATCGTGCCGCTCCTAGAGCCGTTCGCCGCGGTCGGCATGGCCTCCATCCTGATGCTCATGGGACGGCTCGATCAGTGGGTCCAGTGGTGCGACCGGGCTGAGACCACTGCCACAGCGGGAGGCGTGCGACTGGCGCTGGTGCATCTGCTGGAGGTACGTGGTCATCGGGCGCTGCGCGAGGGCGCGATCGGTCAGGCGTGCGAGCAGTACGCCCGGCTAGAGGAGACGGTGGCGGAGATGGGCCTGCGTGAGCCGTGTCTGCCGCCGTGGGCCAGGCACGCGATCGCCGCCTATCTGGCCGCCGGCCGGGCCGCCGACGCCGAGCGACTCATCGGCTGGCTGGACGAGGCCGCTGCCCGGATGCCTTGCCGGTTCCCGCGGATCGCAGCGGCGACCGGGCGCGCGTGGCTGGCCGAGCTGAACGGGCAGCACGCCGACGCCGATGCGCATTTTCAGCTGGCGCTAACTCTGCACGCCGAGGTCGACCTGCCGATCGAGCACGCCGAGACCCTGCTCGACTACGGCAGCTACCTGCGTCGAGTGGGGCAGACGGCGGCGGCCCGCCGGCTGCTGGCGGCAGCGGCCGACGTCGCGGTCGGCGCCTCGGCGCACTGGCTGGCCGGCTTTGCCCGCGCCGAGCTCAAGGTGGCGGGCGGTCGGCAGCGCGGCCGCGCGACCGGGGCTGAGCTGACCGCTCAGGAACGCCGGGTCGCCACGCTCGCGGCGGGCGGTGCGTCCAATGCCGAGATCGCGCGACAGCTGTTCCTGGCGGTCAGCACGGTGGAGAGCCATCTCGAGCGGATCTACGCCAAGCTCGGCATCCACTCGCGTTATGAGCTCATCGCCCGGGCCGCGCGCGACGACTGGAGCTCACCAGGCTAGGGCTCCGTCGGCCGGCGCAGTACTCTCGCCCGCGAGGAGGTCGGCAGGGTCGAGCCGATCGGCCGCGACCGTGCCGAGAACCGCCGACACCGGCGGACCGCCGTCGGGAGCCTGCACCGAGGCGTGCAGCCGGCGCAGCACGGTGACCTGCCGCGCCAGTGCCTCGATCTTCGCCTCGACGAGCCGCGCAGCCGCGTCCCGTTGACCCTGGCTGACCGTGCGCCCGGCGGCGAGCCGCGCGAGCGGCTTCACCTCCTCGAGCCGGAAACCCAGGTCCTTGAGCGCGAGCGCGGCCGCGATGTATCCGCCGTATTCCCTGGGGTACTTGCGGGTGCCGCCGGGCGACCGTCGTGGCTGCGGCAGGATGCCGAGTTCCTCGTAGTAGCGGATGGTCCGGCTGCTGACCCCGGCATCCCTGGCGAGCTGGCCGATGCTGACCAGGCCGGCGGTGTCCTCGCTGCTGTTCGCCACTCACGGATAGTAGCTGGCCGAACACGTAACGCGCGCGGCAATCGCGCGAGGAAGCTGCCTGCTGAGGACTATGGCGCGACCCGTACGGCGCGATAGCCTCAATACGACGGCTGACGTCCGCTTACGCACTGGCGGGCAGCGCGGCGGACGGCGGCAGGACCGCTGGGCATGGAGGTCGCGTGGTGTCTGAGGCGTACATCGTCGGGGCGGTGCGCAGCCCCGTAGGCAAGCGGAACGGTGGCCTCTCGGCGGTCCACCCGGTCGACCTCGCTGCGCACGTACTGCGGGAGCTGATCGCGCGGACCAACGTGGACCCGGCCGCGGTCGAGGACGTGATCATGGGTTGCGTCTCGCAGGTCGGCCCGCAGGCAATCGACATCGCGAGGAACGCGTGGCTGTCGGCCGGCCTGCCGGAGAGCGTGCCCGGCGTGACGATCGACCGGCAGTGCGGCTCCTCTCAGCAGGCGGTCCACTTCGCGGCCCAGGCCGTGCTCTCGGGCACCCAGGACATCGTCATCGCGGCCGGCGTCGAGAGCATGAGCATGGTGCCGATGGGCAGCACCGTCGCGCTGCCGCACAAGCAGGGCCTGGCGCTGCCGTTCGGCCAGGGCTGGCGAGACCGGTACGGAGACCAGGAGATTTCTCAGTTCCGCGGGGCTCAGCTGATGTGCGAGAAGTGGGGTATCAAGCGGGCCGAGCTGGAGGAGTACTCGCTGGAGAGCCACATGCGGGCGATTCGCGCCATCGACGAGGGTCGGTTCGACCGCGAGATCACGCCCGTTGGCGGCCTGAGCACGGACGAGGGCCCGCGTCGGGACACGACGCTGGAGAAGATGGAGGAGCTGCAGCCGCTGCGGCCGGGCTGGGAGATCACGGCGGCGACGGCGTCGCAGATCTCGGACGGATCCGCGGCTCTGCTCATCGCGTCGGCTGCGGCTGTTCGCAGGCACGGTTTCGCGCCCCGGGCCCGGATCCGCGCTCTCGCCGTCACCGGCGCCGACCCCGTATACATGCTGACCGGACCGATTCCGGCCACCGAGCAGGTCCTTGCCAGGGGACACCTGACCATTGACGACATCGACGTGTTCGAGGTGAACGAGGCGTTCGCGCCGGTGCCGATCGCCTGGGCCAGGGACACCGGGGCGTCACTGGCGAAGACGAACCCGAACGGCGGCGCGATCGCGCTCGGCCACCCGCTCGGCGGGACCGGGGCCATTCTCATGACCAAGCTGCTGCACGAGCTAGAGCGCACTGGCGGCCGCTACGGCCTGCAGACCATGTGCGAGGGCGGCGGCCAGGCGAACGCCACCATCATCGAGCGTCTCGCCTAGGTTTACGCGCCGAGGTCGGCGCCACGAGTGGCTTTGCCGACGTTATGTCCGCAATGCGTGGGGGAGGAGCCTGCGGCGGCGGACGGACGCACGGCCGCGAGTAGATACCACCCAGTTCCCATGGAATATGTAATCTCTCTTGTAGGTTTTCTCTACTGTAAGGGCCAGAGCCTTGAGCAAGAGGTTCTGGGGACACAGGAGGGTAAGAGGGACATGCTGCTTACACCGTTCGACCCGTTCGCGGAGTTCCACCGAGTGCTGCGGACCGCTGACGGCGGGCACGCTGCCATGCGGATGGACGCCATCCGGCGCGACGGAGAGGTCGAGCTTCGCTTCGACCTGCCCGGCATCGACACCGACAGCATCGACGTGACTGTTGACCACGGCTGGCTGACCGTGGGCGCGAAGCGCTCGGAGGAGTACACCGAGACCGAGCGGCCGTACGTGCGGGAGCGGGTCATGGGCTCGTTCACGCGGCGGATTAGGCTGTCGGACGCCGTGGACGCCGAGAAGATCTCGGCCGCCTACGACGCTGGCGTGCTGCGGGTGACCGTGCCGCTGCAGGAGCGGGCGCAGCCCCGCAAGATCGAGGTCAGCTCGGCCGCTCAGGCCGCTGTCGAGGCCTGATCGTCGCAGTAGCCTACGAAGGGCCCGCGCGGCCTCGCCTGCGCGGGCCCCTGGTCGCGAACCTGCCCTGGAGTCGTCGGCCGCTCCCCGTTTTGCGGGCAGCGTGCGCGGCGGCCGGGGCCGTTGGTATGCCGGGAGGTAACCGTGCCCATGTTGCCCCTGGACGATGCGAACATGCCGCTGTTCACTGTCGGCCAGGTTGCCGAGATGCTGGAAGTCCAGCAGGCGTTTCTGCGGCGGCTCGACGAATTCCGCATCGTCCGGCCTTCTCGGTCGGCGGGCGGCCAGCGCCGGTACACCAGGAACGAGATCGTGATCGTCAGGTACGTCGCCGAGCTGATGGACGCCGGGCTCACGCTGGCGGCGATCCGGCGCGTGCTGCAGCTCGAAGCCCGAGTGCGTGAGCTGGAGGCCGAGCGGGACGCGCTGCGGACCGAGCTGGCCACCCTGCGCAGGACCGAGAACTAGGCCTCGCGGCCCCCCGAGCGCTGCGCTCGTTAGTCGACCGGAGCGAGCGCGGCGACCGGAGCGACCGGGGCGCCGAGCGCATCGTCGTGATCCTCGAGGGCACGACTGACGAAGACCTGCGGGCTGATCGTGTGCAGGGCGGTGAGCATGTCGCCAAGCTCGTCGTCGCGGGGCAGCTCCAGGACGACGTCACCGGACAGGACCGAGTCCATGCCGGACCGGGGGGTCAGCTGGATCGCGCTCACGCGCTGACTGGCGAGTACCTCGTTGAGGCGCGCCCTCGAGTGCGCGTCGTCGGACAGGTGGATCCTGATCCGCCACTTGGCCATACCGCTGGCCCTCCCGGTCTGGTAGCCCACGTTCTCCCACAATGCCGCGCTCCCGTTGCCCGCGTGATTCGCACCCGTAACGCCGGGGTTAACGGTGCTAGCCGCGCGCCCGTCGGCCGCCCCCGTCGCAGCCCGCTCAGACCTTCGAACGGAAGAAGTTGAGGTACGACCGCGACGGCGTGGGACCGCGCTGATCCTGGTAGCGCGAGCCGTAGACCGCCGAGCCGTACGGGTGCTCGGCCGGCGAGCTGGTCCGGAACAGGCAGAGCTGGCCGATCTTCATTCCCGGCCATAGCTTGATCGGCAGGGTCGCGACGTTCGACAGTTCGAGCGTGACGTGGCCAGAGAAGCCCGGGTCAATCCAGCCCGCCGTGGAATGCGTCAGCAGCCCAAGCCTGCCCAGCGAGCTCTTGCCCTCCAGCCGCCCGGCCACGTCGTCTGGCAGGCTGATGACCTCGTAGGTCGAGCCGAGCACAAACTCGCCCGGATGGAGGACGAACGGCTCGTCACCTTCCGGTTCCACCAGACGGGTCAGGTCGGGCTGCTCGATCGCCGGGTCGATGTGGGGATAGCGGTGGTTCTCGAACACGCGGAAGAAGCGGTCCAGCCGGACGTCGATGCTGGACGGCTGGATGAGCTCGGGCTCGAATGGGTCCAGCCGCACGCGGCCGGACTCGACCTCCGCCTTGATGTCTCGGTCAGACAGCAGCACGCTGGCAACCTACCGTTCCGCTGGATGCGCCGCACCGAAGGAGGCCGGCCTGCGCGTGCGTCGGCGTGGCAGCGTGGACCTCCGACGAGCCGTGCGGCCGCTCGGGGCCCCGGCGGGTAGCCCGCGGCAATGGACGGCATCCGGTACCATGTCGGGGCAGGTCATGACCGGCCGGTTGCTGGCACGTGCCGGCCGGGCCGAGGCGCCCGCGGGTGTAGTTCAATGGCAGAACGTCAGCTTCCCAAGCTGATAGTGCGAGTTCGATTCTCGTCACCCGCTCCACCAAGAATCCGCAGGTCAGCGGGCTGGAGTCACGACCCCGATCGATGGCGGCGGCTTCCCAGTCCAGCCTCGGGGCATGAGCGGGCCATAACTCTGCGGGACCGGCAGGCCCTTCGCCAGCCCGGCCCTCGTCGTGGTCGTCGGCACCAGAACGCTCAGCCTGGAACTGGGAGTCAGCCACGTCGTCGCCCCTCTCCGGGATCGCTGCAAACCAGGAACCCTCGACCGTCGACAGACCACCCAGACGCCAGAGAGGGTACCGGCATTCATCCGTCGAGAAACTCGCGCACGGCGCGCTTGGACCGGAGCACGTACATCGCCGCATGCTCTCCGTGCTGCGAGATGATCTTCAGTTCTGTCTCGCGCTCAGAGCGCCGGACTCGCCAGATGCGCCAAGCCAGCCACCATTCATCGCGAAGCCGACGCCAACGGGACTCCTCACAGCCGGCTGGCAGCTCGAAGCCAACCGGGCGCGTTCGAACCCCGCGCACCAGCGCGCGCCACGCGCAAATCCACCACCGTATGTCGAGGAACACGACCGTGTCTGCTCGCTCGAGTCGCAGATCGAGCGTGGAGTGGTAGTTGCCGTCGGCGATCCAGTCGTCGCCGGCGAGCAGTGTCTTCTGCTTCTCGCGCCACTCGGCTTCGGTCGGCTCGGTCCAACCCGGCAGCCAGAAGTGGAGGTCGAGAACGACGATGGGGTGGCCGGTCTTCGCCGAAAGCGCTCGCGAGAACGTACTCTTCCCCGCCCCGGCCATGCCAGTCACCGCGACGCGGCGTCCGACAGAGCTCGCCCGCCGGACGTCACCGTTCATGCCGTGCTCTTATGGTCTGTGTCACCTGGCAAACGGTGCCGCGGGCCGCGCTCGCACCGCATCGGCAAGCCTCGGGTGGCTGATGTGTGCGCCAGCTCCACAGCTGCCTCATGTTCCCAGCCGTCGCCGAAGTCATAGTCGTACCAGAACCGATCTTCCTGCTGTACGAGGCCGTCCAGCCTGAACTTCACTTCGTGAAGTTCCTCGTCGGGCCAGTCGCAAAGTGCGGCCCATACAGAGCTTGGCCGATCCGGAACTGGTGCAGATGGCTGTTCGTCCAGCCCATCGATTCCTGGAAGATCAGATGCAGCTTTGTCCAGCCGGACCGAGCCTGGCACTAGCCGGCCCGGCCGCACGCTGTCTAGTCGCTGTCTAGCTGCTAGACATATTCTGATGAAGGCGCGCGAGGTGAATCGGCGGATCGAGCGGCTTGGCGGCGTCATGGTCCGTCAGGTCCGCTCGCACCGCCGGTATGTTGTCGTCTTTACTGACGACAACGGCGCCGAAGCTAAGGCGGCGACCACTGTTCCGCAGCATGCGCGCGATATTCCTGCTGGGACGTTACGTGCCATCGAGCGGGATCTGCAGGTGGCCTTGGGAGGGATGGCTGCGATGAATAGCGGTACGTATCGCGTGGTCATCACGCGCGAGGGCGGTCTATGGCTTGCTGACGTGCCGTCTCTCGAGGGTGCTCACACCTATGCCCGGAGCCTGCCAGGGCTCGATCAGGCTGTGCGGGAGGTCGTCGTCTTGGCTGCCGGCCTGCCGGACGAGGCGATGCCTAGCCTCGTGCTGGAGTACGACTATCACACCGGTGACTCCGACCTCGACGAGACTGCCCGTGAGGTCCGCCGATTGCGCCGCCAAGCGGACGAGCTCGCCGCCGCTGCTGCGGCCCGCACCGGCGAGGCTGCTGTCGAGCTTGTTGCGCGGGGGCTGTCGGTCCGCGATGTTGCCGCCCTTCTCGGCATCAGCCCGCAGCGTGTCTCCCAGCTCACTGCCCGTGCAAGCTGAGCACTCGAAGGCCCCGCCCTGACCACTCACGCACGTGCATCGCACAGCGGAGACATTGTCAGACCTGATACATCAGAACGACCCGGCCACTCCGGCCCACGCTGGTCTGCGCGAGCTGGATCGTCCGCGGACCGGTCACGCCTGCAAACGGCGACTTGCCGCCGCCGAGAATGATCGGGTGCACGATCAGCCGGAGCTCATCGATGAGACCCTCCTTCAGCAGGCTGGCCACGAGCGCGGCGCCGCCGATCACATAGACAGCGCCGCCGGGCTGCTCCTTCAGCGGCCACAGTTCGCTGACGTCGCGCACCAGGTGAGCGGTCTCCCAGCCGACCTGCTGCAGGGTGGTGGACAACACGTAGTGCGGGGTTCGCTGCGTCCACAGCGCGTACTCGGCTTCGCCCTGGGTGATCTCGCGCCCCAGCATCGCGGCGCCGCTGCGCGGATCGGCGGCGATCGATCCCCAGAGCATCTCGTAGCCCGGATACATCCCGCCGCCGAGAACCGCCGTGTCCGCGTCGGGGACCAGGCTCAGCGCGTCATCCCACGAGTCGACCCAGTCGACCGCACCGTTGGCACCCTGCAGATAGCCGTCCAGCGACACCTGCAGTGCCGCGATGAAGAGCCTGCTCATGCCGTTATCCCCTCGTCCAGTTCGGGGGCCTTCGACCGATAGTCGGGCGTTCCCGCCGTGTCACTGCGGACTGCTGATCGCCGAACTCAGGTTCCACAGGTCAACCTTGGTCGGCGTCCACGCGCTTAACCTAACGGAGCCCGATCCCGATCCTGCTCTCCGCCTGCCTTCCCCGTAGCCGCCGAATCCGTGCGAGTGGTCGCCGGGTTAAGGGTCTGCGCGAGGCCGCCACCGATCAGGGCCGCGCCCACGACTGCCACCACGATCCTGGGCGCGCGGGCGTACGGAAGATGCGCTCACCCTGCCGGCTCTGCTGTCGCGTCGGGACCGCAGGTAGGCTGCTGAGCCTGGAACCGCGGACGAGAGCCCCGTTCTTTCGCCTGGGGGGGTGGCATAGCCGGTCGAGCATGCCACGGGCGCTCGCCAGAGACGGTGGGAGGTCGGGCGATGCCGAACCAAACCACGCGGACCGTATGGGTAGCTATCGGGGCCGATCTCGGAGTTGCGCTCGCCAAGGTCGCCGCAGCCGTCCTCACCGGTTCGTCCGCAGTGGCCGCCGCAGCCTCGGAGTCATTCGCCGATACCGCCAACGACGCGTTCCTCCTCCTGGCTCAGCGGCGCAGCAGCCGCTCTGCCGACGATCAGCACGCCCTGGGGTACGGGCGGGAAGCCTATTTCTGGGCCCTGCTTGCAGGCCTCGGCGTGATGGTCGGCGGTGCGGTGTTCTCCCTGCGCGAGGGCATCGATCAGCTGATTCACCCTGGTGTCACCTCACGGTTCGCCGTGGCCTACGTCGTGCTCGCCATCTCTGCCGTCTTTGACTTGGCGTCAATTCGCCAGTCAGCGGGCCAGATGACCCGCCGCGCACGTCGCTTCCATCGAAAGCTCCTGGCAGAGTCCAGGGCCACGTCCGACCCCACGCTGCGGACTGTCTTTCTCTCGGACGCAGTGTCGATCGGCGGAGACGTCCTCGCTTTGGCCGCCTTGGCCCTGAATCAGGTCACCGGGTCCTCCATACCGCAGGCAGTGGTCGCCGTGCTCATCGGCCTGGCGCTCATCGGCGTCGGTCTCCGGCTCGTCAGACGTGGCCACGACTTCCTCGTCGGAGCGTGGGTGTCGGCCGCCGGAGAGTCGCAGAACCGCGACATCGGCGGCTTCACCCAGCCGTTCCGGCGTGCTTGGGGCGAGAGAACAGAAGCCTTTCTCCTCGGCTATCCCGGGGTGACCGGCATTCACGAGATCCTCGTCACTTTCGTCGGCCCAGGTCGGGTATGGGTTGTCGCCAGGGTTGGCATCGACGACGGCCTCAGCGGCGGCCAGGTCGAGTCGCTGGTACGCGGCATCGAGTCGCAAATGAAGCAGCTGGAATACTTCTACCGCGTCGACGTGGTGCCCATCGGCGGAGCCCAGGCTGCGACCACGAGTGCCTAGCCGTGCCTTCTCAGCAGTCGACCATGGGCAGCATGACCGATTCGCTGAGCCTCTCGGGTTTAGCGGGCAAACAGCTTCCAGTGCCCCTCGGAGACGACTTCGACGGTGCCGCCGGTCACCTTGACGGCGGTCTGATCGTCAATCGCGTACCCCGGCCCCGGCAGGCCAGCGGCCCATTCTTCCGCGCCGGCCATGGAAAAGCCCGGCATGTTCTCGTCATCCAGGTGCGGGAACAACGAAAAATCCACCATCGCCAGCGCGCAATCGCCACCGGTCGGCGGCTTCCAGCCTTCGAAGTACTCCCCGATCGCGGCGCCCACGACCATGCTGCCGCCGCTCACCCCCACCCAGACCGCCTCGCGCAGCGACGGCACGAGGTCTGCCAGCCCGGACTGCCGCATCCAGTAGCCCAGATAGAAGACATCGCCGCCGCCCACCAGCAGGGCGTCAGTCTCCCGGACCGTGGGCAGCCAGTGCTCTTCATCGATGCTGGGCAGCGCGGTGAGCTCCAGCACTCCCAGGGACTTCCAGCCCAGTTCGCACAAGGGCGTCGAGGATCGCCCGGTGATCATCCGCCAGGCCGGAACAGGACCGCCCATGGCGTACGACGCGGTGGGAATGCAGAGGGCGCTGGACTCGGCAATCGGCTTGCCCAGCAGGCCGACCAGCGCGCTGTCAATGCTCGTGTTGTTGATGCCAGCGGACGTGAGCAGAAGCTTCATCCTGTCCTTCCTTGGGTGAGGGAACGCGGCCGTGCCGGGCTGCGGTCGTTACGGCCCGCCGGTCCACGGTCAGGCGGTGAAGTCCCAGCGCGTGTGGCTGAACGGGTCCTTTCTGAACCCGAGCGACTGTACCGGGATGAGCTGGTAGACCAGCGATACCCCGCGACTGCGGAACGTGCCGTCAGCGGCGACCTCGAAGGCCCAGAAATCCCCGTATTTCGCCAGGAACGCGTCGGCCACCTGTTGCAACAGCGGCAGGTCACGCACGACAACGACCTCGCCGTGCAGCACGATGTCGAAGCCCTGGTTCCACGTGTTGCAGCCGGTCGTCACCGCGCAGTGTCGGTTGGCCGCCAGGTTCCTCGACTTCTGCTCAGCTGGCCCGCTACTGAAATACAAAGCGCCGTCCACCCAGACCGCGACAACCGGGGTGACATGCGGGCGGCCGTCAGGCCTGACACTGCACACCCAGAACAGGCCCGCTCTCTCCAGTTCGGCCACCGCGTCTGGCCACGGTGTCGGCTGGGCGTTCGCTTCGCTGTAGCGGGCGTCCAGGTATGCGACCGGGGACAGGTTTGGCATGGCTCCTCCTTCATGGACCCTCTGTGAGTGAGACTTCGGGCAGCGACCGGATTCATCGCAAGAACCCAGCGGGCGGCGCACCCTGAGTTGTGCCCGATGCGCGCCCGACCAGATGAGCCGTCGCAGCCCGGTTACGGTCGGGCTGTACAGCA